>JAZPZK010000033.1:0-42113 GCA_045544675.1 Acutalibacteraceae bacterium
TACGTCTCCTTTAACAAATTATTGATAATGATTATCATTATCAACTATAAAATATCACGAGAAATCTGATTTGTCAACACATTGTTAAAAAAATTAAAACTTCAAACATAACTTTGCCAAAATTCAGGGCTGAAAAAGACAGAATTCTTATTATTGACACTTTCGGCAGTATGCTTCAATTGCCTTGCTGATGAATTCAGCCGTACCGTCACCGTGTTTGTCGATGTTTTGTCTGAAGCGGTCATCGGCAACATACATCTGACCGAGACCGAAAAGAATTTCCTTCGTGCAGGTGTAATAATTCTCGGTGATGTGGTTCTGTAGTGCTTTTACGAGAGACTGGGCCTCGGCACTGTCGGGGGTATTATCCGCCTTCATACAAAGGGAAAAATCCTTCATAACGGCATCCATACCTTCAGCGAGATTATTCTGTTTTTCGGCAGAGTAGTTCTTTGTTTTTTCGCTGTACTGCTTATAGGCGTCGGTGGTACCCCATCTTTCCTTTACTTCATCCTTGTATTTTTCAAAATCTGTGTTATCAAATGCTTTCATAATATCTGCTCCTTTCGCGGTACCGTCAATGGCAGAGATAAGTTTTTCAAGACGCTCCTTTTTGAGAATAAGCAGCTTTTTCTGCTCTGCGAGTGCCTTTTCTTTATTGTATCCGGGTGAGGACAAAATTTCAGCGATGCTTTTCAAAGAAAAATCAAGCTCACGGTAAAAGAGTATCTCCTGCATACGAAGAAGGGAATCTTCACCGTAGAAGCGGTAACCTGTGTTTCTGTCGACCTGCTCCGGCTTTAAAAGACCGGTTTCATCATAATAATGAAGTGTGCGTACGCTTACGCCGCAGAGGTCGGCGAATTCTTTTGTCTGCATTTTCATTTTATCACCTCACGGTATGATTATATACTATAACGTAACGTGAGAGTCAAGGGGTTATTAAAATTTATTTAAGTAGTTTCTGAGGACCCGAAGTGGTGTAAAAGAAAAAACTCCTCCGCAAGAACTGCAGAGGAGTATAAGATAAGAACAAAGTAATTATCTCTTGCTGAACTGTCGCAGCGTGAATAAAACAGTCCGGAGGACTGTTTTTAGCTGAGACCGCAAGAGCTGTGCTCTGAGGACCCGAAGTGGTGCAAAAGAAAAAACTCCTCCGCAAGAACTGCAGAGGAGTGAAAGATAAGCAAAGCTTGATTATCTCTTTGAGAACTGTCGAAGCGTGAATAAAACAGTCCGGGGGACTGTTTTTAGCTGAGACCGCAAGAGCTGTGCTCTGAGGACCCGAAGTGGTATAAAAGAAAAAACTCCTCCGCAAGAACTGCAGAGGAGTATAAGATAAGAACAAAGTAATTATCTCTTTGAGAACTGAGGTGCACGACGTGCGCCCTTGAGACCGTACTTCTTTCTTTCCTTCATTCTCGGGTCACGAGTGAGGAAGCCTGCCTTCTTGAGTTCAGCTCTGAGAGCCTCGTCATACTGAAGGAGAGCTCTTGAAAGACCGTGACGGATAGCACCTGCCTGGCCTGTTACGCCACCGCCTGTTACGCGGCAAACGATATCAAACTTCTCGGTTGTACCTGTAAGATTGAGAGGCTGACGAACGATGAGCTTAAGAGTTTCAAGACCGGAATAATCGTCGATTTCTCTGTCGTTGATGATGATTTTACCTGTACCTGCATATACACGTACTCTTGCGATTGACTTCTTTCTGCGACCTGTGCCGTAGAAGAACGGTGTTGTTTCGTACATTTGCTTTTCCTCCCTTTCTTAGAATTCTACAACTTCGGGCTTCTGAGCTGCGTGTGCATGTTCTGCACCTGCATATACGCGAAGTCTTGTCATAGCGTTACGGCCGATAACAGTGTCGGGTACCATACCCTTGATAGCCTTTGTCATAACGAACTCGGGCTTCTCGTTGAGAAGAGTTGAATACTTAACCTTCTTCATGTTACCGATGTAACCTGTGTGATGATAATACATTTTCTGATCGAGCTTCTTGCCTGTGAGAACGATCTTATCAGCGTTGATAACGATTACGTGGTCACCGCAGTCTGCGTGGGGAGCGAATGTAGCCTTGTGCTTACCTCTGAGAAGCTCAGCTGCCTTAGCTGCTACATGTCCGAGATGCTTTCCTTCAGCGTCGATTACATACCACTTACGTGTGATGTCTGCTGCTTTGGGCATATAAGTTGACATATCCTTTACCTCCGAATAATTTATTTTGTCAAATTGCCTTGATATATTACCATAAGGAAAAGACCTTGTCAACACTTTTTTTGCATTTTTTTAATTTACATTTGACTTGCTCCGTTTTTCTTCGTTTTTCTTCGATTTTTATAGCATTTGCTCATTTGCGATTTTTATTTTTTTGTTCTTATCTTGTAAGAATTCCGTCATCCTCATATAAAAGCAGCATAATATCCTGCTCTTCACCGGTTGCAGAATTGATATAAATGAGTGCTTCCTGACCGTAGGCATCCTTGCAACGGAACTCATAGCAAAGGATTTCTTCATTCTCTTCGGTGGGTATAAGGGCTTTTTTGCAGGCGAGAACCTGAAGGTTATCTGCAAGAAGACTCTGCGCTTTTTTACGTGTAAGCTTCACATCGGGAAGATTTCTTTTGCTGTGAGATGAAATATAAGCACCTGCCTCCAGACCGACGGCTCTTCCCGTGTCGAGGGCTATGCTTACCTTGATAAGGTCGCTGTAGCATACCACACCGCTTTGTTCATAGGCGTAATTTATTGTGCAGATGCCGTCGTAAACGGAATAATAGCTGTCCTTCATATCGGTATATCCCAGCTTTTCAAGAAAGGCCGAGCCTCGTTCAATTGCTTCTTTTTCCGAAATAGCCGCTTCTTTGGTGTTGGGACTGCTCATAAAGGAGTATATATATCCGCCCTTTTTTGTTACGGAAACAAAGCTTCCCTCAAGAGAAAAGCTGTAAAGGGGAATATCTGTGTCTACATCCTCCTGTCTGCGAAGGGATGAGGGCTTTGCGCCTAATAAATCGGCGGCAATTTCTGCTGCTTCATCGGCTGTTATCTCACGTGCTTTTTTTGTAAGAGGACCTTCACCCTGATCCGGGCGGTCTGAAAAGGGTCCGTCGTATAAAAGGGTAGGGTAGTCGGTTATGGTCTGAGCTGTATCGTTCATACGGCTGTAGAAGTCGTCGGGAAGCTCAGCTTCGGAAGAAGTGAGGGTGTCAGCTTCATTGCCGAAGCTTACCGCACCGTCGGAATAGTCGTTCAGAATCAGCGTCAGCTCACTGCTGAGATTTTTGCAGTATTCATACAGCTTTCTTAGGTTTTCGGCGTCCTTTTCTGCAAGGGGACTGTCGCCGTTTTTACTTAGAGCAAGAGTGTAGTTACCTACCTGAGAAAGAAACTTATAAATTTCATCTGCCGATGAGCTTTCGCTGTTCAGACCCGCAAGGCTTTCCTTTGCCACAGCGGCTTCGCGGGAAAGACGGTTACCTTGTTTCAGAAGAGTGTCTTTTGAATTGGAATAAAGGCATTTCTGAAGGTCTGTTGCAATGCTGTCGATGCTTTCACACAGCTCGTTTACCGCACGCTGATTATAGCTGTCCACGGTGAGCTTAAGCCTTGTCAGACGGCGGCTTGTCACTATCGAATAAACGCTTAGCGAAAGGGTTAAAAAAGCAAAGAGGGCTATAAGGCTGACAGCTCCCTTTTTTGACGGAAATTTCATATTTTTTCCTCCTGATTCTATGGTTTGAGAAATTCTGACGGGATTAAGTGCAAATTTACTAAAATTAGTTTGTCAAACAAGGGTAAAAATATGCCTTATTTTTTTCTCTGAACATTGCATATTTTTTTTGTTTATAGTATAATAGTATGCAATTATGTAATAAAATGCGGAGGTGTGCCCTTTGACAGCTTATCTTGATAACAGCGCAACCACCTTTCTTTGTGAAAATGCGAAGAAGGAAATGACAAACTGCATAGAAAACTGCTGGGGCAATCCCTCATCCCTTCATCAGGTAGGTATAGATGCGGATATGCTTCTTCTGAGTAGCCGCAGGGCTCTTGCAAAGGCTCTTAAATGTGACATTGATGAGGTGGTTTTCACCTCGGGCGGCACAGAAGGCAACAACCTTGCTGTTTTCGGAGCTGCATATGCAAACAGAAGAAAAGGTAACCGTGTTATCACAACAAAAATTGAGCATCCCAGTGTACTCAATGCCTTTAAGCGTCTTGAAGAGGAAGGCTTTGAGGTTATATACATCGGCACTGACTCATCGGGACATCTTGATATGAATGCTCTGGAAGAGGCGGTAAACGAAAAGACGGTTCTTGTGAGCATTATGGCGGTGAACAACGAGGTCGGTACAGTTCAGCCCGTTGAGGCACTTTCGGGAATAGCGAAAAGGAAAAATTCACCTGCCCTTATTCATGTTGATGCGGTTCAGGCCTTCGGTAAGCTTCCCCTTAATCCTAAAAAGTGGGGAATTGACCTTATGACGGTCAGCTCACATAAAATACACGGACCTAAGGGTGTAGGTGCTCTCTTCATAAAAAAAGGTACTAAAATACGCCCCGTTGCGGTAGGCGGCGGTCAGGAAAAGGATATCCGTCCGGGTACTGAGCCTATGCCGGCAATTGCAGGCTTTTACGGTGCGGTAGCAGAGCTTACAACCGAAAAAAGCCTTGAAAAAATAACAGCGCTAAGAAACAGCTTCGTAGAAAAGCTCCGTTCGATTGAAGGCGTAACGGTAAACAGTCCCGACGATGCTCTGCCATATATAGTAAATCTTTCTCTTAAGGGTCTTCGCTCGGAAACTGTGCTCAACCTCCTTTCGGATATGGAAATATATGTTTCCTCAGGCTCAGCCTGTGCAAAGGGGCATAAAAGTCACGTGCTTACGGCAATGGGACTTAAGGACGATGTTATAGATTCTTCTCTGAGGGTGAGTATGTCAAGATTTACCACAGAGGAAGAGCTTGATTATTTTATTGAAGGCATAGAAAGAGCCTTTAAAGTGATTATGAAAAAGAGGTAAAATATGAAAGAAGTATTGCTTATAAAAAACGGTGAGCTTGCCCTTAAGGGTCTTAACCGCTCAACCTTTGAGGATATGCTTGTTAAAAACATAAAGCGCCGCCTTCTTGCCTCGGTGGGAAAGTTTCAGTTTACAAAATCCCAGTCAACAATTATTGCCGAGCCGGTGGATGATGATATTGATTTTGAAGAAGCAGTTGAAACACTTAAGAAGGTTTTCGGTATTGCCGCTTTTTCAAGAGCTGCTGTTGCAGAAAAGGATTTTGAAAACATCAAGGATGTTGCTCTTGAATATCTCGGTGATGAGCTTCGCGGTGTAAAAACCTTCAAGGTCAATGCAAAAAGAAGCGATAAAAAATTCCCGATGACCTCACCTGAAATCTGCCGTGAGGTAGGCGCGCATCTGCTGAGAAACATAAAGACCCTCAGCGTTGATGTGCATAATCCTGATATAGTTGTTACCGTTGAGGTAAGAGATAAGAATGTGTTTATCCACGGTAATCAGATAAAGGGTGCAGGCGGTATGCCCGTAGGCTCTGCAGGCAGAGTTGCACTACTTGTTTCCGGAGGCATTGACTCTCCCGTTGCAGGCTGGATGATGGCAAAAAGAGGTCTTCAGCTCGATGCCATTCACTTTGCTGCTCCGCCATACACAAGCAAGCGTGCCGAAATGAAGGTACACGACCTTGTTTCAATCGTTGCAAAATACAGCGGCAGAGTAAACTTCGCCGTTGTCAACTTCACAGAAATTCAGGAAACCATCAAGGAAAAATGTCCCGAAGAGCTGTTTACAATCATTATGAGAAGACTGATGATGAAAATTGCCATCCGTCTTGCACGTAAGGATAACTGCGGAGCTCTTGTGACAGGCGAAAGCCTCGGTCAGGTGGCATCACAGACCCTCGGCGCAATAGCCTGCACAGATGCGGTTTCCGATATGCCGGTTTTCCGTCCTCTCATCGGTATGGATAAGGATGAAATCATCACAATTTCAAGAAAAATCGGAACCTTTGAAACATCAATTCTTCCCTATGAGGATTGCTGCACCGTGTTTACACCGAAGCATCCCAGAACAAGACCCACTCTTGAGCTTATCGAAAAGGCCGAGAGTGCCGTTGACTTCAGCGAGATGATTGAAAGAGCAATTGAGGGAACAAGATATATGTCTGTTGATTGATTAACAGTCAATTTACTTTTTGTTATCAGATAGATTTTATTTTATGACACATTAAGTGCTACAATAATATGTAAAGTAATTTTTGAGGAGGTATAGGAATGAACTGTGAAATTATCAGCGTGGGAACGGAAATTCTTCTCGGCGATATTCTTGACACGAATTCCCGTTACCTTTCAGAAAGACTTGCATCTCTCGGCATAAATGTTCTGCACCGTGCCACGGTGGGGGATAACCGTGAAAGACTTAAGGGTACTCTTGAAGAGGCGTTCAGGGTCAACGACCTTGTGATTCTCACCGGCGGTCTGGGTCCCACGCCTGACGATATGACTAAAGAGGTCTGTGCAGAATACTTCGGGCTTTCAATGTATGAGGATGAGGCAACTGCCGAAAAAATCAGAGGCTACTTTGAAAAAAAGGGCCTTAGGATGCCCGAAAGCAATCTCAAGCAGGCGCTTATCCCTGAGGGTAGCATTATAATGCCCAACAATAACGGAACTGCTCCCGGATGCATTATGGAAAAGGACGGCAGAATAATAGCCGTGCTTCCCGGTCCCCCCTATGAGATGAGACCGATGTTCGAGGAAAGCCTTGTACCCTATCTCGGAAAATATACCGACGGAATTATCCTTTCACATAATGTGCGCACCTTCGGTATAGGCGAAAGTGCCATGAGCGAAAGGGTAGAGCATCTGCTGGAAAATAAGAATCCTACTGTTGCGCCCTATGCAAAAAGCGGTGAGGCACTTCTCAGAGTTACCGCAAAGGCAGAAAACAGCGGTGAAGCAGAAAAGCTTATCTCTCCCGTTTTAGCCGAAATTAAGGAAATACTGGGAGAATACATTTACGGCATCGATTATGAGAGCGTGGAAGAAGCAACCGTAAATCTTCTCAGAGAAAAAAAGCTTACCGTTGCCTTTGCAGAATCCTGCACGGGAGGCTACTGCAGTAAAAGAATAACCGATGTGCCCGGTGCATCTGAGGTTATCGGCTGCTCAGTTGTTTCCTATTCTGAGAATATAAAAAACAGAGTGCTCGGTGTGAAAAAAGAGCATCTTGAAAAATATTCAGCCGTAAGCGGCGTTGTTGCCGCAGAAATGGCAAAAGGAATAAAGGAAATCTCAGACGCCACCTTCGGCGCTGCCGTAACAGGCTATGCAGGTCCTTATTATGAGGGCTGCACCGATGAAGTCGGTACAATCTATATTGCCGTTACCGACGGTGAAAATCTGTGGCTTAAAAAGCTGACAACAGGCAGAAGCGACAGAGAGTACAACAGATATGTAAGTGCATCAAATGCAATAAATGAAGTCCGTCTTTGTGCGGCGGCATACCCTGAAAAAAGGTCAGAGGGTATGAATCTTGAAGAATTTATTCTGTCTTATTGAGGAACAGATATTATGAGGATAATTTATGAAGACGGTGATTACCGTAACGAAAAAGAGCAGGATTTATCACAGCAGGCAGATTCCTTTGTTGATATTTCCAGCGTAAGTGAAGAATATATGGAAAAGAAGGCGCAGCAGGACAAAACAGGTAAGCCCTACAGACCTGCCGCAACGCTCAGACCTACTCCCGTGCAAAAGCAAAGCAGTCAGGAGCAGCAGGCTCCCGCACCGACAGCGGCACAGCCTTACCCATGGCCCTATCCGCCTCAGATGCAGCCTTACCCGGTTTATCCCCAGCAGTACGGTCAGTACCCTCAGCCTTATCCGGTTCAGTATGTGCCTGTGCAGTATCCGCCTCAGCAGATGTATGTACCGGCACCTCAGTACGGTCAGCCGATGGCGACCCCTGCCCCCTCAGGCGCACCGACAGGTATGCCCGATGCGGGAACAAGAGTGCTTTATCAGAGCCCTGATTTTGATAAGAAGGAAGCCGACACCCCCGTTTCAGGTTCGATGCGTACCTTCGGAAGAGGCATAACCCAGGATGACGTTGAATTTGTGCAGACCGACTCTGCAGAAAGAACGGTGCCGAAGGGCTCCTTTGAAATTGACGATATGGAAATGAGCGTTTTTGAGCTTAATTCCCTTTCTCATAAATATAACACTACCTCAAAAACCTTCAGAAATCCCGATGAAAGCGACAGCTCTCTTGAAATTGAGGAGTTTGACGAAAGCTTCGATTATTATGAGGATTTCGACGGTGAAGAGGAGGAAGCTGAAGTAAAGCCCGTAAAAAAGAAAAAGACCTCAAAGAAAAAGCGCAGAAGCGAAATGGTCAGAAAAATAGTTCTTTCCCTTTCTATTATTGCGATTATCGCAAGCAGTGTTGTGCTTATCAATGAAGCAAGGCTTTCTAAGGAAAACGAGAATGTAATGGAAGAGGTTTCAGATCTTATTATTGATACGGATACTCTTTCAGACAGCAGCAACGGTGAGGAAAAGCCCGAAGAACCCGATGAAGGTGACGAAAAGAAACCGGAAAAAGAGCCTGAAAAGGAAGAGGCACTCACTCCCGAGCAGCAGTGGGAAAAGGTAAAGCAGGAATTCCCTGATGTTGTTTTCCCCTCGGACATTCAGCTTAAATATGCAAGACTTTACGGAACAAACCGTGAGTTTGTAGGTTATCTTTCTGCTGAAGGCGTGGATATGAGCCTTCCCGTTGTTCAGACCGATAACGACGAAACCTATCTTAACAAAAACTTCTACGGCAAAAATACAAAGTACGGCTGTCCCTTTGTCACACATCTCAATACCATCGGCCCTGACCGTGACAGCCTTGATATGAATACGGTTATCTTCGGCCATTATATGAAGGACGGCAGCGTTTTCGGCAATCTCTTCAAGTATAAGGATATAGAGGGCTTCAAGGCAGCTCCTGTAATAACCTTCAACACTCTTTATCACGATTACAGCTGGAAGATTATTGCTACCTTCATCACAAATGCCGACGAAAAAGACGACAACGGCTATGTTTTCAAATATTATTTCACAAGCCTTTCAACTCAGGAGCGTTATTCGGCATATCTCAGCGAATTAAGTCAGCGCTCGCTTTATGATACCGGTGTAGACGTACTGCCGGGAGATAAGATTCTCACTCTTTCCACCTGTTCATACGAATTCGACGAGGCACGTCTTGTTGTTGTTGCAAGACTTGTAAGAAACGGTGAAAGCGCCGAGGTGGACGTATCAAAGGCAACAGTCAATCCGAATCCCAGATATCCACAGGCATATTACGATAAAAAGAAGCTGGATAACCCATATAAGGATGCTTACAGATGGGAAGTAGGATAACAATAAATCAAACTCTCAGGAGGACGAAATGATAAAATTATTTACTTTGAAAAATCTTTCAGATTTCTCTTCTGATGCTGTTTACAAGATCGGTCTTGCTCTTGAGCAATGCGGTCTCAGACAGGAGCAGACGGTGGAATTTGACAGCTACGATCAGCTTTATTTCGAGACAATTGTTGCGCTCGAAAAGGGTGATCATATTGTTGTTGCCGCTGAAAATGAGGATTACAACGGATTCAAGAGAGAGCTTATTTCAAAGCTTCTTCTTGAAGAATATTCCTCAGAGGAAATAGTGAATGTTATCGAGAGAAATGCAGGCGAGGATATTTCCGAAATTGACATTACCGGTCACAGCCTTGTTGCACGTGACAGTATGTGTCATCTCAGCCGTGACGGTCTTTACAGCGGCTTTACCTGCAAGGCACTTTTCGGTACGGTAAGCTGTGTTCCTCTGGACTTTATGAGAATTGATACGGTTATTGAGGGCCTTAAGCAGGATATTATCGCTTCATCTGAGAATAACAGCGCCACAACGGTGGTTATGCCCGAATTTGACCTTTATCCCCACGTAAGTGATGTTGTTGCGGCTCTTCGCAGTATAGACAGCACAATGGCTCTTTCCACAGGCGAGGCCACTATGTGGATATACAACTATTACGACAAGGTTGAGGGCTTTAACGATACCCTTCGTTTTGTTGAGGTTGTTGAAGACGGCGACGGTGAAGAAATAACCGCAGAAAGCGAATCGGTGAAAATCATCCGCCATGCAAGAGAGGCTATGCTCAATGCAGACGCCGATTTCGGTGCAGCAGTTTCTGAGATATATTCAACCGTAAATGACCGCGGACAGACCGTTTATTTCGCTTATGTTGCAGTTGTTGATAAGTCTGCTGCAAAGGCAAAGAAAATCAACACCACAAACCCTGAGGATCTTGCTCTTATTCTTCCGCATACCGTTACGGTGCTCACGGAGCTTGTTAAAAACAGAGTAAATGTGATTCTTGCAAAAAGAACAGCTCCCGCAGCTGAGACTCAGGCGGAGGTTGCTCCCGCAGCTTCTGCAACGGGCAAAATATCAAAGAATATGCTCATTTTCGGCATAGTAGTTATTGCTGTTGCAATTATCAGCCCCATTATTATGGTTGCTCTATTCTTCAGCGGCAACGGAACAACGCAGCCCTCTCAGGATCCGGCGCCTTATGTTGACGCCACAGGTCAGAGCAGCACATCCGAGCAGACAACGAACTCACCGATAATTATTCCTTCAGGCAATCTCGGTAATGTTACAGAGCCTTCCGTAGGTGAAATCTATGTAACCACAACCCAGAACACCGTTTCCTCAACCAGCGGTACCTTTACCTTTGATGTTTTCGGTCACGGTCACGGTGTAGGTATGAGTCAGGAGGGCGCTGACTGGCTTGCTCGCTCTCAGGGCTGGACATGGACTCAGATTCTTGCCCACTACTATTACTGCCAGGATCAGAAGGGGCAGATACTTCACGGTGATGCCTTCCCCGATACAATAAGCTACGGCGGGACTGCATATCAGACAAGGGAATTCCTTGCAAGCGTGCTTGAGGCAGAAATGGGCTCAGGCTTCCACGCTGAGGCTCTCAAGGCTCAGTTTGTTGCAATTTATACCTTTGCCAAGTATTACAACTTTGACCTTAAAAAGGATGCCTGCGCTATTCTCGGAAGCGGCAGAACTCCCTCTGATGCGGTTTATGCAGTTGTTGATGAAATGATGGGCATCGGTGCATATATTGCCTATGACGGAGAATGTGCACTCACACCTTTCCATGCCTTCAGTGCAGGTAAGACAACTTCATACTATAATGTATGGGGTAAAGGTGTTTCAAAGGATATTCCTTACCTCAGCGGTGCAAGACTCAGCTACGGTGATACCCTTGAAACCGATTACAGAACAAGCTATACCATTTCAAGTGACGGCTTCAAAAATCTTGTGAAGGCAACCACAGGCGTTGAGCTTACAGGCGACCCTGCAACATGGGTAAGCATCATTTCTCACGACGGATGCATCAGCGATCAGGTGGGCTATGTAACGACAATCAGAGTAGGCGACACCACCTACAGCGGTAATGATTTCAGAACAAGCATTATGGAGGGCAGAATCAACTCCCATTGCTTCTATATAACCTACACTCCCGATGCATAAGGTATATCATCATACGGATAATGATATACATATTATAGATAGGTATTCACTTGACAATGAAAAATAATTAGGTTATACTTTTCGGTGGAAAATAAAACCTAAAAAAATAAAGGAGTTTTTTATCATGGCATTAGTAACAACAAAGAAAATGTTTGAAGATGCTTACAAGGGCGGTTATGCTGTAGGCGCATTCAATGTAAACAACATGGAAATTATCCAGGGTATCACAAGAGCTGCTAAGAAGCACAACTCTCCCGTTATTCTTCAGGTTTCCGCAGGTGCAAGAAAGTATGCTTCACATGGTTACCTTGTAGCAATGGTTAAGGCTGCTGCAGAAGAAACAGGTCTTCCCATTGCACTTCATCTTGACCACGGCCCCGATTTCGAAACATGTAAGGCTTGCATCGACGGCGGCTTCACATCAGTTATGATCGACGGCTCACACCTTGATTATGAAGAGAACGTTGCTCTTACCAAGAAGGTAGTTGACTATGCACACGCACACGGCGTTGTTGTTGAAGGTGAACTCGGTCAGCTCGCAGGTATCGAGGATGACGTTAACGTAAGCGAAGAGGATGCAAACTTCACAGATCCCGATCAGGTATACGATTTCGTAACAAGAACAGGTGTTGACTCACTTGCTATTGCTATCGGTACAAGCCACGGTGCTTATAAGTTCAAGCCCGGCCAGAAGCCCCAGCTCCGTTTCGATATCCTTAAGGCTGTTGAGGAAAAGCTTCCCGGCTTCCCCATCGTTCTTCACGGTGCTTCATCAGTTAACCAGGACGACGTTAAGACAATCAACGCATACGGCGGCGAAATGCCCGACGCTATCGGTATTCCCGAGGATATGCTTCGTGAGGCTGCATCAATGGCTGTTTGTAAGATCAATGTTGACTCAGACATCCGTATCGCAATGACAGCTGCTGTACGTAAGCACTTCAGCGAGAATCCCAAGCACTTCGACCCCAGACAGTATCTCACACCTGCAAGAGATGCTATCGAAGGCGTAGTTTCACACAAGATTGAAACAGTTCTCGGCTGTGCTGACAGAGCATAAGCAGACTCAGAATAAAAATAAATAACAAAAGCTGCCGGTATTAAAGTATCGGCAGCTTTAAAATTTTTCTTGACAATTTTCCTTTTTTAATGCTAAACTGAAAACACAAAGTAATAAGGAGGAAACATTATGTGGGACAGAATAGTAGCATTTTTTATGAGTATTGTGGCTTTTTTCGCGGGACTTTTCGGTCTTGAGAGTATGATTGAAAAAAAGAGCTACGAATACAGAGATATTTCATACGGAAGTCACGAGCGTCAGGTGCTTGACCTTAACATTCCCAAGGAAAATGACGGCACGGTGGGTCTTGTGCTTTTCATTCACGGCGGCGCCTGGATTATGGGCGATAAGGAAGGCTATGAGGGCGGTGTAGAGAACACAAGCGATAACTTCGGCTATGCGGGTGCGGCACTTAATTACCGTTATATCGGCGAAAATACGGATATGTATGATATTCTGGATGACATTGATGCTGCCCTCACTCTTATAAAGCAGAAGGGTCAGGAAAAGGGCGTAAACATCGATAAGGTGCTTCTGACGGGAGACTCGGCAGGCGGTCATCTTGCTATGCTTTATGCTTATTCAAGAGCAGAAACGGCACCCATCAGACCGACAGCGGTTGTCAGCAACAGCGGTCCGACCGATTTGTCAGACGAGAATTTTTACATCAATAACGCTATGGGCGACGAGGAATTTGTTGCAACGCTGTTTTCTTATGCGTGCGGCGAGACCTTTACATACGCTCAGAGAGCATCGGTAAAGGAAGCACTTCTCAAGGTTTCACCTGTTTATTATGTGGATGAAAGCACTGTGCCTACGGTTATCAATCACGGTATGAAGGACAGCATCGTGCCTTACAGTAATGCGGTTTCTCTTGACAGAGTGCTTACAGAAAATTGTGTTACTCACTATTTCAATTCTTATCCCAATTCCGACCACGACCTCGGTGCAGATAAGGAAAACAGAGATATAGCAAACGCCAAGCTTATAGAGTATTGCAGAACCTATCTTAACTGAAATTACGGGTTGTCACCTTATGGCGCCACCCTATAGGGTGGCGGCATAGCTGTGGCAACCCCTTTTTCACCGCTTTTTTAAGTTGACAGAGAGTAATTCTGTGTGATATATTATTAAAAGTAAGTCTAAGGGGTAAAAATATGTTTTACGAACAGGATTGGCTCGGTAAGCAGATACAGATACTTGTCCGTTTTATTGCCAAGGCGGTTTTCGGCAAGGAAACCGATGAATTTACCGAGATTATTGAAAAAAGCTCTTCGGGTGCGGATATACTGTATAAGGAGCTTCTGGTTTTTCTTCGGGAAGGAGAAATCTGCAAAGCGGAAAATCATCTCTATGACAGCCTTGATACAGGTAATAAGCATCACCTTGCCGTTGCGGCGGAGTTTTATTCCTTGCTCAATCTTATGAGCGATGAGGAGCTTGAAAGAGGTAACTTTTCAAGGGAAGAGGTCAAAGAGGGGCTTTCAAACATTACATCCCTTTTCGGACTGACCTTTGCAGGAGATTTTTTTGATTGATAAAGAAAGGCAGGAAATATTATGGCAAAGAACGAAAACGCAGCTCTTTTTAAATTAGGCTACGGACTTTATGTGCTTACAACAAACGACGGTGAAAAAGATAACGGATGCATTGTAAATGCGGTTATGCAGCTTACAAGTGAGCCTAATAAGGTTGCAGTTGCCATCAACAAGCAGAATTACAGTCACGATACCGTTATAAAAACCAATAAGCTCAACATTAACTGCATAGCTGAAAGTGCACCCTTCAGCCTTTTTCAGAATTTCGGCTTCAGAAGCGGCAGAACAGAAAACAAGTTTGAAGGTGTAAGCTTCGAAAGAAGCAACAACGGTCTTGCTGTACTCAAGGAAAATGTAAACGCCTATATGTCATTATGGGTTGAAACTGCAGTTGATATGGGTACACATACACTTTTCATATGCTTTGTTACACAGATGGACGAGCTCAGTGGCGAGGATACAATGACCTATACATACTATCATAAGAATGTAAAGCCCAAGCCTGCCGCACAGAAGAAAAAGGGATTTGTGTGTAAAATCTGCGGCTATGTTCACGAGGGCGATGAGCTTCCCGAGGATTTCATATGTCCTCTTTGCAAGCACCCTGCAAGTGATTTTGAGCCCCTGAGATAATGCACAATTAGCAATTGCGGAAAAAGACAGACAAAGCAATCAACACCAGCCCGCCACGAAAGGCACTTTTACCGTATTTATGTCAACAAATATTTTAGTAAAAGAGTATAAATAATAAAAAGAGAAAACAAAAAGCTATGAAAACCTTTTTCCATTTGTTACCTTGTTCCGTATAACAAGCAACGGTCGGATTTTACTCCGACCGTTAATTTTTTTGTACAGTTGTATAATGCGGCAAATTAGGCGGGTAGTAGTTGCCTGTTGCTACCACGTTCTCTCGCAATTGCGCATTGCGAATTGTGCATTGCGCATTGTCCTTATTTGTTTTCAAATATTTCGTTGTATCTGTCGATAGAAGCCTGAATGATTTTTCTTGCTTCCTCGGGTCCCTTTGCTTCATCGATTACGGTGCTTTTGTTTTCAAGCATCTTATAAACGGAGAAGAAGTGAATCATTTCTTCGAAAATATGCTTGGGAAGCTGATTGATGTCGGTATAGCTGTTATATGTGGGGTCGCCGGTATGAATAGCGATTATCTTATCATCGGGATCGTTGTTATCGAGCATTGAAATAACGCCGATGGGATAGCATTCCACAAGTGCCATAGGCTCAATTTTTTCAGAGCAGAGAACGAGCACGTCAAGGGGGTCGTTGTCAAGGGCGTAGGTGCGGGGGATAAAGCCGTAGTTTGCAGGGTAGTGGGTTGAGGTGTGAAGCACACGGTCAAGACGGAGCATACCTGTCTGCTTATCAAGCTCATACTTCATCTTACTGCTTTTGCTTATTTCAATAACTGCATCGAAGCATTCAACTCCGATTCTCTGTGGGTTTATATCATGCCATATGTTCATTACCGATTCCTCCTGTTAAACTTCTTCAATAATAATAGCACAATTCTAAAAAATTATCAAGAAGAAAAGAAAAAGGGTCCTACTCTCGTAGAACCTCGTTTTTCGTGGCGAAAGAGCAGTATAACGGTGCGTAAATGCAGGTAATAAAAGCGAAAAGGTGCGAAAACCTTCTTAAAATCTATATCCATGCCATTCACAGTGGCTTAAAACAGCTTGTTTAATTTCGTCTGCAAGTGACGGTAAATTATACGCCAATTCGGAGGGGATCTCGGTTCCGTTTTTTATGAAAACTTGATCGGCACTTTTCTTGTCAGTGATATACACATTATAGTCGTCTCGCTGTAGCAAGTGCAAAATATTGATGCACAAATTTTCGTTATAAAACTGATAAGCATTTAGGGGTCCATAGAAAATAAACTTTCCACTTTTATCAACGGCATTACCCAATTCTTCTTTGGAATAAGAAAAACCGTAAGTGTTCAGCAGAAAATCAAATAGCGATAACAACCGTTCTTCAATCTTATCTGGAGTTGGTTTGAATAGGTTGGAAATCCACTTAAACATATCAAAACCACCTTTCTATACTTCAATTATATCATAAAATCTTGCGTTTTTCAATGATATATCGCTGACGCGATATGATATACGGCTAACGCCGCATGATATATTTGTGTCCGCAAATATGATATAATATCCGTTCCTTCATACGCGAAGCGTATATCATCTGCGTAGCAGATATCATACCAGCAGGGTATATCACCCGTTCCGTCAGGAACGGATATCATTGAAAAAAGTCACCTTTGTCGCTAGACAAAAGTGACTTTTTTCGTGGCGCGCTGTAAGGGATTTTGTCCCGCGCTGCCGCGCTATCGCCTCGCTGCGCTCGTTGCCACGTCGGCGAAAACAGTCCACCGGACTGTTTTCTTCCGCTACGCTCTCCCTCTTGCGGTTCCCAAATCCGCGACGGCTTGGAGCGCCTGCGGATTTTGACCGCTGCGCCATCCTCGCCTTGTTTTATCTCGCACTGCGAGCACTTCGGCGACGATGCCTTGTTCGAATCCCTTTTGAAGCTTCATAAAAAAAGAAAAAGGGTCCTACTCTCGTAGAACCTCGTTTTTCGTGGCGCGCTGTAAGGGATTTTGTCCCGCGCTGCCGCGCTATCGCCTCGCTGCGCTCGTTGCCACGTCGGCGAAAACAGTCCACCGGACTGTTTTCTTCCGCTACGCTCCCTCCTTGTTCGAATCCCTTTTGAAGCTTCATAAAAAAAGAAAAAGGGTCCTACTCTCGTAGAACCTCGTTTTTCGTGGCGCGCTGTAAGGGATTCGAACCCCTGACCTTCTGGTCCGTAGCCAGACACTCTATCCAGCTGAGCTAACAGCGCATTGCTTTCAATTGCCAAAGTATATTATCACAATCAAAGAGTATTGTCAATACTTTTTTGAAAAAACGTGATTTAAATTTTGTCAGCTTGACAAAAACGCCGTATAATATTATATTGATATTCCAATACATACTCTGAGGTGACACTATGATTTTTCGCACCCCTTCATATTATAATTCCTTTGTCTGCATTGCCGATAAGTGTACCGATAATTGCTGTATCGGCTGGGAAATTGAAATAGACAGCAAAACAAAAGAATATTACGATTCTGTCGGAGGCTGCTTCGGCAAAAGACTTCGTGAAAACATATCCGAAGAAAGCTCATTTATTCTTAACGGGGAAAGATGTCCTTTTCTCAACTCACAGAATCTCTGTGATATAATTATCAATTGCGGTGAAGAGCATCTTTGTCAGATATGCCGTGATCATCCGAGATATTTTGAATGGTACGGTAATATCAAAGAAGGCGGTATAGGACTTTCCTGCGAGGAGGGTGCAAGGCTGATTCTCACCGATGCCGACCGTAAAACAAGCGAGACGGAGGTTGATGAGGAGCAGGAGAAGGTTGATGAAGAGCTTTTCTCTCTGCTTTTAAATGCACGTGAGGAAATTTTCTCCATGCTTGACGGCGAAGCGTCTGTGAAAGAAAAGCTTTGTCAGGTGCTTGATTTTGCTGAAAGACTGCAGTTTATGATTGATAACCGAGAAACCGAAGCGGAACACACCGCTTGTGAAGAAGTAAAGGCGGCAGAGCTTTCCGATATAATAGGCCTTTTTGCTGACTTTGAGCCTTTTGATGAGCTTTGGCAGAGGGAATACGGAATTATCAAAGAAAAGACAGATTTTTCATTTTCTTCAGAAACGGACGAAGAAAAATACATACTCAATATATGCCGCTATTTTATATGGAGATATTTTATGAAGGGCGTATTTGATGAGGAAATTCTCTCTAAGGTGAAATTCGCCGTTATATCTGCTCTGGTTATTCTCATAATGACAGGGGGAGAGAGTTCTCTTTCGGTATGGATAGAAAAAAGCAAGCTGTACTCCAAGGAAATGGAATACAGCGACGAAAACAGAGAGCTGTTTTATGATTATACTTATGAAAAGGACTGCCTGTATTTCGGAAGCCTTAAGAAAATCATAAACAAGTTATAAAAGTTAGGACTTTACTCCGGAAAAGAAGTAAAGTCCTTTTTGTTATTCTATAACCGTATTCAGCCAGATACCCTTTTTCAGAAAAACATATCCGATGATGCATTTTATAAGATCCACAGCCTGAACAGCCGCATACATAGAAATAATCGGAATATCGGTGAAGCGGCTAAGACAGAAGGCAAGGGGAATTGAAATTGCCCACACAAAACCGCTGTCAAAAATGAAGGTAATTACGGTTTTGCCTCCGGAGCGAAGGGAGAAGTAGCAGGCGTTAAGGAAGGAGTGTACCGGCATAAAGGCTGCCATAACAAGAATCAGAGAGGATGAAAGGCTGCGCACATAATCGTCAGTATTGTAGATTTTTGGGAAAGTATCCGCAAAGCAGCACATAATTCCTGCAACAACAAAAACCGTACATACGGCAAACCATATCATACGCATGCTTGCTTTTTTTGCTTCATCCTTTCTGCCGGCTCCGAGCATCTGTGAAAGAATAATACCTATTGAGCTTCCGAAGGAAAGAAATGAAACGTTGAAAACATTGCCGAGAGTTGAAACTATGTTTGTTGCGGCAACCACGCTCAGACCCCTGAGGCTGTAGCATTGGTTGAGGAAAGCCATTCCTGTTGCCCAGAGAGCCTCGTTGAGTATCAGAGGGAAGGAAATAACTATAATTCTCTTTATCTGAGCAAATGTGATAGTTGTGTGGGTAAATAGCTTTGTAATAAACGGATATTTATTCTTATGGGTATGTGACCAGACTATAAGGATGCCGCACTCGACAAATCTTGCAATTACCGTTGCTATTGCCGCACCCTCGATGCCCATTTCCGGTGCGCCGAAGTGACCGAAAATAAGGATGTAGTTAAGAATAAGGTTAACAAGCACAGCGGCTACGGTTGAAACCATAGGCACGATTCTGTCCTTTGTTTCGCGCAGAGTTGAGGCGTAGGCGTTGGCGATAGCAAAGGGCAGGGTGTTGAAAAGCATAATTATAAGATAGCTTTTGCTGTACTGCATTACAAGTGCCGCCTCAGTCGGGTCTGCATCCGGCTGGATGTAGGTGGCAATAAGTGTTTCACCCAGAAGCAGAAAAGCAGTAACACCAACGACGGTGAAAAAGAGTGAAGCCACAATCTTATACTGAAGAGTATTTTTTACTCCGTCATTATCCTTCTTTCCGTAAAACTGAGCGGTAAAAATACCTGCTCCGCTCATTGCACCGAAGATGCAGAGGTTGAAAACGAAAAGAAGCTGATTTACTATAGAAACGCCGGTCATCTGCAGTGTGCCGACCTGACCCACCATAATATTATCAAGCATACTCACGAAGTTGGTTATGCCGTTCTGAATCATTGTGGGAACTGCTATCTGCAGCATCCTTTTATAGTATGGTGCGCTTTCTCTGAGATAGTTTTTCATGGTGTTTGCCTTTCCTTGTTATCTTGAATCAGGACTGTAAAAAACCTCCCCGCGGGGAGGTCTGATTGCTTAATATGTGCCGAGCTTATCGCCGATGCTCTTCACCCATGAGATGATCATATCGATGAAGTTAGTAAAGGCTGTAAGGATTTTATCCATAATACTGGATGTTTCACGGATATCCTCGCCGATTTCATCGGGATTGCTTACATATTCGGACATAATACCCGAAACCATTGCATTGATTTCCTCATCGATGCTTGATGTGGGAGGAAGTGTGGTGGGTACGTATGTAAGAGGATGGGTTGTTGAAGTGTCAGAGGTTTCTGCGGAAGCTGATGTGTCAACCGCTGTACCGGAAACAGATGAGCCCACCATAAGCATTGCGACGATGAGTGCAATAAGGGGGATAATGAATTTATTACGTATTTTCATTTTCAGAAAGCTCCTTTTCATAATTACTGTAGCTACATTATATCAAACACGGAAAAAATATGCAATAGCTATTGTAATTTTTATGGGGGTCGGAAAATCCTTGTCTCCGACCCCTTTTATTTAAAGCGGCATCAGACCCGAAAGGGCAGAACGGGCTTCTCACGGACAGCAGACTTTTGTTTTGCTGTCACCCGTAACCGTTGTCGCAAAAACACTTCACCCCCCAATTTATATATTATGCATTTTACGGGTAATTGACATAGAAGATTGATTTGAGATATAATAGCAGCATAAGATTTAACTATAGAAAGAAAGGCAGAAACAGTTATGATAAGAACAGCAGGTCTTATATTTGCAGATTCAATGGAGTATAACCCCTTCCTTTTGTGGGCAAAGGAAATGGGCGGAGCGGAAAGCATCAGAAGAGGCAACGAAAGCGTCGAGTTCACCATTACCGATTCGGAAAAAATACTCAAGGTTATCGGTGTAAAGTGCGGAATAGGAAAGGTTAATGCTGCGTCGGCAGTTTCCTTCCTTATAAGCGACGATAAGGCAGATTTCATCCTTAATGCAGGTCTTTCAGGTGCTGTGCAGAATCTTAAAAGAGAGGATATGGTAGCGGCAACGGATTATATCGAATGTGATTTTGATCTGACCGCCATTGGCTATGCTCCCGGTGTAAAGGCTGACGGACAGAAATACCGCTATACATCTGACGAAAAGCTTCTGGGCTATGCTCTTGAAAGCAACGGTATCAGAACATCAAGATGCGGAACAGGAGATATTTTCCTTGCTGACCCTGTTAAAAAGGAGTTTTATAAGAACACCTTCGGTATAGAATCCTTTGATATGGAAACTGCGGCTATTGCAGGGGTGTGCGACAAGTGCTCAGTGCCCATGCTTTCTCTTCGTAAAATCAGCGACGATGCAGGAGACGCAGCCTATGAAACCTACTGTGAGATGAATGAAAGGCAGGAAGCCTGCCTCACAGAGCTTGTGGCAAACATCCTCAGAAGATATATTTCAGATGACAAAAACTGGTAAACTGTACCTTCTCAGCTGAAAAAACTCACAAAAAAATCCCGCTTTTCACTTGAAAAAACAAAAAATGAATAGTATAATAAAATACAGATAGTTAACATTGCCCAACTATGCCCTTTTGCGGTCATGTATCGGGAAGATGTTTAATTGAAAGGAAAATTTTTAGTAAAAACGGCGAAGACCAAGGAAGCGGGGAAATCATTTTGAAAGCAGATTTACATTGTCACACAAAACTTTCAGACGGAACATTAGGCATAGACGATCTTATTATCCTTGCCAAGAACAGCGGTGTTACAACACTTGCAATAACAGATCATGACAGCCTTGCAGGTATTGTCAGAGCGGAGCTTATAGGCCACAGACACGGAGTTAATGTTATTCCTGCTGTGGAGTTTTCCGCAACTGATTCAAAAAGAGGTGCAAAGGCTCATATTCTGTGCTATCTTCCTGATAAGCCTGAAAGACTTGAGGGGCTTTGTAAGAGCAATTCTCTTCTCAGAAAAAGAGCAAGTCAGATGATGGTGCTCAAAACCGCGAAGAAGTTCCCTGTCACACCGGAGTTTATAACAAAGTGCTGTCAGGGTTCAACAAATATTTATAAGCAGCACATTATGCAGGCCCTTATGGAATGCGGATACACCACAACAATTTTCGGTGATCTTTATAAAATGCTTTTCACCAAGGAATCCAGAATGAATGTGCTTATGGAGGCAACCTTCCCTGAGCCGGTTGAGATTATAAAGGCAATCCACGAAGCAGGCGGCATAGCCGTTCTTGCTCACCCCGGCTTCTACGATAATTTCGAGCTTCTTGAAGAGCTTATCCCCGAAGGTCTTGACGGCGTTGAGGTATGGCATCCTGAAAACAGCCCAGAGCAGCAGGAAATGCTTATCGCAACAGCCAAGAAGCACGGTCTTGTTATGACAGGCGGAAGCGATTTCCACGGCGGATTCAATATGTATCCCATAAGACTCGGTGACTACGGTCCCGATGAAGAGCATCTTAATCAGCTTCTTACCTATAAGGCAAAAAAGCGCAGAAAGCAGAAAAAGCTTGAAGCGGCTGCTGCAGCGAGCGAAGCATAAAACACTTAAAGGAGAAAATCTATGAGCGACAGCGACGTAAAAATCTATCACAGCAAAAGCGAGCTTAACAGAAGCGGTAACGACCTCAGCATCGCCTTTGACGCGGTTATCGCCCAGAGAACAAACGGCAATATTGATAAAGCGCGCAAGCTTGGTGAGATTCTTGCAACAATCACACCTACAGGAAGCGGCGACGGCATCATCGTTGATCTTAAGGATCACCTTGCCCCGAAATATTTTGCACCGGATATTCTTTATCAGATAAAGGTGTTGCTTGTGTTTGCCTGCGAAACTCTTCTTCAGATTGAGATTCCTGTTTCAGTTGTTTCAACAACGGCAATTTCATCAATGTATGATAGAATCAAGGCGCTTTCACCGGGCTTTTACGATAATATTTCAAACGGTGCAGCCTTCACCTTCTATTATCTTGCAATCCAGAAGGGCGGTGAGCTTTCCGATAACATCGGTGAGGCATTTGCAATGCTTTGCAGCGTAAAGAATAAGGAAGGCTTTGTCAAGGCAGGTAAGACCGTATGGAATCTTGCAGTTGACATCATTGAAAAAGAAATCGACAAAACAGAATTTATAGGATTATAACCCGGAAATAAAGCCGGGATGTTGAGGGCTGTTTAAACGCAGCCCTTTTATATTAAAATCAAATCTCTTACATAAATCGGGAGGAAATATTTATGAAAATCAAAGACATTCAGGAGCTTCTCTCAGCAGAAATAATTTGCAACGAGGAAGGTCTCGACAGAGAAATCCACACCGCCTGCGGAAGCGATATGATGAGCGACGTGCTTGCTTTTGTAAAGGAGCAGGCTGTGCTTCTCACAGGTCTTGTAAATCCCCAGGTGGTAAGAACTGCCGAAATGATGGATATGCACTGCATTATCTTCGTCAGAGGCAAGCGTCCCCACCTTGATATGATTGAAATGGCAGAGGACAGAGATATGGTTATGCTCTGCACTGACCTTGAAATGTTTACTGCCTGCGGAAAGCTTTACTCAGCAGGTCTGAGAGGGGGCAGCGGAAAATAATGGATAGCATAAAGCTTCATTACGATGTCCCCGGTGACGATTTCACAAGAGCGGGTGCTGCTTCAAGTGACGTCAAGCGCAACCTCAAGCAGCTTGGGGTATCTCCTTCTGTTATAAGAAACGTATCTATTGCAATGTATGAGGGTGAAATCAATATGGTTATCCACGCCGGAGGCGGATGGATAGATGTTGAAATCACCGAAGAAGAAATTATTATGGTTTTAGCCGATGAGGGTCCCGGTATTGCAAACCTTGAGCTTGCAATGAAGGAGGGTTACTCAACTGCCCCTGACAACATCCGTTGTCTCGGCTTCGGCGCAGGTATGGGTCTGCCCAACATCAAAAAATACACCGATGATTTCAGGATTGAAACCGAGGTCGGAAAGGGTACAACTCTGTATCTTAAGGTAAACATAGAATAACACCGAAAGGAAGATGGCTATGTCACAGTTATTCCACTCGGTACGGCTTGACTCTGACAAATGTCAGGGCTGTACTAACTGTATCAAGCGTTGCCCTACTCAGGCAATCAGAGTGCGCAATAAAAAAGCATACATAATCTCCGATAAATGTATAGACTGCGGCGAGTGCATAAGAGTATGTCCCCATCACGCAAAATATGCGGTCAGTGAGCATTTTAACGAGATTGTAAAATATAAATACAGAATAGCTCTGCCTGCTCCTGCTCTTTACGGACAGTTCAACAACCTTGAAAATGTTGACTACGTGCTTACGGGACTTAAGAAAATGGGCTTCGACGATGTTGTTGAGGTTTCAAAGGGCGCGGAGCTTATAAGCTCTGCAACAAGGATGATGGAAGCCGGTGCGGTGCTCAAAAAGCCGGTTATTTCCTCTGCCTGCCCTGCAGTTGTAAGGCTTATCAGAACAAGATTCCCTAACCTTATAGGTAATCTCATACCTCTTGTTGCGCCAATAAATATGGCGGCAAAAATCGCAAGAGAAAAGGCTAAAAAAGAAACAGGACTTCCCGATGAGGATATCGGTGTATTCTTTATTTCTCCCTGCCCTGCAAAAAGAACGGCAATCAAGGCTCCCGTGTGTCTTGAGGAAAGCGGCATCAACGGTGCCTTCGCAATGAAGGACATCTATCCCATACTTTTCCAGACTATGGATAAGCTCAGGGAGGACGAGGTGGAGCCTCTCAGCGATTCGGGAATTATCGGTGTCGGTTGGGCAAGCAGCGGCGGTGAAGCGGCAGGTGTCCTTAAGGAAAGATATCTTGCGGCAGACGGTATTGAAAACGTTATAAACGTACTCGAGGAGCTGGAGGACGAAAAGCTCAACGATCTTGATTTTATTGAGCTTAACTGCTGCACGGGCGGCTGTGTGGGCGGTGTGCTTACTGTTGAAAACCCCTATGTTGCAAAAGCCAGAATTCAGAGGCTTCGCAAATTTATGCCAGTTTCCCGCAACAGTCTTCCCGAGGATTACGATATTTCAGAGCTCAGCTGGTCAAAGGAGCTTACTCCGTCACCTGCAATGAAGCTTGCGGATAATGTTATAAAAGCGATGAAAATGATGGCAAGGCTTCGTGAGATAGAAGCCTCTCTGCCGGGACTTGACTGCGGTATATGCGGTGCTCCATCCTGCAGAGCTCTTGCCGACGACATCGTACGTGGCTATGCAAGTGAGGATTTCTGCATTTTCCACAAAATAGACTACGAAAACAGCGAGGATAATCTGCCTGCACCCTTCAGAAACAAGGTTATCAACGGTGAAGGCTCAGAGGTGAAAAACGATGAAGGTTAATGAACTTACACAAAAGCTTTCCCTTGAGGTGCTGACAATGGGGGATGCTGAAAGAGAAATTGAGGGCTGCTACAGCGGAGATCTGCTTTCATGGGTTATGTCAAAGGCCAAGGACGGCGATATATGGCTTACGGTTATGGGCAACATAAACGCAATTGCCGTTGCGGTGCTTTGTGACTGTGCCTGCATAATTCTTACGGATAAAGCGGCTCTTGACGATGAAGCAAGAGTCAAGGCTGAAATTCAGGGCGTAACCGTTCTCAGAAGCGAAAAAACCGCCTATGAATTAAGCGTGGAAATTTCAAAGCTCATATGAAGTTATATTACGATTTACACATACATTCCTGCCTTTCACCCTGCGGTGACAATGAGATGACGCCCTATAACCTTGTCAATATGGCAAAGATATTCGGTTATGACATTATTGCCCTGACGGACCATAACAGCTGCAAAAACTGTGAAAGTGCGGTGAAAATCGGTGAAATGGCTGGCATTACCGTAGTTCCCGGAATGGAATTATGCACCTCTGAGGAAATACATTGCGTATGTCTTTTTCCAACGGTTGAAAGTGCAATGAAATTCAGCGACTATGTGCATACTCTGATGCCTCCCGTTAAAAACAAGGAGCATATTTTCGGTGAGCAGCTCATAATGGACTGCGAAGACGGAATTTTAGGAAAAGAGGAAATACTTCTTACAACGGCGGCGGATATTTCCATTGATTATCTGCCCGATATTGTTGATTCCTACGGCGGGGTATGCTTCCCTGCTCATATAAACCGAAGCTCATACAGTATTATTTCGGCTTTGGGTGACTTCAGCCCATATCTTCGTGTGAATTGTTTTGAGCTTACTCCCGATGCCGACGAAGAGGAATATCTGCAGAAATACGAGGGAACAAGGGGCAAAATAATTCTTCGCTCCTCGGATGCCCATTATCTTACAAGCATGCGTGAGCCTGAATTTACGGTGAATCTGCCTGAAAATACGGCTCAGGCTCTGATCGGCTATCTGAAGGGGGATTTGCAATGACACAGAAGGAAAGAGCAAGAGAGCTTTTTATGGAAGGCTACAACTGCGCACAGTCGGTATTCATACCCTTCTGCGACCGCTTCGGTATAGACGAAAGCACGGCTAAAAAAATAAGTGCCGGTCTTGGCGGCGGTCTCGGACGGCAGAGAGAGGTATGCGGTGCGGTTTCTGCGGCAAGCATGGTGCTCGGTGATATTATCGCCGCCCAGGAGGGAGCAGACCAGGAGAGCAAGAAGAAAAACTACGAGCTTGTAAGAGAATTCTCCGACCGCTTCAGAGAGCTTCACGGCAGTATTATCTGCAGAGAAATACTCGAGGACAGAGCGAAAAACAAGGGTGCCGTACCCGATGAAAGAACGGCGGAGTATTACAAAAACCGCCCATGCTTAAAGGCGGTTGAGGATGCGGCAGAGATACTTATAAGGATGTTAGAAAAGGAGAAATATTAATTTTTATCAATTCTTAAAATGTTTTGTTACTTTTATAACTATGTAAGTGAAAAGGATTATAAATCGACATATTAAGGAAGGGTGATACCGATGTTCTGTTCTTCTTTTATTTAATGATGTTATAATTATAGAAAGAAGAGATATTTATGAAAAAAATAACAGCGTTGATTTTAATATTAGTATTTCTTATCTTACAAATAAATTTGATTGCTACGGCACAGGAAAACGATCCTTTTGATATCAGTAATTATGATAATCCGGAACTCGATCTAACGAATATGACTATGGATGATTTGTTAGCTTTGTCGAGTGAGGGGTTTGCTGAACTGGTAAGTGAATTTGAGCGTGTATACGATCCGTTTGACACATATAATGTTGAGATGGAGTTAAGTAGTATTGATAGTTTGTCTAACGACAATTCGGTGAGTCCAGCTTGGACTTCTGGAGATTATAATGTTACAACGGGTGAGTATTTGGAAGAAGGTACACACGAAGCTATTACGGGAGCGGCATGTGCTATTATGCTGAACGACAGAGGTTTCTATTCTGATAAAGCCGGATCAATAATTGTTATTACAATGTATATTGCTATAGGCTCTTTGTTGCCGGACAGAGAGTTGTCTGAAGTGGGTCTTCCTATGTTTGTTGGACATTTTTATAATCCGACAACCGGAAAAAATTGGTTAGGAGGCACAGAAAACACTGCAAGAAATAATGCGCAGGATAGATATAATACTGCGGTAGCATATGCCTGCGCCGGTAATATGGAAAAAGCATATGAGTATTTAGGCAGATGCCTGCATTATATTCAGGATTTAAATGTTCCTCATCATTCAGCGAATGTTACTACTGTGAATCCGGGCAGTACACATTCAGCTTTTGAACAATATGCGGAAAACAATTTTGATGCTTGTATGGAAGGGTATGATTCTGTAGGAGTCAATAATTATGATTATTATCCCGCAAATTACGATGTTGGCGGTATAGCGCATCTTGCTGCGTATTATTCTTATCAACGCATAGGATATGTAAATGATGCAAATGATACATCGCAATGGTATAATCAAGCTCGTATAGGATTACGTAATGCGGCGCGATATAGTGTTATGGTTATGTATAAATTTGCGAATGAGGCATCTGTACCGTTTTATGCAAATTAATAATTGAGAGGGGAATAGTGATATGAAAATATTGAATAGAATAGGTTTTCTTATATATGCTTTAGCTGTTTCGTATCCGGTTATTTATATTTTTTGTATGGTTAGCTATGAGTTAGATAAGTTTTTGCGCGGATTTGTAGAAATATATACGAGGTCAACCGGTACATTTTTTTACTTTTTGGGTGCATCCGTAATCTTATTTGCAGGACTCATTTTGATGAGCTTTTCATTAAAAAAAACAAAATGGTACCTAAAGATATTGATTATATTGTTTAATCTTTTTTCTTTCATTTCTCCGATGGTAATCCCTTATATTGCCGATGTGATTACGGGTTTTTCTTACTTGGATGCTGAGTACGTAATTATGGCTAATCTCAGCTGTGGAGTGTGCTTGGTATTAATAGCTCTGGCAGTTATAACAGTTCTACTGACAATGGTTGATGTGAATATTTCAAAAAAACAGCCACAAAAAGAAAAACTATGAGCTTGTAAGAGAATTCTCCGACCGCTTTACTCAGAAGCATTGCAGTATTATCTGCCGTGAAATGATAAAGGACCTTGCAAAAAACAAAGGCGCCGTTCCCGATGAGAGAACAGCGGAGTATTATCAGAAAAGGCCCTGCCTTAGAGTAATCGAGGATGCGGCGGAAATTCTGACAGCTATGCTGGAGGAAAACAAATAAAAAAACAGCGTAGGAATGTTCCTACGCTGTTTTTGTTGGTACTTAAAAAACAACACAATATTCAGTAATTATAACATAATTATTTTTCGGGCTGAAAGCCATATATATATAATGATATTGACCGCTTTCAGTAGGATACTGATTGTATTGTTCTGTTTTCGTGTTATATAAAAGCGAATACCCTATTTCAAGAGACTGACGGCCTCGCTCCGATATTGCTATGATATCTGAAAAATGCTGCCCACTACCGTTTATCCATCTTGTATCGTTTTGTACAAGTTCCCTAAATTTCGTGGTGTCCTCATAATCAAAAAACAGATAGAAGCTGTTAGCCTTTTCATAAAAAGCGCAGAAAGATGTTTCGGGAAGCTGAATGTTAAGCTGATTTTCAATTTCTTCTACTCTGGCTGATGTCATACCGAAAGCAAAGGGCAATAAAGCCTCTGCTGTCAGACAGACAGTGAAAATAAGACCGATAGTGATGTTTATTATTCTGCGTTTGTTTTTTTTCTGTTGGATTATACCGATTATTACCAATATCGCAGGTATGGGTACTACTGTAATGAACAACCATTTGACAGATCTATACCACCATGCTGTAAAGATGAAATTATCTGACGAAGAAACAGTATGTAACATTATGATAATAAAGGCTATAATCGGAGAAAGGAAAGTCAATAACAAAAAAACATTACTAAGTTTTTTTATAAAATATTCTTTAGGATTGCTCAGGTCGGTTTTTGGAGTTTTGATACTGTTGCAGAACGCTTTGATATATGAATCAGCACATAATTGACTTTTTTTAAGTATATAAGGATTTTTTTTGCCACTTACCAATACAAAACTATCAGGGGTATCATAACAACATTTGAATTCACCGTAGTATATTTTTTCGGTTTTAACTATATCGTTGGAGTTTAAAGTGCGTACAACGATGAAATGCCTGTATATATCGTAAATGAAAGAACTGCTGTAAAAGCTTTCAAAAGCTTCAGTTTTAACCATATATTCTTTAAAACGAATAGATATTGTTATTACAATTATTCCGAAAATAACTACTAAAATGAAATGTATAAAAGTAAATGCTAAACTAAGCATTGTGTCAGCTTCAACTTTATCGATAATATTACTTAATGTTCTCGATAAAAAGATATAAAGCACTATCATAGCGTTTAAAAGTATTGAATTCGCAATAAGTGAAGGCTTGATATATTTCAGGTCTTTTTTACTGTAATTAAATACATAGCTTTCGATAGGAGGCTCGATAAAGTTTTGAGTTTCTTCTTTGGGCAAGTTTTCTTTGCTCAATAAAGTATCAAGTGAAACACCGAAAATTTCCTTAAGCCTCATAAGATTATCTATGGTGGGCAGGGTCTGTCCGTTTTCCCATAGGCTTACTGTCTGACGGCTGACAAAAAGTTGTTGTCCCAGTTCTTCCTGGGAAAGCTGATTCTGTTTTCTGAGTTGTTGAATTTTTTCTCCTACTGTCATTTTTGATACTCCTTTCTGTTGTGATTCAATCATAGCCAACAGGCAGAAAAAAAGCAAGCACGGCTTACTTGCAGTTGTCAAGCGGTACTTGCGGAGCAGCTTTTATGATTTTACGACTGTTTTTACCTTTCCTTCTGCCCAAGGCTCATCCATAATAATTTCACCAACGGCAGGAACGGTGATTTCACCCTTAAGGGGATTTTTTATGCTGTCGATGGGCTTTGTGAGTGTTGCCTCAACCTCACTTTTTTCAAAGGCAAGGTCTGTGCCGAGCATTTCACAGTCAATAAGCTTCAGATTTTTGCAGTAGCAAAGGGGCTGAGTGCCGTAAATACTGCAGTTTATAAAGGTTACGTTTTCGCAGTACCAGGCAAGGTATTCACCCTTGACGGTGCTGTTTTTTACCGTAACGTTTTTAGCGTGCCATAAAGCATCCTTTGTGTCAAGAACACAGGAATCGAAAACCGCATTTTCAACATACTGGAAGGAATACTTGCCCTTCATACGAAGCTTATTGAAGGTAAGGTCCCTGGCTCTGAGCATAAAGTATTCACTTTCGGCGGAGCAGTCGGTCATAGCTATGTTGCTGCTTGACCAGCCGAATTCGGGGGAGATAACATCGCAACCTTTCATTGTGATGTTACTGCATTCTCTTAATGCCTTAATGCCGTGAAGAAGGGTGTTATCCATTGTAATACCGTCAGAATACCAGAGGGCGGCTCTGCATTTGTCGGTCATACGGCTGTCTGATATTTTAAGACCGTCGCAATGCCAGAAGGGGTAACGGAGGTTAAAATAGCAGCCTTCTGCTTTAACTTTTCTGCATTCCTTGAAGGCACTTTCTCCGTCGGCAGGACCGTCGAAGGAGCAGTTTTTAACAAGAATATCCTCGCTGCCGTAAAGGGCTCTTTCTTCATCAAAGGTTTTGTTTTCAATAATAGTCATATTGCTTTTTTCCTGTCTGTCAGTTTATTTTTATAATATAGAGTGAACATCACAAATAAAAGTACGTTGTGTAAAATCATACAGCCCCATGCACTGATAAGTCCGAGACCGAGAAGCGAGGTACAGATGAAGGTACCGAGAATACGGATACCCCACATACCGAGTATGTTGAAAATAAAGGGCGTTTTTGTGTTGCCCTGTCCCTGAAGCATACCCTCAATTATAATTGAAACACCGTAAATAGGCTCGGACACCGCAACCATTTTAAGTACAGTTGTGCCAAGTGAGATAACCTCGGTATCCTTTGAAAAAAGGCTCATCATCTGCGGTGCAAAAATGAAGAGAAGTCCGCCTGAAACTATCATAAGAACCACCTCAACAATAATAAGCACGAAGGCGAGGTCCTTGATTCGCTGCCTGTCGCCTGCGCCCTTGGCATTTCCTGCAAGGGTGGCCGCCGCTGCCTGCATACCGTAGCCTGGGATATAAAATGCGGATTCAACGGTGTTTGCAATGGTGTGTGCCGCTGTTGAGATTTCTCCGAGAGAATTTATCATTGAAGCAAAGGCAACATACCCGAGAGAAGTGCCGAAGCGCTGAAGCATATTGGGAAGAGCAACCTTAAGGCAGGGTCTGAGCACCTCTTTATCAAATCTGAAGCGGATTTTACCCGGTGAGATTTCCTTATGTCTGAAAAGTGCAACGGTGATTATCATACCGCCTATGGCATAAGCTATGGCACTTGCCGCCGCCGCACCGAGAACGCCCTTGTCTGCACCGAGCATTGTAAAGCTCACACCGAAAACAGTAAGCCTTCTTGTGGGATAAATCAGAAGGAAGTTGAGAATCACATTGACGGCATTTACAACGATACCCACGCGCATAGGAGTTTTGCTGTCGCCTGCTGCGCGCAGAATCGAGCCGAAAATTATGCTTGCACTTCTGAAAAGCATAGGTGTGTAAAGTATGAAGAAATATTTTGCCGCCGTTTCTCTGATTGAAGGGTCAACTCTCATCAGCGTCGGTACAACGGGACTCAGAGCAAGTGTAACTGCCGTGAAAAACAGACCGACGATAAGTGTTATGAGTACAGCCTGTCCTGATACCTTTGTGGCAAGGGCTTTGTTCTTTGCTCCCAGAGCCTGTGATATTACGGCAAGGAAGCCGACACCGAGAGCAGATACAGTACTTCCGATGAGCCAGTTGACCGTTGTGGTCGCACCGACGGCAGCAGTAGCCTGAGTGCCCAATGTGCCGACCATGGCAGTATCGATATACTGAACGGCTGTCTGCAGAAGCTGCTCGAGCATAGTAGGCCAGGCAAGAGCTATAATTGTGGGGAGAAGCCCCCATCTTGTTTTCTTTTGCATTGTGTCTTTCCTTTTTATGTAGAAGTTTCTGCTGAATATTATACATTCGGCAGATGCTTTTTGCAATATAAACAAGAAAAATTAATTATTGACACAAAAGGTAAAATTGTGCTATAAATAAAATATAGCATATACGTGCTTTAATTTTAACTTAAAGGAGAAATGAAAAATGGGACGTACAGTCAGAGAATACAGTCTTCCCGCACCGTCACAGGAGCTTGTGATGGAAGTTCAGAATTATCTTACATCTGAAGGATATAAGCCCAAGCTTGAGGGCGGTGAAGAGGTGTATCAGAAGGGCTCAGGTCTTATGATGGGTCCGACCTTTATCAAATTTACAATGAACGGCAATATTGCAAGGGTTGAAGCATGGATGAAATATGCTATTCTTCCCGGCGTTTACGGCGGAGAAATTGATCTTGATTCCTTTGTCGGCGCAGCTGTAAAGGGTCCCCTCAAGAGCCGTATGGCATTTATTGAATCAAGAATAATGCAGCACGGCGGTGTTTTTGCCGGCAACGGATTTTCACAGATTCCCGTTCAGCAGACCTATTATCCCACTCAGTCACCTGTTCAGCCTTATCAGTCACCTGTGCAGCAAGCACCCGTTCAGCAGTCTGCTACACAGAATTACTATCAGCCTCCCGTGCATCAGACACCTATTCAGCAACCGGCTGCACAGAATTACTGTCAGCCTCCTGTTCAGCAGCCTCCCGTACAGTCTGCACCTGCTGAGGAAGCATCTGCCGAAGCCGGTCCCACATTCTGCTCTGCTTGCGGTGCAGCACTTGATGCTGACGTGAATTTCTGTTCAGCCTGCGGTGCCAAGGTTCAGTAAAAAAAGAGAACTTATGCGGAGTGTTCTTAAGGACACTCCGCAGTTTTATCTGCTTTGCAGCAAACAAAATACTCCACGAGAGAAAAAGATAAAGCCAACACAGATTTCTGTGTTGGCTTGTTTTCTGCTTTTAAAGCTCCCGCTTATCTGTGAGAAAGGTATTCATCAGCCTATTTCGTAAAAATCATAAAGTGCCGATGTGTCTGTAAGAGTGTTGTCAACATACCAGGATTGACCGATTTTAACAACAGTAACGGTTATAAAAATACATTCGTCATCGTCGAGGGTTACGTCTACATCGATTTCCTGTGCTGCTTTGATGTCGTCAGCGGATATACCGTAATCTGCAAATGTCTCAGCATTGAAGGAGTTGAGGTAAACGGAAAGATCAAGCTCTGTTACGGCGTTGACGGAAAGGGTGAACTTATAATCCTCACCGAAAAGCTTCTGATAAACGCCCTCAGTTTTACTTGTAAGCTGAGCACCGGTGTTTTCATCGAAGGTATCCTCTGTGCCGGTAAGCTTCTGACCGTAAGAGAGAACATTAGCCTCAAGAGCTGTGAACATAACCTCATCGGAAATGTAGTCGTCACCGAAAATCTCTTTTCTTACTTGAGTAAGCTTCTGAAGGTAGCTTGTGAAAATAAGGTCGTAGTCATCCCAGCCGTTTTCGCTTACGAGCTCTTCATAATAAGGATACATAGCATCAATGAGCTGACCCATAAGAGTGCCGTCGTCCTTCTTTGTCTTTTCACCCTTGAAGGAATCGTCGTTATAGCCGGTGAGCGCATCGGTGGGAGTAGCAGTACCGTAGCCCGCATCTCTGAAAATAATGGGATTCATATAGTTCTTACGGATGAAGTCGCCGTATTTGCTGTTCTTGCTTACAACGGTATTTTTGTAAGCGTTGTAGCCGTCACCTGTCTGAAGGATGGTGTCAACATAGTTTACCGCAACTCTGTCGGGGTGAAGGGCGATGTATCTTGAAACATAGGTTGTGTATGTGATGGCAACAAGAGAAGCCGCCACAGCAAAGAAGACGATAATTGCATAAAGCTTGAAATTAAATTCTTTTTCTGTATTTTTCTTAGCCATTATAATCCCTCCTCAGCCTTCAGCAGTTTCAGCCTTTGCGGTACCGTTAGCTTCACGGCGTGCAATAAGCTCTTTTGTGATTCTGTCCTTCTTTTCGCCTACCATATCATAGAAGAAGATGGGCACAGCCTGAAGAACAACGAAAATAGCGGGGATAATTGTATAAATCATAAGAAGCTTGTTGAGCGTACCGTCGGTCTGCTGAGCGTAAGCTACGTTTGCATTTGTTGAAACAGCATAGCCTGACCAGGTGTAAAGAAGCCAGGGACCGAGAGCCTTTGTGAAGGCGGAAGCAATCTTCGAGAAAAGTCCGTAGCCGGCATAGGCAAGACCCTCCTGACGCTTACCTGTCTTATATTCGATTTCGTCAACGCAGTCTGCAATCATAATGTTGGGTGTAACGTTGGTGTTGCCGTGCTGAAGACCGCAGAAGAAATTGAGAATAAGGAAGGGGATGATGAGTGTGCTGTTGAAGCCGATTCCCTTTGAAACAAGGAAAAGTATTGAAAGTGAGGATGCACCGTAAAGACAGAAAAGTATGTAGGTTTTCTTTGTTGAAAATTTCTTGAGAACGATGTTTACAAGAAGAGTACCTACTGCAGTGCCGATGCCCATGGGAAGAAGAAGGCCGAGCTTAAGGTCCTTTGAGCCGAGAAGGTAGATAGCAATATAAAGTGAAACGGTGCCGTAAACGCCTCTGCCGAAGCCTGCAAGCTTTGTGAGTGAAACCATAAGAAGGTTTTTGTTTGTGAAAACAACCTTTACAGCATCCTTAAGGCTTACCTTTTCCTGAGTGAAGGGAACTCTTTCCTTGTTGTTTACAAAGAAAATCATTGTGAAAAGGATGATGCCGAGAGCACAGACTGCTGTTGAAATTATAAGGTCAAGACCCTGAGCCTCAGCGTTTTTGAACTGCTGCTGACCCATTGCGGCCTTCATAACAAGACCTACAACGAGAATAACGACCATACCGCCGGACTGACCTACCGAGCGAAGGAAGGAGGCTATTGAAATAGCGCTTGAACGCTCTGAGGGGTTAGGTGAGCAGAGAGAGCCGAAGCAGTTTGCAGGGCTTTCAACTGCACAGCAGAAGGCTGTGTAAAGTGAATAGATAACGAACATCCACACAATTGCAAGAGTCTGATTATCTGTGTTGGGTGCAACGAAAACGAGCATTGAAATAAGGGCAAGAGGGATAACACCGAAGCCTACCCAGGGCTTTACCTTGCCGAATTTTGTTCTTGTGTTGTCAACCAGGTAGCCGATAACAAGCTCGCATACCGCACCTACGATACCTGCGGTGAAGAACACCATTGAAATAACGTTTGACATAGTGTCCGGATCAAAGCCTTTTCCCTTGAAGGCAAAATCGGCAAAGAAGGTGGCGGTGTAATCAGGCATCCAGCCTGTCAGAAGAGCAACACCGAAAAGACCTATGCCGAAGGTGATGATCTCTGATTTTTTCATGTACTTCTGAGTTGTTTTTGAGGACATATCTTTCTCCTGTCTTCCCTTTTTTCTTTATGGGATTAAAGGGATGTTTTTATATCGGATTATAGCATAAAAACAGTATATATTCAAGAAAAAATAAACAAAAAAACTGTAGAAAATCGCAGGAATTGTATAAAACGGAAAATTTTTGTAAAAGGTCTTTCTGCCTTGACACATCGAGCGATTTTTTATATAATAAAGCTGTAATTTACAAGACTGACGGAACAAGCGGATCACCGCGGGGGATTGTAAATATATTTATGCCGACCGTCTGGGCGATTCAGTTTGTTTGTAAGCTGAGTTGCCCTTTTTTATTTAAACAGATCACCACAGGAGGTAAAATATAATGGAACATAAGAACTGGAAAGGCTTTAAAGCCGGTGTATGGAAGGATGAAATCAATGTACGTGATTTCATTCAGCTTAACTATAGTGAATACGAGGGGGATGACAGTTTTCTTGCTGATGCAACCCCCAGAACAAAGAGCCTTATGAAAAAGCTCGAGGCGCTTTTCTATCTTGAAAGGCAGTACGGCGGTGTGCTTGATATAGATACGGCAACCGTTTCCTCTCTTACAAGCTATTCACCCGGATATATTGACAAGGAAAACGAGCTTATCGTAGGCATGCAGACCAACAGACCCCTTAAAAGAGGCGTTAACCCCTTCGGCGGTATGAGAATGGTACGTCAGGCCTGTGAAGCCTACGGCTACAAGCTCAGCAAAAAGGTTGAGGAGGAATTTCGCTTCCGCACCACTCATAACGACGGCGTTTTCAGAGCATATACAGACGAAATGCGTCAGGCAAGAAAGTGCCACGTAATCACAGGCCTTCCCGATGCATACGGCAGAGGCAGAATCATCGGTGACTACCGCCGTGTGGCTCTTTACGGTGTTGACAGGCTCATTGCTGAAAAGAAAAAGGATAAGGCTCTTCTTGCAAATATGGCATTCAACACAGAGAGAATCCGTCTTGACGAGGAGCTTTATCAGCAGATTGCCTTCCTCGGCTATATGAAGGAAATGGCTCAGATGTACGGCTATGACATCAGCGAGCCCGCATCAAACGCAAGAGAAGCAATTCAGTGGACCTACTTTGCCTATCTTGGTGCTATCAAGGAGCAGAACGGTGCAGCTATGTCTCTCGGAAGAGTAAGCACATTCTTTGATATCTATATTGAGCGTGATATTCAGAACGGTGTTCTCACCGAAGAGGGCGCTCAGGAGCTTATGGATGACTTCGTTATGAAGCTTCGTATTGCACGTCACCTTCGCACTCCTGAATACAATGAGCTTTTCGGCGGCGATCCTATGTGGATTACAGAAGCAGTAGGCGGTATGGGTGAGGACGGCAGAACTCTTGTAACAAAGAACAGCTACCGTGTGCTCAATACCCTTTATACCCTCGGCTCATCTCCCGAACCCAACCTTACCGTGCTCTGGTCAAACAGCCTTCCCGACTCCTTCAAGAGGTTCTGTGCAAAGGTTTCTGCAGATACAGACTCAATTCAGTACGAAAACGACGATTTGATGCGTCCCATTTACGGCGACGACTATGCCATTGCCTGCTGTGTTTCAGCTATGAAGGTAGGCAAGCAGATGCAATTCTTCGGTGCAAGATGTAACCTTGCAAAGCTTCTGCTTATTGCAATCAACGGCGGCTACGATACCACAAGCGGCATCCACATCGGTCCTCAGATGCCCGTTATGGCCGGGGAAAAGCTTGACTTTGACGAGGTTATGGAAAGGTATCAGATTTACATCGAATGGCTCAGCCATCTCTATGTAAACACTATGAATATCATCCACTATATGCACGACAAGTATGCCTATGAAAAGACACAGATGGCTCTTCACGATACCGATGTTGAACGCTTTATGGCTTTCGGTATAGCAGGACTTTCTGTTGTGGCTGACTCACTCAGCGCAATTAAATATGCTGATGTAAAGCCTCTCAAAAATTCATCTGGCTATATAACTGAATTTGAAACAAAGGGCGATTTCCCGAAATTCGGTAACGATGACGACAGAGTTGACCTTATCGCAAAGGATATGACTCACCGTATGATTACTGAGCTTCGTAAGAATGACACCTACCGCCATGCAGTTCACACTCTTTCCGTTCTTACCATTACTTCAAATGTAATGTACGGTAAAAATACAGGTGCAACACCTGACGGAAGAAAGGCATCTGCTCCCTTTGCTCCCGGTGCAAACCCCATGCACAACAGAGAGGAAAACGGTGCACTTGCATCTCTTAACTCTGTTGCAAAAATAAGCTATGACGATTGCCGTGACGGTATATCCAACACCTTCTCAATCACTCCTGAGGCTCTGGGCAGAGACGAGGATGAAAGAGTGAACAATCTTGTTGCAATTCTTGACGGTTACTTCAAAAAGAAGGCTCACCACATCAATATCAACGTGCTCAACCGTGAGACACTTAAAAAGGCATACGAAAATCCCGAGGCATATCCCAACCTTACAATCAGAGTATCGGGCTATGCGGTTAACTTCAACAAGCTTTCACGTGAGCAGCAGAGAGAGGTTATCAGCCGTACCTTCCACGAAGCTATATGAGTATAGCAGGACGAGTTCATTCAATACAAAGCATGGGCACTCTCGACGGACCGGGAGTGCGCTTTGTGGTTTTTCTGCAGGGCTGTAATCTTCGCTGCGGCTGCTGCCATAATCCTGACACCTGGGAGATAAACGGCGGTACAGAGTATACCGCTGAGGAATTAGTGAAAAAAGCTGTACGCTTCAGGGAGTATTTCGGTGAAGAGGGCGGTATAACCCTTTCCGGCGGCGAGCCTCTTCTTCAGGCTGATTTTGCAAGGGAAATATTTGAGCTTTGCCATAAAGAGGGGATAAACACCTGTCTTGATACCTCGGGAAGCATACTGAACGACAGGGTTAAGGCTCTTCTTGAGGTGACCGACAGAGTGCTGCTCGATATAAAATATACCGATGAAGAAAAGTACCGTAAATACGTGGGCTGCAGTATGGAAAAGCCTCTGGAGTTTCTCGCTTACCTTAATGAAAAGAAAATTCCCGTTACCCTGCGTCAGGTTATTATACCCGCCCTTAACGGTGACGAAGAAAACATGCTCCGACTTAAGAAGATTGCAGCAATTCACCCTTGCGCTGATAAGACAGAGCTTTTACCCTTTAAAAAAATCTGTCAGGTCAAATACGATAAACTGGGGATAGAATTTCCCTTCGGATGCTATGAAACACCGGACAGAGCTCTTATGCAAAAACTCAACGATTTGATAAAGGACTGAAAAAAGTGAATTCCAAGCTTTCTATGATAGCCTCTATGGTTATTTTCGGTACTATCGGAATATTTGTTGAATACATCTCAATGCCATCAGGGATGATTGCGGCGGTAAGAGGTATCACGGGTATGCTGGTTATACTTGTTACCATGGCTGCCACAAAAAGAAAGCCTGATTTTGCAAAAATAAAAAGCAAGCTTGTTTTACTGCTTGCCTCAGGCACCGCTATAGGCTTTAACTGGATACTTCTTTTCGAAGCCTACCGTCATACGGGTGTACCCGTTGCAACGGTCTGTTATTATATGGCACCGATAATAGTTATAGCTTTATCTCCCGTGTTTTTCAAAGAAAAGCTGGGAGTTAAAAAGATACTTTGTGTAGCTACGGCACTTGTGGGTGCGGTAGCAGTATCAGGTGTGCTTCAGTCAGATACATCAAAGCTTACGGGTATTCTTCTCGGACTCGGAGCTGCGGTGCTTTATGCATCGGTTGTGATAATGAATAAGTTTCTTCCTGCGGTTCCGCCTCTTGAAAGAACAGCTATTCAGCTTGGCACGGCAGGCTTTACGGTGCTTCCCTATGCACTTGCCACAATGGGGGATATAAGCTTCAATCCGCTTTCACTCGGACTTCTTTTGGTGGTTGGCGTATTTCATACGGGCTTTGCCTACACGATGTATTTCGGTGCAGTGGGTAAGCTCAAGGGGCAGACGGTGGCAATTCTCAGCTACATAGACCCTGCCTCGGCAATATTACTTTCCGCTTTATTCCTTTCACAGACGCCCTCCGCCCTTGAGGCAATCGGTGCAGTGCTGATAATCGGCGCCGCATTTGTGGGAGAAGTGAGTTTTAAGAGGAAGAAAAAAGAAATATAAAAAATCAAAGACAGGGATGAGTCCCTGTCTTTTTTTTTTGCGATTTTTTATCTTGCTGTTCCGAAGCCCATCATCTTTTTTGCAACCTTACGCTGTGCGCCGACCATAACGCCGGGAAGTACAAATAAAGACTTGGGAATAACTGCACAGGGGGCATAATCTGTAACATCGAAGAAGCCTACTGCATATCTTGTGGGAACGTATGCTCCGTATGAGTTTGTGGCGTGAACAACGATTTCTGCGTATGTTCTGCCGAAGCCGTCGATTTCGATGTTTTCGAAGTTACCGAATCTTGCACTCATGGGATCCTTAAGTCCGCTTGCAACTGCATCTCTGATAGCTAAAAGCATCCAGCCCTCTTTAGTTGTGGGCTGAGCAGGTGCCGGAGCGGGTGCGGGATTGGGATAGGGAGCAGCAGCTGCGCCGGGAGCAAAAGCTAAGGGACTGCCGCAGAAAAGGCAGAAACGGCTTCCGTCGGGAACCTGCTGACCGCATTGTGAACAAAACATATTATTTTCCTCCTGATTTGTATTATCCTATAATAGCTGTCAGAACAAAGTAAGACAGCAGACCTACCAATGAACAACCGACCATAAGAAGAATCCAGGTTGCAATAAAATTGCTTCCTGCCTTGGTATCGGCACCGACGTATTTTGCTGACGGAGCCCATACGCCTCCAAACTTATTTACGGTTACGTTGAAGGGTACTCTTGTGGGAGCACCGTAGGGATTCATTATATCATAGAATCCGGTTACAGCGTAGCCTGTAGGGGTGCGGCTGACAAAAAAACTGATTATCCGGGCAGAAAACGATGCTGTTGGGGTTCTGCACGTTCTGATACTGAAGGGCTTTGGCAAAGAGCAAAGCCTCCTTATCTTCACTTAAGGGAGCAGGACACTGACTGCGCATCTGCATATAGATATTCTGAACATAGGGAGCATTATAATTATTCATCAGAGTTCTCCTTTTTTCTGCAAATGTTGTAACGGGAATAATTATACAGCAAGTTTTACAGACAAACAAGAGATAGTTGGAAATAAAGTAAGAAATACAGAATATATCAGGCTATAAAAAAGCAGCAACCTTCGGCCCTCTCGGCTTTGCCGCCACCTTGCGGTGCCCAAAATCGCTTATCGGCTTGGAGCGCCGAGCGATTTTGACCGCTGCGCCATTCTCACCTCGCTTCATCGTCCCCCGGATGCGCTTCGGTGAGAATGCCCAAAGCAGATCTGCTTTGCTCGCAGGAAAGAAAAAACAGCAACTTTTCAGTTGCCGCATTTTTATGGTCGAGGCGACAGGATTCGAACCTGCGGCCCTCTGCTCCCAAATGATAGGAAAACCCTACTTTATAGACATTTCCGGTTATTTCTAACCCTTTCTGCTCAAAACCACATCCTCTTTGGCACTCTTACCTCCATTGTTTCCGTGTACGGCCGTCGTGTCTGTTGGATAAACTGCGGTCAAAAAGATACTCCCCGAATACGGTATCTGCCGTACTCAGGGAGTTTTTTGTCTTATTCTTCTTTGGCCTTGTTCAAATTCCAAGTAGCGAGAAAATCAGGATTGATTACGATTTCTCCCGTGGAACGAAGCTTATATTCTCCCTGCCGCGCTCTTTTTGTGGAGCTTAGATCGGGAGGTAAAGTGAAATCCATTCCATCTTTTTGTTTCACGCGGATGATGGTTTTGTTCGCTTCCATTACCGTTCCGTAAAACTGCTTTTGTTCGATATATTCATTGTCATGTGTGTAATATGTAATACCGACCAAAAGGACTTTGCCGATCAACTCGTCGAAGGAGATTTCTTTTTCGGCCTCTTCATTGTATTCCTTGCGTGCTTCGTATAAATACATGCCGTATTCTTTATACATTTCGGGAATGTCATAAATCGTTTTTCCGGTTTCTTCTGAAATGTAGCGCTCGCATTCTCCCGGGTGCAACGGATCAAATGTATCCCAAGCGGTTACAAGGCTCTTAACCTTTTTGATCCCGAATTCCTTGAAAAACTTACGATACGAATCCGCCCTTTTGGTATAGATCGTCATAACGTTGTATTTGCCGAGCAGAATTTCTTCGTGGGATTCGTGACAACCGAAACCGAAATTATTCATTCCGTCCTTGACAAGAAAACTACCAAGTGAATTCAGACAATCGATTGCCTGTTGGGCATTAAGACCGTCGATGAAATAAACGTCATAGTCGTCGTTTGCGTTCGTAATGGTTTTTTCTGACGTGATCCCGTCCTCATTTTTGTAAGGAAGTTCCAAAATGAAAAACATAGGCTCGTCATGCATTTCGATAACACGCTTCATCATATCAACGACCTTGGAAGCGTTGACGTTGGCATAAATGGCAGTATCCTTTACTTCGTATCC
>JAZPZK010000034.1:0-10939 GCA_045544675.1 Acutalibacteraceae bacterium
AAAACTATCTGAATTTTAAGGTGCTAAGCAGTTTTTATTGAGATATTTTTCGTTTAAAGGAAATGATAAAACTCCCGTAATACTCGCGTATTTCGGGAGTTTTTCGTAATGTTTAAGCGGAAAAGAGCCAATAAAAACCTTAACTTCCTTATGAAGTGCCGCCCGAGCTGCAACGGTTTTATTTTTACGGTTTTATATCAAAGATTGAAATAGGCCTTGACTTTTTCCATAGAAAAGGGGGTCTTTTCTTTTTTTACCCTTGATGCTTCAGAGGGTTCATCCTTTGAATAGGGGACTGCCTTCATATTTTTGATAACAGCCTCCTCGTCAGTTGTTTCGTTAGCACACAAAGGGCAGGTCTTATAGGTTTCGGGCAAATCTACATTACAATGTTTACATCTCATAATTATTCTACTCCGTTTCCGTGGGTGCTTTCGATTCTGATGTTCAGTCCCTGCTCCGTGAGCACTCTTACGCATTCTTTGGGCCAGCTTGTATCATGACTGCAAAGAGAGAAGCAAAGAGTGAAAAGTCCGTTATAGCTGAGAGAAGAGCAGGTGCAGATGAGTCCGTAACCGCTGGTGTCGCCGTTTACGCCCTCAACCTTTTCAATCTTTCCTCTGAGCTTTTCTGTTATATCAGATTCACCTGTGTTTGTCAGAATTGTTGTGTTTGCCATATGGCTCTTATGCTGCATCATTCTGATTACGGGCAGCTTTATAACATTAGGTACAATCTTAAGCACGGGATTTCCGGTAAGGCCGGCATATTTGTTGAGCTTTTTCTGAAGCTCGTTTATTGCAAGCTTATCCTTGAGCTGACCTCTTATACTGTTACAGATTTCGTCAAAGGTCCAGTCGTTTCTACCTTCGGGCTCAAAATTAAGCTCAACCTGAATAGTGAAGTTTCTCACACTTTCCGTGGGGAAAAATCTTCTGAGGTTTACGGGTATACCGATAGCAATGGGCTGCTCAATCGGCTTGTCAGCCTGTCTGATTGTACCGAGAATAAGGCCTGCGGCTAGATATTCAGTAACGGTAAGCTGCTTTTCCTTTGCGGCGGCTCTGAGCTCATCTGTGGGAGTGCTCATAAAAATAAGCTGAAGAAATCCGGGTTCAATCTCACCCTTGAGCTGATAAGCGGGTACAGCATCGCCGTTATCCTTTTCGCCGTTTTTATCACCGTATTTGACAAAGGCGTTTTCTGTTTCTTCAACACGCTCAAAAACATAGTCAGCTTCGGGATTTTCGCAAAGCTCTACATATCTTTCAAGAAGTGCTGTGAAATAGGTGCTCATACCCTTGCCGTCGGCAATATGATGAGCTGTTTCAACCGCGATTCTGTTTTTATAATAAAGAACACGGAAGTCAGGTCTGCCGTCGTTACGGTATGTAATGGGAAGAACCACCCTTGAATACTCCTGACGTATTTCGGGAAGTGTTGTGACGCATTCCTGATAGTTCCAGAAGAATCCCTTTTTAAGACAGCTGTAGATACTGGGAAATCTTGGTATAAGGTCAGCGACCGCACGTTCAAGAAGCTCGGGGTCAATATCGCCCGTTGAAAGATTAGCGGATGCACGGAAGGTACGTCCCCATTTTTTTGAACTCAGGCATGTGAACATTATAGATGCCGTATCTACCTTCATCCATGAATATTTCTGCATTAAATTCACTCCGATTATGTTGATTTTACAGATATTCTATCATTTTTTGTCTGTAAGGTCAATTACACAATGGAATTATTAAGCTTTGTTTCAAAAAGTTTACAGTTTCGGCAGTTTTGTTTTATTGTTTGCAACATCATACAAGAGATTTCAGGTAAATATCCAGTATCTGCAGAGCAGTTTCCCGTTCTTTTGCAGGACAGGCGGCCAGACGCTCAAAAATTTCGTTCTGTTTTAACTCTAAAGAAGAGTTTTCTGTAAGTATTTCATTGGGTGTTATGTGCAAGGCTTTGCAAATGCGCAGTATTGTTTCTGTTCTCATATTGACTGTACCTCTTTCAATATCTGCGTATGTGCGGTCGGAAAGTCCTGCCGCCTCGGCTACTTCCGCTTGGGTTAAGCCTGATTTCTTTCTTATAATAAGCAATTTGTTACCGATGTTGCGTTTGTCGGAAATAAGCATAATTCTTCCTCCTTTTTATTCCTATATAGACATTTTACTTCCTATTCAGCTTGACAAATAGGAAGCAAACCTGTATAATTATCGGAAGAATAGTTCTTATTTATGAGCTGTTGTAAAATTTAAATTAAGGAGTAGGAAAAATGAAAAAATCAGTAATTGCAATTGTTGCTATCGCTCTTTCACTTGTGCTTGTTCTTGCAGGCTGCGGCGGTAATGACTACAAGAAGGCAGAATCTTTGTATGCAGAGGGCAAGTATGCCGAGGCTATTGAAATCTATGAAAGCCTTGGTGATTATGAAGATAGCGCAACCAAGCTCAAGGAATGCAAGTATGCTTATGCTGATGAGCTTATGACAGAAGAAAAGTACGAAGAAGCCGCAGAACTTTATGGTGAGATTAAAGGTTACAATGATGCTGCCGATAAGTATGCTAAGGCTCAGAGCAAGATTATGCTGGCAAAGTACGGCGATACAGTAGCACTTCTTGAAAAAGACGTATGGTTCTTTAACGGCGGAGCAGATACAATCCTTAACAGCCTTAAGTTTGTTGAAGGCAAAGCTGTTATATCTCAGATTACCTACAGCGGTAACGGTGCAAGCAGATCTGAAGGAACAAACTATGCATATACACTTGACGATGCAAATATAACAATTACTCTCGCAGACGGCAGTGAACTTGGTATCGCTTACGCTGTTGACGGTGAAACAATCAAGCTTGGCGATAAGGATTATTACACCGCAAAAGAGGTAGATGAGGGCTTACAGGGTTATTGGTCACATTATTCGGCTCCCAGTTATGCCGGTGGTATAGCTCTTGGTGCCGGAGAATACATTTATTGCTACGATAACGGCGAGGTTATTTTTGAGCATGCAAGCGAAGCCTACGGATATAATGACGGAACCTATTATTATTACGGACCTGACAAAGGAACATACGAAATAACCGAAAAAGGCCTTGAAGTAGAGGCTAAAAACGAGTGGCAGTTCGGATTCAATATTATTGACGGTGAAGTTGTGATGGTGCGCTGTGAAGACGTCTGTGAGCGTACAGACGGATTTAAGGGCGAAGACGGATTTAAATTTTAATATCATGGGTGTACCGCTTTCGGTGCACCCGAATTTTTGAAGGGGAAATAATATGATTAAGAAATACATTGCGATTATTTTGTCGGTGATAGCTGTTTTTACTCTTTTTGCGGCTTGCGGAAATAAAGTTCCTTCAGAAAATGAAACAGATCCGCAGAAAGTTCAGGCGGAGGGCTATGATATACTCGGGGGAACTTGGTATGTCGGTGCAGTTTATTATAAAAACAAGATTGTTGATATAAGTGACAATTCCGCATTGGAAGATTTATATGACGCTGTTTTTCTTGCATTCCGTGAGGACGGAACCTTTACTTTTTCAAATTATTATATGCGAGACGGTGTATATACACCTATAGAGACAGACGGTGGTTCTAAACAGTTCCTTCTGAAAACACAGCGAGTATACAACTATGAGTTTGTAGACGGAGTTATGACAGAAAAGGAAAAAGAAGACAGTAAAAAAACATCTTATCTTGTAACAATCCTCGACGAAAAAGATTCCTTCCGTTTTGTTGAGATGGATCCGGTCACAGGCAAAGCTAAGGCTGATGAAGATCCGTGGATATTTGAGCTTGCCAACAGAGACAGTGAGTATATTTCGAATAATAAGATAGAAATAGGTGATTCAACAACCGCAAAAGCAGACCGGAAGCCGGCAACAACAAAGCCTGCTACAACTAAATCATCAGGCGGATATATCACTTCCGGTCAGAGAAACGCTCTTTCGAGTGCAAAAAGCTATCTTTCTGTTATGGCTTTCTCTTATGAAGGACTTATTGAGCAGCTTGAATATGAGGGATACAGTAATTCCGAGGCAAAGTATGCGGCGGATAACTGTGGTGCTGATTGGTATGAGCAGGCGGTTAGGGTGACGAGTATAATCCGAACTCGCCTGAAAGAGTGAATTTTCACGCCTCTTTCGGCAATTCGGATTAGAAAGGCGACAGCCTGTCGGCATCCTCATTATCCAAAATAGCCGCAAAAATTTACACTTTCAGGTCAAAGATTTTTTGCGGCGGAGATTTTTGACAAATCAAGGCACAAAACGCAGCAAATCCTTTCGGATTTGTGAGTATTTTAACGAAGATGTGGCGGAAATCTACCCGCAAAAAACGGGTTCGGATTATACTCGTCACCCTAAGTGTGCAGAAAATTATCTTGATGTTATGAGCTTTTCAAGAAGTGAACTTATCGATCAGCTTGAATATGAAGGCTTTACTCACGATCAGGCTGTTCACGGAGTGAATGAAGCATATTGATAAATACAAAAAGAAAAAGACGGTACAAGCCGTCTTCTTCTTTTTGTATAGTATAGCTCTTACTTTTATTATTCTTCCTCAAACATATCCTTGCCGAGTCCGCATACGGGGCATACCCAATCCTCGGGAACATCTTCCCATTTTGTGCCGGGAGCTACACCGTGATCGGGATCACCAAGCTCGGGATCATAAACATATGAACAGGGACAAACATATTTAGCCATAATAATTACCTCCGTTTAGTTTGTTATTTTAATTATAGTCAGTAGGGGAGCTTTTTACTCATAATTTCGGAAATTGCATCCATTATTTTGTCGTGACAGCCGCCGCAACCGGTTGAGCAGCTTGTTATTTTCTGAACTTCCTCAAAGTATTTTTCAATATCCCCAAACCTTGTGAATTTGTTGAGTGCATCTTCAACATCGAAATAGGAAACCTGCTTGCATTTACAGATTGTGTAATCGAACATTTCCTTCACTCCTTAAGATAGCTTTAGTCATAATCAGAATCAGCGTGTAAAACCTCACCGCTTACAGCATCAATAACATAATCGTATTCGGTTCTGTCCTTATCAAAAGAAACCTCATACACCCACTTGCCTTTTTCGTAGTCAAGCTCAGTTTCCTTGTCGTAAACCTCTGAAGCGGAAAAGCCTGCCTTTTTCAGAGCTATTGCCTGAGCCTCTGCGGCTGAGATTTTCTTAGCTGCAGCCTGTGCTTTTGTGGTTGAAGGCTCTGTAGCTTTTTCTGTTGTTTTTTCAGTTGTTTTTTCGGTGGCGGCTTTCTTATCTTCCTCTTTGACTTCAGCGTATAAAACCTCACCGCTTACAGCATCAATAACATAATCGTATTCGGTTCTGTCCTTATCAAAAGAAACCTCATACACCCACTTGCCTTTTTCGTAGTCAAGCTCAGTTTCCTTATCGTAAACCTCTGAAGCGGAAAAGCCTGCCTTTTTCAGAGCTATTGCCTGAGCCTCTGCGGCTGAGATTTTCTTAGCTTCAGCTTTCTCAGCGGTTGTTTCTTCGGTTACATACGCTTCATTTCCTGATCCTGCAGAGGAATCGTACTTGACAGCAGCGGTCTTTTCAGTTTTAGCTGCGGTTGTAGTAACAGATTCGGTGGTTTCGTTGTATATGCTTTTACTTGTATGGATTCCTGCAGTTAAAATAGTTACAGAGAGAACAGTTGCCAATAATGATAATATGAGCTTTTTATTCATTGTGATTCCTCCTTTATAACGTAATAGGGGATACGTTTTACCGTATCCCCATAAGTTGTTGTTAATTTTTTACGGGGAATGGTCTCCGTTATTTATCAGCCGAAGTATCTGTTAAGAAGACCTTCAAATGCCTTACCGTGTCTTGCTTCGTCACGAGCCATTTCATGAACAGTATCGTGGATAGCATCAAGACCGTGCTCCTTAGCCATCTTAGCAAGATCGAACTTGCCCTGAGTTGCGCCGTTTTCAGCAGCTACTCTCATTTCAAGGTTCTTTTTTGTGCTTGCAGTTACAACTTCACCGAGAAGCTCAGCAAACTTTGCAGCGTGTTCTGCTTCTTCGTATGCTGCCTTTTCCCAGTAGAGACCGATTTCGGGATAGCCTTCTCTGTGAGCAACGCGAGCCATTGCAAGATACATACCAACCTCTGAGCATTCACCGTTGAAGTTGTCACGAAGACCCATGATGATTTCTTCGGGTACGTTAGCTTCCTTGCCTACACCGAGAATGTGTTCAGCAGCCCAGACCATACCTGCGCCTTCTTCTCTTTCCTTCATCTTTGCCTTACAGATGGGGCACACTTCGATTGCTTCGTCACTTTCGTAACCGCATACAGGACAATAATACTTTTTCATTTTGTTTTCCTCCGTTAAATATAAATTTTATTTTTAATTTTGTTTTTCACAGCAGCTTTCGCATGTTCCGTAAAACATCAGCTCGTGGCCGGTTATTTTACCGCCGAAGCTTTTCGGCAGGGCGTTTACATTGAAGCCCTCGCTGAGCTCAAGATCAAGCACCTTTTTGCATTCGTTGCAGGTGAAATGATAATGCTCGTGGGTATGACCGTCAAATCTGTCGCTGTCGGGTGTGGTGATTTTTATTATCAGCCCTTCACTTTCGAGAAGCTTCAGATTTCTGTAGACCGTCGCAAGACTTACCGATGGAATAACCTTTTTAACTGAGATATAAACCTCTTCAGCAGTCGGATGGTCGTAACGTTCTGACAGGTTTTGCAAAACTGCATCACGCTGTTTTGAGTTTCGCAGAGTAGACATCTTATCACTCCGTTCTGCGTTAACTTTATTGATAATGATAATCATTATCGTTAACTTGACTATAATATAACACGCCTTTAATGTAATGTCAATAGTTTTTTTGAAAAAAATTTAAAAAAATCTTATGTTATTTATTTACATCAAAAATACCGTAAAGCTCATCTAATGAGCCGATGGTAAAATCGGGGGTGAAGCCGTCGGGCAGGGGAGTGCTGTTGCTGTTGAGCCATATGCTGTCAAGCCCGGCATTCATTGCACCCTTGATGTCAGATGAGAGTGAGTCGCCCACCACAACAATTCTGCTTTTATCCTTTTCAGGCAGGTTTTCAAAAATATAGTCAAAAAACTCAACCATAGGCTTCGGGTAACCTACTGATTCAGAAACAAAAACATCCTTTATGTATGGCATAAGGCCGCTTTTTGAAAGGCGCTGAGCCTGAGCCTTTGCTATACCGTTTGTGACTATATATAAATTATATCCGTTTTCACAAAGCTTACGGCAAAGCTCTGTTGCTCCGTCAAGGGTATATCCGCAGTTGCTGAGAAGAGCCAGATAATGCTCGTTCACTTCAAAAGCATCTGCCTCGGTTTCAAAGCCGATGGTTTCAAAAAAGCGTCTGAAACGGATTCTTTTCAGCTCGGGCTTTGTGATTTCCTTTTTTTCAATCTGCTTCCAGAGGCCGTTGTTTATTTCAACATAGATTGATATGTTTTCCTCTGTTACGGAGACACCGTAGTAATTCATAGTCTGAATAAGAGACATCCTTTCAGATTTGCTGAAGTCAAGCAGGGTGTTATCCGCATCAAAAAGAACGGTAGTATATTTCTTTTCCATATAAAAAGCTCCTTTTCATTATAAAATTAATTCTATCTTAAATATGCTTTGCTGTCAACCAAAATAAGATTTTGACAAATTTAATAAAATCTATTTACTTTTTTTATACTTGTGGTAAAATTATATATGTATACTTATGTTTACTTCAAGGAAAGGTGAAAGGGTAGTTATATCCGGTAACAGATATGGATAACAATATATTCAGTCAGGGGGTTGCTCCCGGCGGGCTGAGGGAGAAAACAGAGATAAAGCTTCTCATATGTTATCTTCTCAAAACGCTTAAGCGTTCTCTTACGAGAACACAGATCAATGAGATCCTTCAGGAATACAGAATAGCAAATTATTTCGAGGTCAATACTGCAATAAGCGAGCTTGTTTCTGCAGAGCAGCTTATATCGAATATCACCGACGGCGATGAGCTTATAACCCTCACCGGCAGAGCAGAGCTTGATGTAGGTCTTCTCGAAAGGGACCTGCCCCGTTCCGTTAAGGAAAAAGCAGTCAAGAGCGGACTTAAGATTCTCCAAAGGGAACGTATAGAAAAGGAAAGTATCGTTGAGGTTACTGCCCTTGATCATGGCTATCACGTAACCTTCATCGTCAATGATATGAATACGGAGCTTCTTAAAATAACGGTATATGTTGCCGATGAAAGTCAGATTGAAGTTGCCAAGAGAAATTTCTATAATAATGCCAGTGAGATTTGCTCGGGTGTTATATCATCCCTTACGGTTGAATGAGGAAAGCGAGGAATAATAAATGAGTAAGTTTTTGTTTTTTCTGACAATAACACTTCTCCTTTGCGGAATTGTTTTCGGTATGTATATGGAATATATCCATATAAGTGAATATCCGGTGTTTGTAGAGAGCTATGACCACGGTATTATCACAGTCAACAACGAAACAGCAACAGGCACTAACGGAAAATATAAGATTATGTGCAAGAAGGATTCGGAGCTTGTAATAAGCGTGAATCCGGAACGTACTGACAGTGAGTATTATAATCTTGAAAAGCTTTCAGTGAACGGCGTTGATGTTACAGAGCAGGTAAGTATGCTTCAGTATAAAACAACAGTTACACAGAAGCTTACGGTTGTTGCAACCTTTGAAAAGGGTGAGCGTCCTGAAAATGATAAAACAGAAAAGCTCAGCGTAACAAAGCCTGATATAGATAAATATGCGGAAAATACTTATCTCGGTGCTGCAGCTGCATATGATGTCAGAGACCCGAGTATAATATATGATTCAGAGAGCGGATATTATTATTGCTTCGGCTCAAATAATGTTGTTATCAGATCCACTGACCTTGTTAACTGGAGTAACAGAACCACTTATTTCAAGCAGCCCGATCAGGCTTCAACAAACACAATAATGAGCTTCAGCCAGTTTGATTCTCTTTCAACATGGGCAAAAACTCACGGCTACGGAGAGGATGAAACCTATTCCGATAAATATCAGAACAGATGTCCCATGTCGCCTGAAATTGTCAAGGTTGGTTCAACCTACTATCTTTACTATTCCATTGTTAAGGAAAATTCAGCAAATGAATCGGCAATTTTCTGCGTAAAGACTGATAATCTCAAGGATGCTGTTGAAAACAAGGAGTGGACAGATGCAGGTATTGTTATCAGCTCCTGCGGAACCAATGGCGGCACCAAAAAGGTAACAGATAAGGACGGCAACAAAACATCCGTCACAGTTTCAGAGCATTATGACGGTGCAAATGCAGTTCATCCTTCGGTTGTATACGAGGGTAAGAAGCTTTATATGGTATACGGCGGCTATTACGGAACTGACAGCGTAAACGGAGAGATTAATCTTGTTGAGCTTGATGCTTCAACGGGTCTTCTCAGAAAGTCATCTGAAATAAACGAGGCAGGTGTTGAAATTTCAACATTGCACGGCAAAACAACCTACAAATCCGGTACTGTTGTTGCTGACCCGGGCAGAGTACCCGCTATGAGTGAGGATGACGGAAGCCTTGTAAGAGGTGCAGATATTCTCTATAATAAGCAGAGCGGCTATTATTATCTCTTTGTAAGCTACGGCTATGAGCAGACCGGCTCAAGCGTTGTAGTAGGACGTTCAAAGAGTATAGAAGGTCCTTACACAGATGTTAACGGAAACAGCCTTTCTTCTTATTCGGACGAAAGTATGTATAATAACGGATATATGCTTATGGGCGGATACAACTTCTCATCAAGCAGCGAGGGTCAGGTTTCATACACCGATGTGGGAAGAGCAAGCATCGGCTCACCTACAGTTATAAAGGATGGCGACGGCAATTGGTTTATTGCATCTCAGTCACAGGTGTATTTCAAGACGGGAACTGAAATTGTAACCGGAAGTGCCATAGCTGAAGAAAATTCTCTTATGATAAATTCTGCACCTGCCCTTGAAGTGAGATCACTTTATTGGAGCGACGGATGGCCTGTGGCTGTTCCCGAGGTTTATGCAGGTGAGATAAAAGACAAGAGCTTCAAGCTTTCCGAGCTTTACGGTAACTGGGATGTTATAATTTTTGATTCTCAGGCTGATTCAGAGGATGCAGACGCGACCGAGAGAAGAACATCGCAGACAGTATCAATCCTTAAAAAGGCTGTTATCTCTGAAAATGATATCGATAACGGAAACGCTATTGACTTTGACGGCTCCTTCAAGAAGTCAGATGACGGCTATACCGTAACAATCGACTCGGTGACCTATACCGTATATCCTATGGCGGTATGGGATTGGGAGTTTAAAGAGGGCAGTATCGTATTCACCGGTATCGGCTCTGACGGTAAGGCAATCTGGGGTAAGAAAAAGCTTTCCACAACTCTCGGACTTTATACCGATGCTTTCTATCACGTATATTCAAAGTGTGAGGGCGAAACCGCAGAGACAATTGCTGCAAGAATTGATAAAATGAGCATAAATCCCTCTCAGTCACAGATTGATTATTACACAGACTGGATGCTCAGCAAGCTTTCTGCTGCGACGGCTGCCGCAACAACTCAATGATAAAAAATAATTGCGGCACTTCACAGGAAGTGCCGCAATACTGTCGATAAAGTCACAAGAACACATATGTGAATAAGACTAATTTAAAAGAACTCAAAAAATAATACCTGAAAGAAGCTAAAAGGAGCTGTAAAAACGAAAGTTTTTACAGCTCCTTTTTAGGGGCTCGGAAAAAATGCGCAGAATGAACAAACCGAGCCAAAATAAAGCAAAAAGCTTTATTTTGGGTTACCCGACGGCGTACAAAGGTACTCCGAGGGCGAGGTTTGTTTATAGCATAAAGCACAAAAACAGTGTTTTTGTCTGTTCTTCATCATTTTTTATATTTTAAAGGGTTCCTTCGGTCAGCTCA
>JAZPZK010000035.1:0-24862 GCA_045544675.1 Acutalibacteraceae bacterium
AATAAGGCCGGCCAATGGCCGCCCCTACTGCTTCTCATTAAAGATGCCCTCGCCGGTCAGGCATTCTTTTCTTGAAAGAAAACCATCAAAAGAACTTTTTTGCTTTTTGGCTTGGCGGACTGATTCTTTCCGCTTTATTAAATCTTCCCCGCAATTCTGCATTTTGCATTTTGCATTCTGCATTTAAAAAGCTCCCGAAAATCGGGAGCTTTTTACTTATCTGTCTCTTCTGCCGCCTCTGCGGTCGCCATCGCGACGGGGTCTGGAGCGTCTGGGAGCTTCTTCACCGTCATCCTCGGGTGTGAGACCTTCGATTTCGATGAGAGCATCTCTTCTTGAAAGATTGATTCTGCCCTGATCGTCGATTTCGAGCACCTTAACGATAACCTCGTCACCAACTGTTACGCAGTCCTCAACCTTTTCTGTTCTCTTAACGTCGAGCTTACTGATGTGTACAAGACCTTCCTTGCCCGGTGCGATTTCAACGAATGCACCGAAGGACATAAGGCGTGTAACAACACCGCGGAAGATTGCACCAACCTCGGGATCGTTTGCGATTGTTTCGATGATTGTGATTGCACGCTTAGCGTTGTCAAGGTCAATAGCTGAAACGAAGATTGAACCGTCCTCGTTAACGTCAACCTTACATTCGCATTCAGCACAGATCTTCTGAATAACCTTACCCTGCTTACCGATAACGTCGCCGATCTTGTCAACGTCGATCTTTGTTGTGAGCATCTTGGGAGCGTACTTTGAAAGCTCTGCTCTGGGCTCTGCGATGCAGGGAAGCATAACCTCGTCAAGAATCTTGCATCTTGCATCGTAGGTCTTTTCAAAGGCTTCCTTGATGATTTCGGGAGTAAGTCCGTGTACCTTAAGGTCCATCTGAATAGCTGTGATACCCTTCTTTGTACCTGCTACCTTGAAGTCCATATCGCCGAAGAAATCTTCGAGGCCCTGAATGTCAACCATTGTCATAAAGCGGTCGCCTTCGCTGATAAGACCGCAGGAGATACCTGCAACGGGAGCCTTAATGGGAACACCTGCTGCCATAAGTGAAAGGGTTGAGCCGCAGATTGAAGCCTGTGAGGTTGAACCGTTTGAAGAAAGAACCTCAGAAACAAGTCTGATTGTATAGGGGAACTCCTCAACTGAAGGAATAACGGGTACAAGAGCTCTTTCAGCGAGAGCACCGTGACCGATTTCACGTCTGCCGGGGCCTCTTGAGGGCTTTGTTTCACCAACAGAGTATGAGGGGAAGTTGTAGTGGTGGATATATCTCTTCTCGGTTTCTTCATCGAGACCGTCGAGAAGCTGAGCATCACTCATAGGACCGAGTGTTGTTACGGTAAGCACCTGAGTCTGACCTCTTGTGAACATACCTGAGCCGTGTACACGGGACAGAAGGTCAACCTGAGCATCAAGAGGACGCATATCGTTGATGCCTCTGCCGTCAACACGCTTGCCCTCATCAAGAAGCCAACGTCTTACAACGTACTTCTGAAGCTTGTAAAGGCATTCGTCAATCTTTTCGATTGTTTCTGCATATTCCTCGTCAAAGCGCTCGTGTACCTTTTCGTATACTGGCTTGAGTCTTTCGTCACGGATTCTCTTATCGTCTGTATCAAGAGCGAACTTAACATCGTCAATAGCGAATTCCTTGATAGCCTCGAACATTTCGGGAGCGGGATCCTGTGATTCGAAGGGAACCTTTTCCTTACCTACTTCAGCCTGAATGCCCTTGATGAACTCAACGATTTCCTGATTAACCTTGTGAGCGTACATAATACCGTCAAACATTGTTTCGTTGTCGATTTCGTTTGCGCCTGCTTCGATCATAGCAACAAGGTCTGCAGTTGAAGCAACTGTAACAGCCATTTCGCTCTTTGCTCTTTCAGCAAGTGTGGGGTTGATAACAAACTTGCCGTCAACAAGACCTACCGATACGCCGCTGATAGGGCCGTCCCAGGGGATTTCTGAAATTGAGATTGCAACGGAAACACCGATCATTGCGGTGATTTCGGGAAGGCAATCGGGGTCAACTGACATAACGGTTGCAACAACGCCAACATCGTTTCTCATATCCTTGGGGAAAAGAGGACGGATGGGTCTGTCGATAACTCTTGATGAAAGAGTTGCCTTTTCTGATGCCTTGCCTTCTCTTCTCTGGAAGGAGCCGGGGATACGGCCTACTGAATAGAGCTTCTCCTCGTAGTCAACTGAGAGAGGGAAGAAGTCAACGCCTTCTCTGGGCTTTGCAGCCATTGTAGCAGTACAGAGAACCTCTGTTTCGCCGTACTTGATGAGACATGAGCCGCCTGCAAGACCTGCCATTTTGCCTGTTTCAACAACGAGAGGTCTGCCTGCAAGTGTGGTTTCGAATTTTCTGAATTCATTAAACATGTTTTCTACCTCGCTTTTCTTGAAATTTAATATTTATTTTCAATACGAGGCATGTGGTTTAGCAATAAATTCAATACCCCGTAAGGTACTCAATTTAGTGCTAATCCAATTTATCCGCCCCGTATTTTTTACGTATTTTTCCGCTTAAGAATGAGATTTTATCACCTTAAAATACGGAAAAATGGCAGACATAAAAATATGTCTGCCAAAGGAATGCAATTACTTACGAAGACCAAGTCTTGCAACGATAGCACGGTATCTTTCGATATCGTTCTTCTGAACGTAAGCGAGAAGGTTTCTTCTCTGACCTACCATCATAAGAAGACCGCGACGTGAGTGGTGATCCTTCTTGTTTTCCTTGAGATGCTCTGTAAGGTTGTTGATTCTGTAAGTAAGAAGAGCGATCTGTACTTCGGGAGAACCTGTGTCACCTTCGTGAGTAGCATACTCAGCGATGATAGCTGATTTCTGTTCCTTTGTCATCATGATTTTTTCACCTCTTAATAATATTTGCATACCTGACCCCCAGTATACGGTTAGGTGAGAAGTCCGTCGGACATTTACCCGCAAACCGAGAAATCGGCATAATGCTTGAAGATTATAGCACAATGTTTTTCAAATGTAAAGGGGTTAATTGAATTTTTTGCAAAAGATTTCAGATTTGGGAATAGGGATTAGAGACTACACGATATCCCCTTTTAGCCGCACCGCTGACTATAAGGCTGTGCTTTGTAGTTATACAGGAGGTTGACGGAAGCGTGATATACCCTCCCGTCAGCCTTACGGGTGTCACCCTTTCCTCCGGAAACCGGCACCCTTTTGTCTGCTTCGCAGACATTTTTTGCTCCGCAAACGGGCAAAACCCTCCCGTCAGCCTGACGGCTGCCACCCTTTCCTCCGGAAACCGGCACCCTTTTGTCTGCTTCGCAGACATTTCCCCTAACAGGGGGATTACCTTTCAAGGAGGGCAAGAAGCAAACACCTTAAGCAATGCATATTCCGCGGGTAAAATCTTTCGTCTTCATCCCACGTCTGCGCGTGACTACTGACTACTGACTACTGACTACTCTTATTTCCTGCGCAGTCAACGGCAACAATGCTGTACTCCCCTGCCGCACCCGTATCAAGATATTCAAGAGTCTCCCAGCCGTAAACCATATCAATTCTCGCAAGGAATTTTCCGTCCTTTTCAATACGGTAATAGGCTATACCGATGTTATCCTCAGCTGCATCCCAGGTGAGAAGTGTGCCTTCATCGGTTGCGGTGGCTGTAACATTTTCCGGTGCCGAGGGAGCTTCTGTTTCAAGCTCATAGCCGTTTTCAAGATAATCGTAATAGGTTTCAATAAAGCCGGGGTTTACATAATCGGGGCTGTAATAGTGATTATATGAGAATGTTATGATATTTTCAGCATATTTCGAAGCAACATCCATCTGCCATACGAAACGGTCGAGGGTTTCGGTAACGGATACGGTGTTTTCTGTTGCAGGGCGGGTGAAAACTCCGTCAAGAAGAGTATCGGCAAAAGCGAGAGAGAAGTTTTCGCAGTTTGCCCAGAGCTTAATATCTGCATCGCAGGACTCAACTGCGGCAGCGTACATCTTCCATGTCATTTCAAGGTCTTCTTCCTTTACCCACTTAGCACCTACTGCATCCTGAACGGCAAAAATATCACCGTCACGGAAGTTGGTATATTCAAAGAAGCGCACAAGGTTTGCAAGGGTGATAACAGGTCCGCTTGCAAGATACTGAGCATAGAAGGGGCTCAGAAGCAGAGGCATTTCAGGATTAAGATTATCTATTGATTCAATAATAAGGTTAAGACCCTCAGCCTGACCCCTGATATTAACCTGACAGGTAAGAACATTGTTGATTTCAGGTGTAAAATACCAACCGTAAAAAGTATCGGCATAGTCTGCCTGATATTTATTATAGATTTCCTCTGTCATAAGAGCTGCAATTTCACACATTTCTTCATACTGAGAGGTTATTGCACCCTGAAGCCAGAAATCGTCAAACATTGCAAGACCCACAAAAACCTTTATGCCGCTTCCTTCACAGTTCTTAAGCGCTGCCTCAATAACATCACCGCCGAAGGTGGCATCGCTGAAGCAATCAAGCTCACTTTCATAATAAACTGTCCACTGTCCGCCTGCAGATTCCGATGCCTTGTTGGCAACATCCTGAACTATAAGATATTCTATGCCTGCGGATTTCATGTTTTCAATTTCTGTCTGCCAGCGCTCATCGTCCCAGCTGCTGCTCATCCAGGACTGTAAAAAGGTGCCGTTGAATTCCGGGTCGCATTTTTTCTCAGCTGTGTCCCCTGCGCCGAAGGGAAGCATTGCCATAAGGAATGCCATAATTGCGGATATGATTTTTACAACTAACATAATATTTCCTCCTAAAATATTGCTGATATAATTATAGCACCTGTTAATCTCTTTTGCAATCGTATTTCATAAGTAAACCGCCGGAGATTTCTCGCCGACGGTTTATTTCGCTTATTAACCTTTATCAGAATTTAAAAATCTTGCGGACAAGATCCATAAGCCACTTAAGGAAGGTTGATACTGCAACGAAAATTCTGCCGAGCTGTGTGTCGGGATTTTCTATCTTGTCATCAGCTTCCCAGTTTTCTGTGTCGCAGTTTTCTGTGGTCATAGCCTCGATGCTGCCCCACTTATCGCTTTCCTCACTTGTGTAATAGTAAACAGCAAACTGTGAGGGCCAGCAGGAATTATAAATTGTCTGCTGCTCTTTTGCTGAAGCTATTTCATAAAGAAGTCTCATTTCCCAGTCGGACCAGTTGGAATGGCTTGAGCCCTTGATAAACCATGTCTGATTGGGGAAGAGGCAGGTTGAAGCGTCTATCTGATTATCGGGTGAGATATAGCTGCCGTAGCCTGCTTCAGTTCGTTCAGCGATGTAGTCGTCGGAAAGATCCTCATAAATTGTGCCTGTTGTTGCACCGAAGGAGGAGCGTCCTACAGAAGCAAACTGGTCTGAAACAAGATAGTTTGTTTCACATACGGGAAGTGTCTGGAAGCCGTACTTTGAAATTACACCGAAATGAATACCGCTATCCACTGCATTCTGAAGAATTTCGGGTACTCTCTGACGTACAAGTTTGTCATAGTTGTCGAGCTTTGTAATAAGACCTGCATACTCTGTTCTCTTCTCACTGTTCTCGGGACCGAATACGTATTCCATAGCGGTGGGATAGTCTTCCTTTGATACGCATGCCCAGTAGTTAGGCCATGTATAGAAGGTGGAAAGAGCAAGAGCAGATGTAACGCCCTCAACTAACTTGTAGTAAATCCAGTCCTTACCTATGCCGATAACTCTATCAAGCACGCCTGTTTTATCAAGCATATCAAGAGTTGTGTTGATGAAGCCGTCAATATCAAACATGCCGATTGCACCGCAGTCGATAAGAGTTCTGTTGATTGCTGCAGCATCGATGTTGAACTTGCCGCTGATTGCCTCGCTGAGCATTTCTGCACCGCCAACAACGCTGCCGTCAAAGCCGATACCTCTTATATGATCCTTAGCGTGTTCGGGATAAAGAGCAAGATATGCCGTAACGATGTTTGTGCCGAGACAGGTAGCCATAATACCTACTTCATTACTGCCCGTTGAATGCATAACATCATCGATGAAAGCCTTGAACTCTGCTGCTGTTTCGAGAGGATCAAGTCTCCAGTCGTATCTCCAGTAGTATCTGTCCTGGATATAATACTTCTGTCCGCTTGAGGTGTACCAGGCCTGATCGTTATGTCTTACATGATTCATCTGATCTTTTCTTGACTGGCGAAGACCTGTACCGTACTGAGCGTTACCGTTCTTATCAAGAAGTGAATGCTCGAAAAGGTCACTGATTTCAGCCTGAAGATTTTCGTAGTAGGGATCCCAATTATCGTTGAGAAGACCGTCAATAAGGAAGGGCATAAGAATGTTTGCAGTTGCCTCGAGCATTGCATTATCCTCTTCGCCTTCTTCGCCTTCTTCATCGTCACTCTCGAGAAGTGATGCGAAATCCTTATAGTGGAAAACCTTGTTTCCGTCTGCATCAACAAGCTGCTCACCATCACCTGAGATACGGATGATGGGAATATCGCTGCGTGTCTGTGAAACAAATTCCGATCTGTTGGCAAAAACCGTTGTTCCCAGACTCATAATCATTATGAGTGCAAGAACAAGAGAAACCGATTTTTTAAACATTTTTTTCATTTTTCTTCCTCCTGAAATAAGTTTACGGTCTTTAATTAAAAGCCGGCCGATTTAACGCTATATTGATTATACAGGAAAAATTTTAATTTGTAAATAAAAAGTTAAAATTTTTTAACTGTTAATTCCGCAAAAGAAAAAACTTTGATGTTGAAAATATGTATCGGATATGATATAATTTATCAAATATACCAAATTCCGCAAGGAGGCTCCCTATGATAAAGGTTACGGTTATAATACCTGCCTACAACGGTGCAGCTTATATGCACAGGGCAATTGACTCAGCTCTTATGCAGGATGTACCTACGGAAATCCTCGTTATTAACGACTGCTCCCCGGACGACACCGACGTTGCTATGGAAAGATATAAAAATAATCCTCTTGTGACATACATAAAAAACGAAAAGAATATGGGCGTTGCAAGGGTACGCAATAAGGGCGTGGCTATGGCAAAGGGTGAGTTCGTTGCCTTTCTTGACTGTGACGATTACTGGGCAGAGGGCAAGCTCAGAAAGCAGCTTGAGCGTATTGAAAGGGACGGCACCGTGCTTTGCTCAACGGCAAGGGAGCTTCTCACTCCCGAGGGAGAGCCGACAGGAAGAATAATCCCCGTAAAAGAGAAGCTTACATACAAAGATCTTCTCAGGCAGAACCCCATAAACTGCTCATCTGTGCTTATAAAAACAGATGTGGCAAAGGAATTCCCCATGCATCACGAGGACAGCCACGAGGACTACATTATGTGGCTTGAAATTCTCAGAAAATACGGTAAGGCATCGGCGGTCAACGAGCCCTTGCTTAAATACCGTCTGAGCACTACGGGCAAGAGCGGAAACAAGCTTAAATCCGCTAAGATGACCTTTATGGTTTACAGATATATGGGCTTCGGTCTTTTAAAATCTCTTTTCTGCTTTATGAATTATACCGTTAACGGCATATGCAAGTACGCCCTCAGCCGCCTGAGAAAGGGTTAAGGCTGATATAATCTCTGAAATCGGAGGATATGCAATGAAACAAGGCTTAAGAAAAGTTTCCGGCGAAGATATGAAAAAAATCCAGTTTGGTATTCTTACCGAGCTTGATTCTGTCTGCAGAAATCTCAGCATACGCTATTCCCTTTGCGGAGGCTCACTTCTCGGCGCGGTAAGACACAAGGCATTTATCCCCTGGGATGACGATATTGATATAATTATGCCACGCCCCGACTATGATACCCTTATCGCATACTGCAAGGAAAACGAAACCTCTTTCCGTATGATAAGCCACGAAACCGAAGAGGAATACGGCTATCTTTTTGCCAAGGCTACTGCAAAAAATACTGTTATTTTCGATGAAAACTGCGGCAGCGATAAGCTCGGAATGGGAGTTTATGTTGACATTTTCCCCGTTGATGCTCTTGCGGACACAAAAGAAGAAGCCCTTAAATCTTTTTCACGTACACGCTTTAAAAGAGAGCTTCTTGTTGCAAGAAACTGGAACAGATTTTTCAGAAGTAAAACCCACGGCATAATCTATGAGCCTATACGTCTTGCATTTTTTATCCTCAGCCGCTTTTTCTCTAAAAGAAAGCTTATCGCTTCAATTGAAAAAACATACAGTAAGGAATTCGGCACAACAGAATACTGTGCTTCCGTATGCGGTTCCTACAGACAAAAGGAAATCCTTCCCACCTCGGTTTATACCGATTACATTTCCCTTGAATTTGAAGGCAGAGAATTTATGGCTATTAAAAATTACGATGCCTATCTTTCATCAATCTACGGCGATTATATGACCTTGCCGCCTAAAGAAAAACAGATTTCACACCATAGCTTCACCGCATACTACAAGGAGGAAAGCAATGATTAAAACACTTAACGGAAAATGGAAATTCAGAAGTGCGGATAATGATGCATTTTACCCGGCAACAGTGCCCGGCTGTAACTTTACGGACCTTATGGCGGAGGGTCTTATTTCCGACCCCTTTGACGGTCTCAATGAGAGAGACTGCGCCTTCGTAGGCGAAAAGGACTGGGTTTACGAAAGGGACTTCACCGTAACAAAGGATGAGCTTTCCGCTGACGGTATAATGCTCTGCTTCGATATGCTCGACACAATCTGCGATCTTTTTCTTAACGGTGCTCTCATCGGAAAGGGAGAAAACTGTCACCTTAAATACACCTTCGACGTGAAGGACATTCTCAGAGAGGGCGAAAACACCCTCAAGGTACATTTCCGCTCACCCGTTAAGTATGTTGAGGAGATATACAAAAAAGAGGGAGCTCCCATGAACTCCAACGGTCAGAACGGTATTGTGCATATCCGTAAGCCTCAGTGCCATTTCGGCTGGGACTGGGGTCCCGTGCTTCCCATAAGCGGTATCACCAAGGATGTTTATCTTGATTTCATCACCGCCGCTGAAATAAGCAAAATGGAAATCAGTCAGGTACATAGTGAAAACAAGGTGAAAATCAAGGCGGAATGCCTTATAAATGCACTCACCGACGAAAAAACCGGCTGTACCGTTACTCTTACCCATCCCGACGGCACAAAGGAATCAGTCAAGGGAGATAAGGTAAGCTTTACCGTGGAAAATCCCGAGCTTTGGTGGACATACGAGCTTTCAGGTAAGGAAAAGCAGCCTCTTTATACCCTTACCGCTACTCTTAAGAAGGGCAACAAGGTTATTTCCGTACTCGAGAAAAAAATCGGTCTTCGCACAATAGAGCTTGACAGAAGCAGAGATGAATACGGCAGTAACTTCCGCTTCATTCTCAACGGAGTACCCGTTTTCGTCAAGGGCGGAAACTTCATCCCTGCCGACAGCCTTATAACACGCTTCGGTGAAAAGGAAATGCAGACCCTTCTCGATGCCGCACGCTTTTCAAACTTCAATATGATAAGAGTATGGGGCGGCGGATATTACGAAAGCGATGAATTCTATAATAAATGCGACGAAATGGGCATCCTTCTGTGGCAGGATTTTCCCTTCGCATGTCAGGCGTATCCCTTCTTCAAGGAGGACTTCCTTCAGAATGTGAAAAGGGAAATTGAATATAACGTAAACCGTCTCAAGCACCACGCCTGCCTTGCTATATGGTGCGGTAACAACGAAATCGAGGCAATGAGCGGCGGCTGGATGCATATGAGAGACTACATAAAGTGGACAGAGAAGTTCTTCTATCATATCCTGCCCGATGAGGTAAGAAAGTACGACAGCGTAACACCCTTCATACCCGGCTCACCCTGCGGCACAGACGACGGCAAGGGCATAAACGCCGACAACGTAGGCGACACCCACCTTTGGAGCGTATGGCACGGTATGAGTAATATGAGAGAATACCGCAACAGACCCACTCGCTTCTGCAGTGAATTCGGATTTGAGAGTCTCCCTGACGAAAAGACAATCCGTACCTTTGCAAAAAAAGAGGACTACGCTCTCGACAGTGAGGTTTTCCGCTCTCATCAGAAGTGTAATTCGGGTAACGATAAGATGTTTTATTATATCCGCTCACGCTTCAAGCTCCCCTCACGCTTTGAGGATTTCATCTATCTTTCACAGATTACTCAGCTTGAATGCATAAAGGATGCAACGGAATTCTGGCGCAGAAACAAGGGACGCTGTAACGGTGCTATATATTGGCAGTTCAATGACTGCTGGCCCGTATGCTCTTGGGCATCAATCGACTTCTACGGAAACTATAAGGCTCTGCAGTACGGTGCAAGGCATTTCAATGCGCCCTTAAGCCTCTGCTTTGACGATAACGAAAGAAAGGTTTCGGCAGTTCTTCTCAATGACCTCAACGAAAGGATGGATGTTATCCTCACCTGCGAAATTTTCGATTTCGAAAATGAGAAGCTTATTCAGTCAAAGAAAAAGAAGCTCACTCTTGAGCCTCTTGAAAATAAAAACGTATTCACTCTTTACAGAAAGCAGCTTGCAAGACATCTTGACCTTAAAAAGACGGGGCTGAGAATCAGCCTTGAATGTGAAGGCTTTGAAAAAGTGAGCAAAACCTATCTCTTTGAGCCTGAAAAGAAGCTTGAGCTTCCCGAGGCAAAAATCACTATGGAAAAGGGATTTGCTGACGGAAAAATCACCGTAAAGCTCAGTGCAGATAAGTTTGCCCGCCTTGTAAGAGTAGAAAGCAGCCTTTCCTCATTACCCTTCTCGGATAACTTCTTCGACCTTCTTGCAGGCGAGGAAAAGACAGTTACGATGGCACTCGACGATGCCTTCTCACCTGAGGAGCAGCTTAAGAGCATCACCGTTATGAGCCTTTGCGATGTACCGACGAGGGAAATTACAATGAAAGAGAGAATTTCTCAGATAAAGATGATGCTTTCACCCACAAACATCGGCAACTGTGTTTACCACAGACAGACGCCTGCAGATGCGAAGGCTTAAAACAATGCGCAGAACCTCTCCGTCACCCTTCGGGTGCCACCTCTCCTTTCAGGAGAGGCAAGACTGAGGTAGCTCCTACGGAGCACTACAACGCGATCGCGGGTAAAATATTATAAATCCGTCGGTGTGTATTCCGCCCCGATAGATTGATTAAACCTGATTTAAAAAAACGGCGAGGATTTCGCCGTTTTTTGGTTTTATTGTTTTCTGTTTTCGCCAAGGTCCGTCACAATTACGATTTTTTTGCTCGCCGCAATGGCGTAACTTTCTTGAAAGAAAGTTACCAAAGAACTTTTGTGCTTACTTACTTTGCCAGTGTGTGCTTGAAATAAAGGGTTTCGCCCGTCGGGTTGAATATAACTCCCGAAACGCCCTTGCCAAGTCCGTAATAATCCGCCATTTCATATAACGGCACAAGCGCGCAGGAGGAAATCAGATATTCCTCTGCATTTTTAGTGGCACCCATAGTGGCCTTCTGTCCGTTAACGGTTTTAATAACGCCTACAAGATTATCATAGGTTGTATCAGAAAAATTGCAGATATTGTTGGCGTTATCCGTAGTAAAGCGGAGAAGTCCGTTAAAGGCAGTCACAGATGAATATGAAAGCGGATAAAATGCCAGCTGATATTTGCCTGATTCAACTCTCTGTTTAAGCTCCGCACTTTCAAGTGCTTCAACCGTTACTGAAAATCTTACGCCAAGCTCAGCCTGCCAGGTCTGCATAAGTGTTCTGATAAGCTCCTCATAACGGCCTTCGCAAAGAACCGTTACCTCTATATTCTGCTTGGATATTTCTGTAAGTCCTGTATCAAACAGCGCATCGGAGTTCTTGCTTTTATAAAGCTCAAGAGCGCCCGCACTCTGACGGTAGCTTTCACCCGAAACAGACATTGAGCTTGGAATTGCTCCGCCTGCAGTTCTTTCTCCGAGAGCAGAATATATAGCTCCGGTATCAAGGCTTGAAGCTACTGCACGGCGGATATTCACGTTACTGAACACCTCATCCTTACAGTTGAAAATCAAAGATAAAACCGTACTGGAATAGGCATTGACACCGTATTTTGAAGAGCCTTCAAGCTCCTTTGCCTGAACCTCAGTCAGCGGTGCAACCTGATAAATTCCGTCCTGTATCTTTTCAAGCCTTGTAGACTGCTCGTTGTTTATGGAAAAATAAATCGATGAGGGGGTAACGTTTTCGCTGCCGTAATATTTATCGTTACGCTTAAGGGTAATTGCCGTATCGTCTGCCCAGTTGCTTATATAGAAGGGTCCGTTATAAAGAAGCTGCTTGATTGCAAGACCGTATCTTCCGCCGGTAGCTTCAAAAAACTCCTCATTACAGGGCATACATACCGAATCAAGAAGAGAATAAAGGAAGTCAGGGTCAGCCCATTCAAGGGAAATAACAAGGGTGCGGTCATCCTTTGCCTTAACACCCAGGGAGCTCTCCCCCATTGCGCCCTGATGAACCTGAAGAGCATTTTTTATACTGTATAGATTCTTTGCGCCCGGTGATTTTGTTTCAGGTCTTAAGGCACGTCTGAGTGCAAAAACAAAATCATCGGCAGTAACTCTCTGATAGGTAGGTGCTGTGGTTTCACGTCCCATTACGGCGGCGGCAGCAGTAGAAATACGCCACTCACAGTCCTCCCTTAAATAAAAGGTATATGTAAGTCCGTCCTTGGAAATTTTCCAGCTTTCGGCACATCCCGGTGCCAGCTTACCCTCACTGTCGAGAGTAACAAGACCTTCAAAGCAGTTTGCTATTATATTTTTAGCTCCGTCGGAGGAAACTATCTGAGGGTCGAGAAATTCCGGGTCTCTATCAATGGGATATATTATCTGCTCATTCCTTCCGTCAGATGAACAGGCCGTAAGGCTCAGGCACATAAGAAGCACAAGAGCAAGGCTGATTATTCTCTTCATAATTTTTCAGTCCTAACTTTATAAGAAATGGTTTTATTTTTCTTTTTTCGAAAAAACCTATGCTTTTTTCTTGGTATAATAATCTTTGAATTAAATATGAGAGGTGCAAATATGGAACTTTCAGTAATTTTATCTGCAGTCACTCTGCTTCTTATTATTATAAACATTGTGCTTGTGTTTATATTGCTAAAAAAGAATAATAATAAAGATTATGAGGAAGTTTTGAGAAAAGAAAAGGAGCTGAGTGCTCAGCTTGAAAAGGCATCGTCTGACCTTGCTTCCTCAATCCGTGCCGAATTTTCTCAGAGCAGAATGGAAAATGCCAATGTTCAGTCAGCTCAGCGCAAGGAAATCACAGGCGCTATCACCGATATGACACAGAACATAACAAAGCTCAGCAAGGACAGCTATGAATTCAATATGAAGCTTTCTGAGCTTATTTCCGCAAAGCTTAACGAAATGCAGAAAAATAACGAGCATAAGCTTGAGCAGATGCGTATGACCGTTGACGAAAAGCTTAACGAAACCCTCACTAAACGTCTCGACTCCTCCTTCAAGGCAGTAAGCGAACAGCTTGAGAATGTTTATAAATCCCTCGGTGAAATGAAGGCACTTTCGTCGGGCGTTACGGAAAATGTTACCGCACTCAACCGTATTCTCACCAACGTCAAGGCAAGAGGCACCTGGGCAGAGGTTCAGCTTGAGGGACTTCTTAATGAAACAATCCCTCATATGTATGAGAAAAACGTTATGACCAACCCTTCATCAAGAAATATTGTTGAATTTGCGGTTAAAATCCCCTCGGGTGAGGATTACAGCAGCATCACTTATCTGCCCATAGACTCCAAATTCCCCATTGAAGCATATATCCGTCTTTGTGATGCAGCTGATAAGGGCGACTCTGCAATGGTTGAATATGAAAGAAAGAGCCTTGAAGCCACAATTATCTCTCAGGCAAAGGACATCAAAAAATATATCAACGAGCCCAACACCACACCCTTTGCAATTATGTATCTTGCAACTGAAGGACTTTACAGCGAGGTTATTTCTTCAAGAAACGGCATTGCTGAAAGATGTCAGAACGAGTTTTCCGTTATGATTGCAGGTCCCAGCACAATAACAGCCCTGCTCAACTCCCTTTCCATCGGCTTCAGAGCTATGGCCATCAACGAAAAAGCAAAGGAAGTACGTACTCTTCTTGCTGCCGCAAAGGTGCAGTATGAAAAATTCGGCGTTGTTCTTGATAAGGCAAGAAAGAAAATTGAAGAAGCAGGCAAAACTCTTGAAGAGGCTCAGAGCAGAAACTCAATCATTCAGAAAAAGCTTCGCACCGTAGAAGCTATAGAAACCGATACGGCATCACAGATACTCGGACTTGAAGGAGAAGACGAATAATGAAAAATCTCGGCTATTACAACGGCAGATATGACGAAATAGAAAATATGCAGATCCCTATGGGTGACAGAGTATGCTTTTTCGGCGATGGTGTTTACGATGCCACCTATTCAAGAAACTATAAGGTGTTCACTCTTGACGAGCACGTTGACCGCTTTTACCGCAGCGCAGAGCTTCTGAGAATAGAGCTTCCTCACACAAAGGATGAGCTTAAGGCTCTTATCAATGAGCTTGTTAAAAAGGTTGACACCGGTGAAAACTTTGTATACTGGCAGGCAACAAGAGGCACCGGCATCAGAAATCACGTTTTCCCCACAGATAACAGCAAGGCAAACATCTGGATAACCGTAGTGCCGAAAAACATTGTTGACACCTATAAAAGGGTTAAGCTTATCACTATGGAGGACACCCGATTTCTTCATTGCAACATCAAAACCCTTAACCTTCTTCCCGCCGTTATGGCTTCACAGAAGGCAAAGGAGGAAGGCTGTGACGAGGTTGTTTTCCACAGAAACGGCAGAGTTACGGAATGTGCCCACAGTAATGTGCATATAATCAGAAACGGTGTATTTATCACCGCACCTACAGATAATCTCATCCTTTCGGGCATTGCAAGAAGGCATCTTATCAAGGCCTGCGGTGAGCTTGGTGTTCCCGTCGAAGAAAGAGAATACTTCCTTCCCGAGCTTTTTGACGCCGATGAAATTCTTATTTCCTCGGCAGGCTCACTGGGTCTTGCCGCCTCAGAGCTTGACGGAAAAGCTGTGGGCGGAAAAGCACCTGAGCTTCTCAAGGCAATTCAGGATAAGGTTCAGGAAGAATTTATCAGAGAAACCGACATTTAACTATTTACTTTACGGCAGAATCGCTGTATAATATTTAATTGTGTAATTCGGGAAGCCTGATCCCGAAGGTCATATATCAAAAGATTAAGGCAGGTGAAAGCCATGGCAGGATATATAAGAGCATATGCAAAGGTAAATCTTGAAGCAATCATCCATAACTTCAATCAGCTCAGAGCAAGTCTTGAGAACAATGTGAAAACAATGGCAGTTGTAAAGGCAGATGCTTACGGTCACGGAAGCATTGAGGTTGCAAAAGCGCTTCAGAGCCGTGCGGATTATTTTGCCGTTGCAACGCTCAGCGAGGGTATTGAGCTTCGTGACTGCGGAATCAGTAATCCGATTCTTGTTCTCGGCTACACCTCACCCGACGAATATGACAGCCTTCTCGAATACAGTATTATTCCTACGGTTTATAACATTTCCGAGGCAGAGCTTCTCAACAAGGTTGCTTTATCTAAAAACAAAACAGCTACCGTACACATTGCCCTTGACACAGGTATGAGCCGCATCGGCTTTTTCTGTGACGAAAGCGGCATTGAGGCAGTTGAAAAGATTTCCCGCCTTGAAAACATCTTCATCGAAGGTATTTTCAGCCACTATGCCACCGCTGACTGTGAGGATAAATCCTTCACATATGTTCAGAAGGAAAGATTTGATGCCTTCACAGAAAAGCTCGAAAGCCTCGGTATCAGCATCCCCGTCAAGCACATCTGTAACAGTGCTGCCACAATTGACCTTGACAGTCATTATGACCTTGTCCGTCTCGGCATTGCCCTTTACGGTATTTTCCCCTCCGACGAGGTAAAGCATGAGCTTGACCTTATCCCTGCTATGGAGGTCATAAGCCACGTAATTCACGTCAAGGAAATTATGCCCGGCACAGGCGTAGGCTACGGACAGATCTACACCGCAACAGAAAAAAGAAAAATTGCAACCGTATCCATCGGCTATGCAGACGGCTTCAACCGCTGCCTTACCGGTGAGGGTTATGTGCTTATCAAGGGCAAAAAAGCTCCCCTTGTGGGCAAGGTATGTATGGATCAGATTATGGTTGACATCACAGATATTGAGGATGTCAACGTAGGTGACAGAGTTATAATTCTCGGAAAAAGCGGTGACGAAGAAATAACCGCCGAGGATTTCGGTAAAATGGCAAACAGCTTTGCTTATGAGGTTCTCTGCACCTTTATGCCAAGAATCAAAAGGATATATTAAAGCTTCAGGCGGACTATTCCGCCTTTAAGTTTATCAGGAGGTAATATTATGATACGTTTTGAAAGCGACTACACTCAGGGTGCAGTTCCTCAGATTATTGAGAGACTTGCCGAAACAAATATGGAAATGACACCGGGCTACGGCACCGACATTTACTGCGAAAGTGCAAGAGAAAAAATCAAAAAGGAAATCGGTACGGATGATGCCGATGTGCATTTTCTCGTAGGCGGCACACAGACAAACTTCACCTTTATTGCCTCAGCTATAAGACCTTATCAGGGTGTTATCTGTGCTGAAACAGGACATATTCACGTTCACGAAACCGGCTCTGTTGAGGCCTGCGGACACAAGCTTCTGCCCCTCCCCTCGTCTGACGGCAAAATCACCGCAGAGCAGATTGCTTCTCTCACAGAGGCTCACTATGCCGATGCAAACTTTGAGCATATGACCCAGCCGAAGCTGGTTTACATATCCTTCCCCACAGAAAACGGCACCATTTATTCAAAAGCAGAGCTTACTGCAATTTCAAAGGTATGCCGTGAAAAGGACCTTATCCTTTTCCTTGACGGTGCAAGGCTCGGATACGGACTTGCCTGCAGAAAAAACGATCTTACCATGGCTGACATTGCCCGTCTCTGCGATGCCTTCTACATCGGCGGCACTAAGGTCGGCGCACTTTTCGGCGAGGCTCTTGTTATCACAAAGGAAATCTGCAAAAAGGATTTCCGCTATATGATAAAGCAGAAGGGTGCAATGCTCGCAAAGGGCAGACTTTTAGGCTTACAGTTCGACACCCTTTTCACCGACGGACTTTATGCAGAGATTTCCGCCCACGCCGCTTCACTTTCAGAAAAGATTATGGAAGCCTTCAGCAAAAAGGGCATTGAGCTTTACTACGGCTCACCCACAAATCAGCAGTTCCCCGTTCTCACAAAGGAGCAGTATGACACCCTCGCGAAGGATTTCGTATTCTCCGACTGGGGCAGAAAGGATGATAAATACATCGTCCGCTTCTGCACAAGCTGGGCAACAAAGGCAGAGGATGTTGATAAGCTTGTGAAGGTTATTGAGAGGTTGTAAACCCTTCCGTCACGACTACGTCGTGCCACCTTCCCTTTCAGGGACGGCAAGCTGACGTTAACTAAAAGAATCACACAAAATTCCGAACAGCATATAATCTTGATATTATCTATATGAAAATATAATCTCGTCGCCCCTGAAAGGGGAGATGTCACGTAAGTGACAGAGGGGTCCTTGTTAAAGAATACTTAAATTTTATATTAAAACAAAAAATGCAACCAAGAATAATCAAAATCTTTCTCGGTTGCGTTTTTTAATATGTTAAAATTAATCAGCACATATTCCGCATTTAAAATCGAGCCTTAATAATCAATACATAAGCTGATCATTTCTCTTATTGTAAAGCTCACCATCTTTGGAATATGCATATTCGTTATCTTCAGAGCATTCATATTTTGTTTCAACAATATAAATTACATTATCGTTTGCATCCATAAAATATTCTTTATATGTAAACATTTCAAAATTTCTGATATTTTTTCCAAGTTTAACTGTGAAAGTATAGGTAATCGTATCTTTGTTTACAGCACCGACACAAGCTTCTGATTCTGTGCGGGACACAACTTCCGGATGCAATGATTCGGGCACCGTAACAGAAAACAATACAGGAGCACCCTTACCGACCGAGCCTCCCAAAGAGTTTATTTTTATGCCTTGATATTCGTCAGGTACTGTAAAGGTCATATTTTCAGTATTTCCATCCCATTCAAGCTGGCCTGCAATACACGTTTTTGAAACCTTATTGTAGTAAATGTTCAGATTGTTGATTTCCGCATCTTCCCAAGAGGAAAAATATATTGCCAACAAAGCTACAAACGTAAAACAAATTATTGCAATTAATATTATGATTTTGATTGCCTTCTTCATACTTGCTCACCTCATAAAACTTTATTATGCTTTTACTACGGTTTTGTAATTTAATAACTTATTCTAAACGGCTCCCCGTGGGGAGCCGTTTCCTGACTACTGTCTACTGGCTACTGACTACTCTGACAGCCTCGTTTACGGCTTAGAACAACCCTGTAATCCTACCCTCTGCGTCAACGTCGATTCTCTCTGCGGCAGGGCTCTTGGGAAGTCCGGGCATTGTCATAATATCACCTGTGAGAACAACGATAAAGCCTGCACCTGCAGAAACCTTGACGTTTCTTACGGTTACGGTGAAGCCTTCGGGAGCGCCGAGCTTTGTGGGGTCATCTGAGAAGCTGTACTGTGTTTTTGCAACGCAGACGGGCATCTTGTCGCAGCCCATTTCTACGAGCTTTTCAATCTGCTTCTTGGCTGAAGGAAGAATTGCGACATCCTCACCGCCGTAAACCTTGGTTACGATAGCCTTGATTTTGTTTTCGATTGTGTCCTCTGCATCGTAGGAGAAGGTAAACTGTGAATTATCCTCTTCCTCGCAAAGACGGCAAACCTCTCTTGCAAGCTCCTCGCCGCCCTTGCCGCCTTCTGCCCATACGGTTGAAAGGCATACGTTTACACCAAGCTCCTTACACTTTGCGATAACAAATTCGATTTCCTTATCCGTATCTGTGGGGAAACGGTTAACTGCAACAACGCAGGGAAGCTTATATACATTCTTGATGTTTGAAACGTGACGGAGAAGGTTTGGGATACCCTTTTCGAGAGCTTCAAGGTTTTCTTCACCAAGCTGAGTTTTTGCGAGCCCGCCGTGCATCTTGAGTGCGCGGATTGTTGCAACCATAACAACAGCCGAGGGCACAAGACCTGCCATACGGCACTTGATATCGAGGAATTTCTCTGCACCGAGGTCTGCGCCGAAGCCTGCCTCCGTGATAGCATAGTCGCCCATCTTAAGAGCAGTCTTTGTGGCGATAACCGAGTTACAGCCGTGAGCAATATTGGCAAAGGGTCCGCCGTGTACGAAAGCGGGAGTTCCTTCAAGAGTCTGTACAAGGTTGGGCTTGAGAGCATCCTTTAAAAGTGCGGTCATAGCACCTGCCGCCTTAAGCTCTCCGCAGGTTACGGGCTCATTCTGATAGTTATAGCCTACGATAATGCGTGAAAGTCTTTCCTTAAGGTCGGTGATTGATGAAGCAAGGCAAAGCACTGCCATAATCTCACTTGCAACGGTAATATCAAAGCCGTCCTCACGGGGAGTACCGTTGATTCTGCCGCCGAGACCGTCGGTAATAAAGCGGAGCTGTCTGTCGTTCATATCAAGACAGCGCTTCCATGTGATTCTGCGCACGTCAATTCCGAGGCTGTTGCCCTGCTGGATGTGGTTATCAAGCATAGCCGCAAGAAGATTGTTTGCGCTTGTGATTGCGTGGAAGTCACCTGTGAAATGAAGGTTGATATCCTCCATAGGTACAACCTGGGCATAGCCGCCGCCTGCAGCACCGCCCTTGACACCGAATACGGGGCCGAGTGAAGGCTCACGAAGAGCAACTGTTACCTTCTTGCCGATACGGCTCATACCGTCGGCAAGACCGATTGTGGTTGTTGTCTTACCCTCACCTGCAGGTGTGGGTGTGATTGCGGTTACGAGTACGAGCTTTCCGTCCTTCTTATCCTTTGCATCGTTAAGAAGGGAAAGGTCAATTTTAGCCTTGTAGTTTCCGTACTGCTCTATGTATTTAAGGTCAACATCTGCCTTTTTTGCAATTTCGGTGATGTGCTTCATTTCACACTGCTGTGCTATTTCAATATCGGTTAAGTATGCCATTGGTTATTTCCTCCCGTTATTTTTACTGTTTGAATTATATAAAGAAAGAGCCTATCAGAACTATCAGACCGAGCACCAGTACAACGGCTCCTCTGATTCTTGTCATTGTTATATAGGCCTTTGAAGGTCCTGAATCACTATAGTTGCTTTTCCAGCTTTCCGTCATATGATAAACAGAAGTTGGAGAAGCGATCATGCCGATAGCCACTATAACAATCAACACACCGGCTATAATCAATCCGGCTTTTTGGTTCATAAAACCTCTCCTTTCATAAATCTATTACATTATACATCAACCGTTTCATTCAGTCAAGAAGAAACTGTCTCTGTCTATAACTGCTATGCCTATTCCCGGCTTACCGCCGCCAAGCATATAATGCTTAAGTCTTTTCTGCAGGGATGTCTCCTCGGGATAGCTTTTCACGAAAAGCCGTCTTCTGCCGAAAACACGCTCAATCGCCTGAAGGTCAACTTTAACGCTGTAGCAATGCTCAAAAAGTGAAGCGAATTTAATTATATTACTGTCCTTCGCCATAAAGTCGGCGTTGCAGTCAGCCACAAGCCAGCTTTCCGTAAAATAGTAGCGGTATCCGTACTCAGGGAAGTACTCTGCGAAAAATCTCTCCGCCGTTTCAAACGATTCTATACACTTTTCTCTTTCAAGCTTTTCACCCTGAGGTATATGCACATAAATCAGCCTTTCACCGTAGGAAAAAGGCAGCTTATTATAGAAAAGAGTTCTGTTTTTACATTCGTAAAGCTGAAACTGTAGTCTGCCTAATCTGAAAAGCTCAAAACAGACGTGATTTTTTATCCATCCGTAGTTATTAAGACCCTTGTTGCCGTTATTTTCGCACCATATTTTTATGTCGCTCATTGTGTCAAGAAAGATGCTGTCAGGAATGCCCTTCTGAGCGTATCTTTCTCTTATCTTTACGGCACAGCAGAGCATCACCGCAAGGCGTATGATATGGTTTTCCTTTCTGAGACAGCCGAAATTTCCCGAAAGGCATTTTGCGGCAAGGACTTCTGCTTTTGATTTCTCTTTTTCATTCATATCACCGAGCCTTGAAAGGAGCTTTTCGTCAAGACCGATTTCCTTTGCAAGCTTTACCATAGCCTTCCTCCCTATGTTTTTTCTAATCATAGCACAACCGGAAGGAATAGTCAAAGCCGATAGGGTATTTTTCATTTGCTTCTTTACAGCTTTCACAGGGCATCGGTACGCCACACGGGGCGTACCCTACGCGTTTTTGGGGCGGACTGTATCTTTCCGTTTCCACAGCCTCCCCCGCGATTGCGTTATAATTGCACCGAAGGTGCAAACCTTAGCCTTGCCCTCCTTGAAAGGGAGGGTGGCGGCGAAGCCGTCGGGAGGGTATGCGAATTGCGCATTGCACATTGATATATGTCCTCGCCGGACGGGCGTCACTTTCTTGGAAACCCCTCAGTCAGAACTTCGTCCTGACAGCTTTTCCTCCGGAAACCGGCACACCCTCGTCACTTCGTGACACTCCCTCTAACAGAGGGAATTACCTTTCAGGGGCGCCGAGTGACCAAAGAACTTTTCTGCTTGTTTAAGATATCGGGAGACCACACGGGGTCTCCCCTACTTGGCGGACTACACCCTTCCGTTTCAGCAAAGTTTCCCCGCGATTGCGAATTGCGCATTGCGAATTGCGCATTGAAAAAAGAGCCTCACGGCTCTTTTTTATCTTATTATGTCTGCCATAATACCGATGGCTTCCTTTGCTTCAGGTATCGGGAATAATGGATAAACGTGGCTCATACCCTCTTTTTCATATAAGGTACAGTCAGCACCTGCATCAACCATTTTATTGTAAAGAATAATTGCATCGGGATAAAGCAACTCTCTTGTGCCAATAAATAATGTAATGGGACAAAGCTCATCAAAGGTGCCGAAGGTGGGGCTCAGCATAGGATCCGTCAGCTCCTTATCTCCCCTCCAGCGTTCGATTATCATATCTGCACAGCATAAGTTACCAAGCATAGCATCCATATGATAATAGTTTTCCATATCCTTATTGGACATCGTAAGGTCAACCCATGGGCATATAAGTATCATTTCCGACGGCTGAACAGTATCGTAATCACGAAGCACCTGACTCAGACCCAGGGCAAAGCCTCCGCCCGAGGAATCTCCGCCGATGTATATCTTTTTGCCCTCATACTTTTTTACTGTATTCAGGTAAAAATCAAGCATTGCATCGTATGCTTCTTCACAGGTATAGTTGGTGCATTTGAAATATACGGGAACAATGATTTCAATATCAGCCTGACATGCAAGCTTATCCCAAAAGCTCCAATGCTGCGGTGAAGGCTCATTGAGATAACCGCCGCCGTGCAGATAAATCAGCACGCCATTATTGTCCGCCTCTTTGTTAAGATAAAAGACCTGCATGCCGCTTTCGTGAGTTTCCTCAACGGAAACCTTCATCTTTCTCGTAGGTGAGGTATCCTGAAGGTTTGTTATAGTCTTTTTTGAGATGTTTGCACTGCACTTGACATCATCGCAGTATAATGAGTTTCTGTCGATAACTCTCAGGTAAATTTCGCTGAAGGTTGCCATAAGTGAACGCTTATACACAACCTTGGACATAACAGACATACCCACAATAAATGTCAGAAATAAGACAACAGCAGTTGCAGCTATCTTCCTGATACGATTTCTTTTCTTCACAATTTTTCTCTCCAATGCGCAAATTAAAAGACAAATCTGCTTTTATTGTATATTATTTTATGCCCAAAAAGACAAAAAGTCCATATTTGTATCATATATATAATAATTATTAATTAATCGTTCTTAATAAAGTTACAACAAAACGTAAACAATTCGCGAAGATTAAGAAAAGAGGGATTTTTTTCAAAAAACTATTGACAAGTTGCCTTTAATGTGGTAATATCATTAGGCAATTATGGAGAGATACCGAAGTGGTCATAACGGAACGGTCTTGAAAACCGTCGTACGTCCTGCGTACCGTGGGTTCGAATCCCACTCTCTCCGCCATTTTTTTATTTATAGAGAAGTCTTATCGACACCATGGAGAAGTACTCAAGTTGGTGACGAGGCGCCCCTGCTAAGGGCGTAGGGCGGGTAACCGGCGCAGGAGTTCGAGTCTCCTCTTCTCCGCCAAGAAAAAAGTCACTTTTGTCTACCGACAAAGGTGACTTTTTTCAATGAAATAAATCCCTTGCGGGATTTGTGAAATACGCTTCGCGTGTGAAATATTGCTTCGCAATGTGAAATGCCTGCGGGCGTGAGTGGATTTATTTCATTTCACTTGATGCGTAGCATCAAATTTCACAATTTACGAAGTAAATTATTTCACATTTGCCGCAAGGCAAATATTTCATTTCCGTAATCTTGATACAAGGTTACAGTTATTTTCTTATTATGGTAGATGAGCTCATAAAAATAGCCTTGAACCCTATTGACATATTTTTGAAAACGGTCTATAATCAAATAAACTGCCACCGGGTAGTGGATGCTGTAAGAGGGCATCCGCCTGTACGTCGTTAGGTCTTTGAAGACGTGCAAGCGGATGCCTTTTTCATTCAAAGGAGAACCGTATGAATCCGTTTAAAGATCTAAACAAATTTGAGTGGGGGTTATGGATCGGATCGCTGATCGGCATTGCCGCCGCCTTTATCGTGTGCGGCAGAGTGCAGATCAGTGTTCTGTGTGCGCTGCTGATCGGAGCGACGGCGTTGATCTTTGTGTCCAAGGGGCATCCGCTCGGACAGCTGTTGACGTTGGCCTTTGCCTGCTTTTATGCCTACATTTCTTTACAGTTTCGGTACTGGGGAGAGATGATCACCTATATGGGAATGACGGCGCCCATGGCGGTGGCGGCACTGATCTCCTGGATCCGCCATCCTGCAAAAAAAGGTGAACCCGAGGTCAAGGTGCGTTCGGTCAAACCCGTGGAATTTTTACTGCTCTGTGTGCTGACAGCGGCGGTAACGGTGCTCTTTTATTTTATATTACGCGCTTTGAATACTCCCAATCTGTTTTGGAGTACCGTATCCATTGCCACAAGTTTTTCCGCTTCGGCACTCACCTTCCTGCGCAGTCCTTATTATGCTCTGGCGTACGCCGCCAACGACGTGGTGCTGATCGTACTGTGGGTAATCGCGAGCATTCAGGATTTTGCGTATTTACCGATGATCGTTTGTTTTCTGATTTTTCTGGTCAATGACAGTTACGGCTTTTACAATTGGAGAAAAATCAAAAAGAAGCAGTCCAAAAGATTGTAATCGAAACATTTCCGTGATAAAATAATAAAAAAGGAGGTGCCGATATGTTCCATAAGATCATCAAATATCTTTCAAACATCTTCGGCGCCTGCCTGATTTTAACGGGCTGTGCCCTCATGTGGACAAAATATCCGACCACAGCCATTGGTATTATATTGACGGGAATCAGTCTTCTTCCCGTTTTCTACTCAAGATTACAACTCAAAAGAAGAATATGGCGATGGATCATACCCATTATTTGTTTATCGGTCGTCGGCATCAGTCTTTGGCCGATGCCACGAAAACAAGTCCCCCTTCCGGAATACGTAGGTAAGGATCCAACATTTGTTTATATCGGAAGCAACGAAGAATACTATCATTACAACCCAAAATGGGCCGGCAAAAATCCGCGCCGCACAAGGCTGTCCTA
>JAZPZK010000036.1:0-48128 GCA_045544675.1 Acutalibacteraceae bacterium
GGAAGATAAGGCGATGCCGACACAATACCACCTTAGGTAATACTAAGGTGGTACAATACTTTGCCTTAATAGCTCAGTCGGTAGAGCACGCGGCTGTTAACCGCGGTGTCACAGGTTCGAGTCCTGTTTGAGGCGCCAAAAAAAGGAAACCATCCATTCGGATGGTTTTTCTTTTTTTCTTGGCTTCTCAACAGTCCTCTCACCTATGCCACCGTAACTACACAGACGTAATGCGGCTGTTAACTGGTTCGTCGTGCCCCGCGTCCGGTGGAAGATTCCCCCACAGTGTGGGGGAAATGTCACGAAGTGACAAAGGGGGACGGGCCAGTCAGGCATGCAGGGGTGCGGCGAATAGGAAGAAATAGGGAGTATCACGAAGCGCTCCAAGCGAGTGAGACGACCATATTTCTGACCGACATTCCCTTACCGTTACAGAACTTTTCGGGGCGGATTTGTTCAGAGCGAGGCGAGAATGGCGCAGCGGTCAAAGTTTTGGTGCCGCTCCAAGGCACTACAAAACTTTGGGCACCGCAAGAGGTGGGTCGTTGGTGGAGTGAAATCGTTGCGGCGGTGGGCAATTCTCGTTCCACTTTTTGCGTAGCAATATTTCATTAAATATGTCACGATTCATTTGTTGACACCATTTTCTAGACTTGTTGGACTCGAATCTATGATTTTACTATAACATTCTATTTAAATCGATAAATTCTTGATTATTGGTTTCTATTTTTGGATTATTTGTTTTTTACTTACAGCATTGACAATGCGTTGAATGTTGTTTATAATATACTTAATAATTATTGTTTATTTCAAGATAATGTGTGGTGTGTAATTATGAACGATCGATTTTTTTCTGATAGTGTTCAATATCAAGCAGTTTTATTAAATTTAGAAAAAAATAATGGGCTGTTAAAATGTGCATTGTGTGGCAAAATTTTAGTATCAAAATCTGAATGTCATTTTGACCACATTTTAGCATATGCCAAAGGTGGAAAGTCTTCACTAGATAATTGTCAGATTTTGTGCTCTGTTTGTAATTTATCTAAAAGTGATAAAGATATGCAAGACTTTTTATTAGAAGAAAAAGCTAAAAGATTTATGGCTGGTGAAAATATCGAGATAGATATAACTTCCTCGCAACAGAATTCATCAATTACTAACGAAAAAATGACTAAAGAGAGATTTGATACAATCGTTAGTGAATTTATAAAGAATAAAGGTGATATTAAAAAAGTTGATTTTACAAGAGATAAGAATGGTTTACCTTCTGTTGCATATGTAACAAAATATTATGGCACAATGAATGAACTAAAATTGGCTTTTGGAATAAAACCTGATGTCGTTTGGAATCGAGATAATATCTGGAAATGTTTGGTTGATTATTCAAAGTTGAATCCGGATTTCAAACAAGCAGATTTAGTGAAAGCAAATAATCTTCCTTCGTTGCCGTGTGTTTTGTCTAATTTTCCAGAATATAAAAATTTTAGTGATATCAAAATAGCTCTTGGCTTGGAACTGAATTATGAATTATGGTCTAAGGAAAAAGTTGTTGAGGCATGTAAAAAATATTTGAAAACACATAATAAAATTACACAAAAGGATCTAAAGAAAGAAAATGGTTTGCCTACAGCTAAAGTAATATATAATTATTTTGGTACTATGCAGAATTTTCAAAAAGAAATAGGTTCTGAAGTTTCGAAAAGGCAAGAATTTATTTCTAAAGAGGAATTGGTAGCTGAAACTGAAAAGATAGTATGTAAATGGGGTACAACTTTTGAATCAAGGAATGCATTTTTAGATGTGTTTCCATTTAGCTTATCGGTAATAATGCATCGTTTTGGTTCTTTTGATTCGTTTGTTGAGCAGACAAATATTAAACTCATAAATACAAAAAAAGCTAAATACACAAAGCAAGAGGTTGACGACAGTATACTTATGTATTTGAAGGAAGGCAATCCTATCCCCACGGCAGCAAAACAACTATCATCACTTAATCTACCATCTGCTTCGACAATAATGAGATTTTATGATAATTGGAAAGAACCATTTATTATCTTTATGAAAATGTTAAGTTTTACAAGTAAATAATGTGATTATTATACAAGGGTTCAAAAAGGTGTAGTAAACACAAAATTAAAAGGACATCTTCGGATGTCCTTTTAATTTTTATGTTCCACACAGAAATCAAAGTTGCAACTTCATGGTTAACAGCCGCGTCGCGAGCTGTTAACATGGTGTCACATTTGCGGCTTTATTACGATTTTATTACGATTTATAAAAAACATTGAAAATCAGCGGGTTCGGAATATAATAAGGGTGTAATAGCAATAAGGGGTAAAAGCGATGAAAAAAGCAATCTGTATAGCGCTATGTATACTTCTCGGCGGAGCTTTGATTGTAGGTGCCGCCGTAGGCTTTGGCTCAAATGTCAGAAACGCCGAAACGCGCGACGTGCCGTCCGGGCTTTACACTCAGGAGGATATTGATTCCGCAATCAAGGCTATAAAAACAGAGTTTGTTTTCAGCTGGAGAAACTGTACGCTTATTGAAATATACTATGCGGGCGACGAAATAACAGCCGAATGTCAGCAATGGGCAGAGCGGTATGATGCCGATGAGGCTATTGTCCTTCGTTCATCCTTTAAGGTCAATAAGGCAGACGGTGCGCAGACTCTTAATGAGGGCGCAACCTATAAATGGAACTGGATACTTGTCAGAACCGATGGAGGAAAGTGGAAGCACGTTGACCATGGATTTATGTAACTGCTGTTTTTAAGCATCTGAATAATTTATATAGGCGGAGTATCGGACAGATGCTCCGTTTTTTAAATTCTTATTGCATACACAGGGAATTCATATTATAATATATTATAACACTTGGTTTTTGGAGAGAAAATATTATGTGGTACAATGAAAGTGTAATATATCAGATTTACCCTTTGGGGTATTGCGGCGCACCGAAACAGAACGACGGCATACTAAGCCACCGTATAAGAAAAATAGCAGGTCTTACGGAGCATCTGAAAAAGCTTAATGTCAATGCGGTGTACTTCTGTCCTGTTTTTGAAAGCTCAGCCCATGGATATGATACATCGGATTTTTCAAAAATCGACGTAAGACTCGGTACAAATGATGATTTTAAATACGTATGCGATAAGCTCCACGCAAACGGAATAAAGGTAATACTTGACGGCGTATTCAACCATGTAGGCAGAGATTTCTTCGCTTTTAAGGATGTGAAAGAAAAGAAGTGGGATTCCCGATATAAGGACTGGTTCAGAATCAGCTTTGACGGGAACAGCCCTTATAACGACGGCTTCCGGTATGAAGGCTGGGAGGGTCATTATGAACTGGTGAAGCTGAATCTGGAAAACCTCGAGGTTAAAAGCTATCTGCTTGAATGTGTGGGCAGATGGATGGATGAGTTTGATATTGACGGACTCCGTCTTGATGTTGCATATATGCTTAACCGTCAGTTTATGAGAGAGCTTAACTCCTTCTGTCTGTCAAAGAAAAATGATTTCTTCCTTATAGGTGAGATGATACACGGAAATTACAGAGAAATCATATGTGAGGGTATGCTTCACAGCGCAACGAATTATGAATGCTACAAGGGTATTTATTCATCCTTTAACAGTATGAATATGTTTGAAATCGGATATTCGCTGAACAACCGCTTCGGCAGCGAGGATTGGTGTATGTACCGAGGCTTACAGCTTGTAGGCTTTGTTGATAACCACGATGTTACAAGACTTGCATCTGTTCTGACGGATAAAAGACATATCATTCCTGCTTACGGAATACTTTTCGGTATGCCGGGTATACCCTGCATTTACTATGGCAGCGAGTGGGGCATTGAAGGCAGAAAGGAAAACGGTGACTACGATATCCGCCCGGAAATCACAGAGCCTGTATATAACGCTATATCTGAATATGTTTCGAAAATGGCGGCGATACACCGTGAAAGCAAGGCTCTTTGCTACGGGGGCATCCGTATAGTTCATCAGACAAACCGTCAGCTTGTTTTTGAAAGAGCCTTCGAGAATGAAAGAATTCTTGTGCTGATCAATGCTGATGAAAATGAGTATAGGGCTTGTTTCGATGCGAGAGCGGAAAAGGGGACGGAGCTTTTAAGTAAGGGTGAAATCAGATTTTCCGAAGGCTGCATAATGCCGGGCTGTTCCGTTCAGTTTGTAAAGCTGTGAAGACTATGATATAATGAGAAAAAACAAATGGGGATGATTTTATGACAAGGATAAAGGAAATGAAAATCATATCTTCTCTTGAGAGAATATATGATAACGACCCGATGCCCGAAAAAGGGATAACCGGCTTCAGTATGCTTAAAAATGAAAAGAAATCCTTTCAGGTTGCGGTTATGGCAGAGGACAGCTGCGAAGAAGTGCTGTCTGTAAGCGGAATGAAGGGTCTGAGGGTTTATTCCGTATGCTATGTACCGTCGGAATATCCTATGGATAAGAAAAATGCAGACAGCTATTACCGCTACAGCGAAAGCGGATTATATCCTGATCTGCTTATGCCCTGCGAAGATGAGGTGCATCTCAAAAGGGGTGTAAATGTTTTCTGGGTTGAAGCAGACGGAAAAGAAAATGAAAGCGGCAGCTATACCGTAAAGGTATCCCTTGGCGAAAGCACCGCAGAAATCAACGTAGAAATTATCGATGCAGAGCTCTGCTTTGATGACTTTGTTTATACCAACTGGTTTCATACAGACTGTCTGATGTCCCATTACGGATTTGATGCTTTCAGCGACGAATACTGGTGTGTAACGGAAAGCTATCTGAAAACCGCCCGGGAATACGGAATGAACTGCGTACTCACTCCTATTTTCACTCCGCCCCTTGATACGGAGCGAGGCAAGGAAAGACCTACTGTTCAGCTTGTGGATGTTGAGTATACAGACGGAGCTTACCGCTTTTGCTTCGATAAGCTTACAAGGTGGATTGAAATGGCTCATCGCTGTGGTGTTGAATATTTTGAGCTTTCACATTTTTATACTCAGTGGGGAGCACAGCATGCTCCGAAGGTAATGGCTACCGTAGACGGTGAATACAAGAGGATTTTCGGTTGGGAAACCAAGGCCGACTCAGCAGAATACAAAGCCTTTCTCAAGGCGCTTTCAAAGGAGCTCAAGGCTTATTTTGAAGAAAACAACCTTAAGGATAAGGTGTTTATCCATGTGAGTGATGAGCCTAATTTTGCCGTGCTTCGTCCTTATAAAAAAGCATCGGGCTATATTCACAAGCTTTTCAAGGGCTATAAAATAATGGACGCTCTGTCGGATTATTGGTTTTACAGGCTTAAGATTGTTTCAAATCCCATTCCCTCCAATGATCACATAAATAAATTCCTCGGTAAGGTTGATAATCTCTGGACTTACTATTGCAGTGCACAGAATAAGCACTGTGTGTCAAACAGATTTTTCTGTAACAGCTCTTTGAGAAACCGAGTTATAGGTTATCAGATGTATAAATATAACATAAAGGGCTTTTTGCATTGGGGTTATAATTTTTATTATACAAAGCTTTCAAAGAAGCTTATTGATCCTTTTAAGGTCACCGATGCAGGAGGAAAATTCCCCTCAGGCGACAGTTTTGTGGTTTACCCGGGTGAGGACGGCACTCCTCTTCATTCAATACGCCTGAAGGTTTTTTACGATGCCCTGCAGGATATGGCGGCACTCAGAGCTCTTGAGAAGCTGACAGATAAAAAGACCTGCCTTGATATAATTGAAGAAAGCGGCAGATATAACCTTACCTTCAGGGAATATCCCCATTGTAAAGAATGGCTGCTTGAAACAAGAGAAAAAATAAACAGTATGATTAAATCAAATATGAGATAAAGGAACATACGGTACCGGTGAGAGCCGGTGCCGTTGTTTTGTATTCAAAATGTCGAATTTTGCAACATTTTGTGATTGACAAATATTTCTTAAAGGAATATAATAATAAAAATGGGTCGAAATATGCATTTTTTGGAAAAAGCTTGTAAAAACTGCTGATTCCGAGGGCATAAAAACCTTAAAAAAGGCAGAAGGAGAGTGAAAAGATAACCGTTACAGCATAACGGAAAAGGTTGCTATGGAAAACAGCTCAATTAACAGAGAACAACTGATAAAGAACATGACCGATAACCTTCCAATGCTGAGAACAAGGCTTGGAATGACTCAGGAGGAGCTTGCGGATAAAATCGGCGTCAGCCGCAGTACCGTAATTTCAATTGAGAATAAAAAGCGGGAAATGACCTGGAATACATTTTTATCTCTCATGCTTCTTTTCACAAAAAACGAAACAACAAATAAGCTGCTTAACATCCTTGAAATTTACACCGATGAATTCAACGATTTCATCAAGGACAGATAAGCGGCAAGTGCAAAAAAATTTGAAAGGATAATAAAGGAGGCAAAAAATGCGAAAACAGATTAAAATCCTTAAGAAAGCGGCTGCGTTATTTATAGTCCTTATGCTTCTTTGCAGCACCGTTGCGGTGGGACTAACAGCGTCAGCGGCAATATCACCTATCAATGCTAATAACGAAAAGACATACGAAATTGCGGTTGTCTTTGATAATTCGGGTTCTATGTACGGTGATGTTGCAAAAAATACGGAAGGAAATGTTAGAGGAAAAAAAGCCTGGTCTCAGGCAAAGTATGCAATGGAGATTTTTGCTTCAATGCTTGATTTTCCGAAGGACAAGCTGACCGTTTTCCCGATGTGGGCAGTGACTACCGATAAAAACAGTAAGCCCTCCTGGGACGGTATTGAAATCGACAGCAAGGAAGAAATCAATAATATACATAATATGTATACTATGTCACCACATGAAACACCCTTTGAGGCTGTTACAAATGCCGCGGAACATCTTCTCAAGAATTCTAAGGCAGATGAAAAATGGCTTATAGTTCTTACTGACGGTGAATTTACTCAGAAGGTCCGCAAGCTTCCTCAGGAAGAAAAGGAAATGACGTCAGAAGAAAAAGCTGCAAACAAACCTGACGAAAAATTTGTTGTAGATGAGTTAAACAAAATTGTCAGACAGGGGATAAATGTTCAGTATCTCGGTTTTGACGAGGCTTCTGATTTCAATAGTTCAGAAAACGTAACAATCAATTTTTCATGTAAAACAACAGGTTTGGGTAAAGGTGAACTTGAAAAAGCTCTTATCGAAATCTGTAATGCGATATTTGAAAGATCAGCTCTGAGTGATGAGTATATGGAAAAAGACGAAGAGGGCTACGAACTCGAGCTGGATGTATCGATGAAAAACCTGATTGTATTTGTTCAGGGTAAGGGAGCAGAGATTAAGTCCCTTTACGATGATTCCGGTAAAGAGATAGAGCCATCCTTTGATAGCGGACAGATAACAAACAGTACTATCAGTGCAGGTACACTTACCATAGACGATATAGATTATGATTTTTCAAAAGCAGTAAGTGATGAAGAGCTTGCCGGTCGAGTTGTAACCTTCGGCGCATGCGCTGCCGGTGAATATACCCTTGATTGCTCTGCTAACAATATTCAGATTTTTTATGAGCCGGATATAGATGTAAAGGTTGAACTGATAAACAATAAAGGTGATGTTATTGAACCCTCAGGCGGTGAAATGCTTGAAGGCGATTACATTATTAAAACATCAATAATCGACTCTGTTACAAAAGAGGATGTGACAGAGAGCGAGTTACTCAAGGTTGAAAAGCTTGTAACCTCCTACAAGACATCAGAGGAAGCAGAATACACAACATACAGTGAATATGGCGGAAAAGAAGGCGAAAGAATTACCTTTGGTGCAGATGAAAATATTTTCATTAAAATCGAAGGCAAATACCTCAAAAATTACAATTTCGAAACTAAAGACGATAAAAGCTTTTCTTGGAAATTCATTATGCAGCCCGTAAACTTCAAGCTCGATGCAACAGTGCTTCAGGAAAAAAACACCTATGTTCATATGAGCGATGACGAGTGGGATCCCATAAAGGTTGTTTTCTCACTTGAAGGTCAGCCTCTCACCGCAGAGGAGCTTGCAAACGTAAAGCTTGACCTCCGGTTTAACAGTGAGCTTAAGTATCGCACCGAAATGAAGGAAAGCGAGTCGGCATGCTATATTTATATCGATGAAAACAAGAGTGAAAGTCTTAAGCCGGTGGGCGAGTATGAGCTTACGGTTTCTGCAGAATACACAAACGAAAGAGGAAGAGCAACACCGGCCGGTGACGAGGTCGAATTCAAGCTTCAGGAAATTGAAAAATGGATAATTGACCTTCTCTGGCTTCTGATAGTCCTTGCAGTTATTACAGTTATAACTCTCTGGCTTATCCATCCGGTGCTTCCCAAGAAGGTTATCATCAGTGAAGGCAACTTCACCAAGAATGCAACAATCAAGGGCAACTTCAATATGCCCTCACGCTATGATATGAGATGCGTACCTGTAAGCGGCAAGGCAAGGGTTGTTGCAAAGTCCAGAAACTTCTGGATTATGTCCAAGCTCAAGCCCAAGAGAATGACATTCAGAATTACAGATGTCCACACCTCGGGTGTAGGCGAATTTACCTGCGACGGTATCACTTATACCTGCGAGAGCGGAGCTCTTTACGATTCAGCAGGTGAAAAGGTTGAATCTATGATAATAGGCAACTCATCCGTTTCATGGGATGAAAACAACGGCGGTTATTTTGAAGGATCACTTCATATTAATAAACGATAATAAAAAAGGAGAATAAATTATGAGTCAGAACAAAGTTAAAGGCAATAAAGCAGGCGCATCCCTTTACGTCGGTGTCGGCGGTGTCGGCGGTAAGATTATCAGAAAGGTTGCAAAGCTTGCCAAGAACGACGACCTTTCAAAGGCACGTTTCGTTATTATGGATACAGACGTCAATGACCTTGGCAGAGCTGACGGTGACATCAACATCACTCAGATTCAGACCTCTTCCCCCCGTACAATCAGAGACTATCTTCTCCAGGACAAGGATGCCCGTGAGGAATGGTTCCCCAATAATATGATTATCAACAGCAAGACCGTATCTGAGGGTGCAGGTCAGGTTCGTTCAATTTCAAGACTTGCTCTTAATGCAACTATCCGTACAGGCGCTATCAATAAGCTCTATGAGGCTATTGATGCACTTTACGATAAGGATGGCGGCGACAAGAAGCAGACCATCAAGGTTGCTCTTGCATCAACTGTTGCCGGCGGTACCGGTTCAGGTATTGCAATGATCGTAGCCATGCTTATCCGTAACTATCTTGCCGAAAACTATCCCGATTCATCTGCAATCATCCGTGGCTTTATGATTATGCCCGGCGTTATGGATACCTTCGGTCCTTCTGCAAGTGAAAGACTCAGCCTTCAGCGTAACGGCTATGCAACAATCAAGGAAATCAATGCATTTATGATGCGTCCCTTCTTTGAAGCTATTCCTGAGCTTCGCAGATATCTCGGTCTGAGTGTTGAGGTTCCCAATGCATCAGGCGGTGTTGATAAGCTCACTTGCTCACCCTTTGACTTCTGCTTCCTCTTCGACCGCACCGACGGAAACGTATGCAATATGTCGAATATGAATCAGTATCAGGATTATGTTGCTCACAGCATCTATGAGCTCTTCATCGGTCCTATGAGCGCAAAGGCAGCAAGTAAGGAGGATAACATCCACAAGGAATTCCTTGACGATAAGAAGCTTTCAAGAAACCGTTTCGGTGGCGCAGGTGCTTCAGTTGTACGTTATCCCTATGAGCAGATAAGAGACTATGTTGCATATGAATGGATGGAAAAGCAGCTTATCGGCTTTACAAGTGACCAGGTCAGCGAGGCTGATTCCAAGAGCATCGTCGCAAGCGGCTGGCTCACCTATGATAAAAAATATTTCGAAGAGCTTAAGGAGTTCAATAACAATCCTACCGGCAAAACAGAGCCTGTACGCGGAGAAATCTTTGTTTCAGGTATTGAAACCGGTACAGACGACCTTTCAAAGAAGCTCAGAGATCTTTATATTGAGCGCAAGAATAAGAAGTATGAAAACAACAGAGGCAGCGACAGCAAGAAGAAGCTCGGCGGTAAGAATCCCAGCATTCCTGCAGTTGAAGCATATATCGATGCAGTAGCAAACCGTGCAGCAAAGATTTATGAAGCTCCCTTCGGCACAATGGTAACTGACTTCACTCAGTATAAGACCAAGAACGCTACAAAGGATGAATTCAAAACAAGATACTTCTTCATCAATGCGGCTGAAAAGATAGTTGATCCTCAGCTCATCCGCAAGACAGTAGGCGCATTTGTTGACGGTCTCTTCAACGGCAACACAAAGATGACAGACAAGGCTCCCGAAAACTATATGTTTGAAGACTTTATGTCACTTGACGGCAGAGGCTTACATCCTAATGCAATGCGTTATATGCTCTACAAATTAAAGGACAGACTTGCAGACCTGAGCGAAAGAGAGCCCAGCTACAGCATGTATGAGGAAAGCATTTCCACAACCCTTTACGGCAAGAAGACAGATAAGGAAAGCGACGAAAGAGATATCAGCGAATTCCAGGTATTCGGTAACGGTAAGGAGCATAACCTTGAAGAAATGTGCATCTCCTGTGACGAGGGCGGTACAGAAACAAACCGTGAAACCTGTAATCAGAAGCTTGCAGCTTATGCAAACAATATTGACAGATTCTACCGTAACTTCGTTATGTACTATGTATGCCTTGAAATGAAGGCTTATGTAGAGCGTCTTATCAATAAGTTCGAAGAATTCTACGACAGATTCGAGGGCAAGGTATTAGGTCTTGCAAAGAAGAAAAAAACAGTTCTTGCTGCTATTGAATTCAAGAACGGCAACTGTGAATATAACCTCTTCAGCAATCCCAGATATATAAGAATGCTTGCTGCTGAGCAAGCAATGCCACAGAGCGGCGGTCAGCACGAATGGAATCTTTATGCAGGCATCTATAACGGCATAAAGTTCAACACCCAGAAGGCAAGCATTATCCGCAACAACATCTTCTCAGACGAGAAGGAAGACGATATCTTTGATGAAGTAATGATCGGTCAGTTCCGCAAGATGGTTGAGGATACAAGCGACCTTGATATGGATATCGTAAGAGCCTGCGGCCTTGAGCATAAGGTTAAGTATCTCTGTATGGCAGCCGATACACCTAACGAAATCACCAAGGAAGAGCTCAAGCAGACTGCAAGTGACTCTGCTGCAAAGAATGCACATCTTGCAGCTATTATCAGAAAGGGTCAGGAGCTTGCATGCCCCAGCATCATCCGTAAGGACTTCGAAGAAGAGCGTGCAGTTAATGCAATGGCATTCAACAAGTTTATGGAAGACGGCGAGGGTATGTATCTTGACGGCAGATACTTCAAGGAAGACTATGCTTCAGATACAGTTTCAAAATATGAACTTCGCTTCTACCGTTCACTTTACAATATCACTCCTATTCAGCTTCAGAAGCTCTGCTCTCCTCAGGCAGACCCTGCAAAGCTTTCAGGTTGCGTAGACGGTGATTGCTCAGCTCCCGGAATGGTAGGTACATACTTCACCGCATATCAGGATTATATGAGAAAGATCGGTCCCGATAACCGTCTTAATCCTGTTATCACACCTCATATCGATAAGAGATGGAACTCACTCACAGTTCTTCCTGAGCTTGATCCGATGGACTATCAGCGTGAGCTTATGAAGAGAATTCATAAGGCAATGATTTACGGCTTCATATTCCAGATCATTGAAAAGAGAATGACCTCTAAGTACGATCAGCAGAAGCTTGTTTACGAATACATCGACGGAAGAAACGGCTCCAAGACATTCACCGTTTCCAACCACACCAAGTGCGACCGTCTGTTCGAGGTTCTTGATTCACTTTACTTCGACCGCTATGCAGTTCATTCAATCCACGAAACTGTTGATAACAAGCGTGCAAAGGAAAAGGAAAGCAACATCGCATACGAGGAAACAACCTTTGCAAAGTATCTCACACGTATAGACCGTAAGATGCTCATCGACGTTAAGGACCGTTTCCTTGAGGCTGAAGAAAAGCTTTCAGGAAAGGCTGTTTCACTTCTTGAAATTCCCATTCTTTACTGGAACTCCTTGCCCCGTAAGGACGAATCAGAGCTTAACGTAATGATCGATGCAATCTTTGAGATTCTTGAAAAGGAAATCGGCACCTTCGTTAACGAAAACGACTTCGCTCCCCTTGTTGCAGAATCAGTTGTAAGACACTATAACCTTATGTACACCAACTTCTGTGCTTGTCCTTCAGTTTATATGGGCAAGAGCAAGTACATTGAAGAAAACAAGCCCGAGGATATTATCAGCAACGATGTTGCTATCAGACTTATCCGTAAGAAGGTTCTCACAAAGCTTGATGCCCTTGATGTTTCAGATGCAAAGGAATTCACCCTGATTGATCAGACAGAAAAGGACGCATTATTCGTATAATAAACACAACAACGTATGGATGATTCCCTGAAGAGGGGAATCACGGAGGTGATAATATTTGTTTACTGTAGTTATTTGTTCAAAATCCTTCATCCAGGGCGTTAAAAATAATTATTCCTACATACTTGATCTTATTTCAAAGAATCCTGACTGTGCAGTGTGTATGTGGGATACGGCAGCGGAAAGCTACGAGGACGCCTTGCCTGATCTGGAAAACATAATTGCAGGAAAGTCAAAATGGCGTGCAGTTGTTGTGCAGGACGGAGATACCTTTTCAAGAGATTTTATCAACAAGCGCAATCCCTTCGATGTTGTCGGTTCGCTAAAGGTACTGCAGGATTTCGGTGAAGCCGAAATCCTCGGTGCCCTGGATGAGCTTTCTGCCGATGAAAATGAGGAAGGTGCCTCAGAAACATCAGAGCTTGAAAAACTGATAGAGGAAAGCGCCCGCAGGGTTTACGAATACAGGCAGAAAAAGGCCGATAATTACGTAAAGGCTTCCAAAAATCCGCTTGCAAGGCTTGGGCTTTGGTTTTACGGTATACCAACCTATGCTGCAGCGGATGATGCGGACAGCTGGCCCGAAGGACTTATTGAAAAATCTGCAGAAATCGACAGAGAATATTACTCAATGCTTCTCGAAAACGATATTCTCCTTTCCGAGGTTGAGCAGTACCGCACTATGGTATGTAAGCGCGAGGTGCTCAGAAGTAAATTTGATAACGGTGCAAGGGTAGAGAAGAAGCCTGAATCCGTTATAGTAATCGGAGAGAGAGATGCCGATCGTGCCGGTGATATTTTCGTGACATCTGCCATTCAGCACGAGGAGCTGGAATACAGTAATTTCTGCGACGACAATCTTTATTGCGACAGGATGAGATTTGTTTTCTTTGATGTAAATTGTGAAAACAACATCCGCAGCACAACTGACTATCTTTCCTTTGTGTCGCTTATATGCGTGTTCGCTGAAAATGAAGTGCCCGACGGGGTGCTTAATGCAGGCCGTGTATACAGAAGTGATGCAGTAATGAATAAAAAGGCGGTAAAAATTCTTTTTAGCCGTTATCTCGAAAAGCTGAGAAAAACCAGAATGATTCTTATGAGCACCTACCGCAGACAGGAGGAGTTCAGAGAAAAAAGAGAGCTTTCCCGCGAGCAGGCTCAGGAGCTTTTTGAATCTGAGGTAAGAATTCCCGTTATAATAAGAGAAGGGCCCGACAGGGGAGAGTTTATGGCAGAGCATAAGAAAATCGGTCTTGCCAAGGATTGTCCTCAGGATGAATATCAGTATTGGTACCATCAGGTTACGAATATAACCAAGAAATTTATCCGTTATCTCAAGGAGCCCAGACGAGCCCTTAAAACTGCGGTTAAAACTGACTTCTGCGAAAAGAACACTATTGATGATGAAAGAATATGGCAGCTGAATGAATTCCAGCGTGACGATATTCAGGATAAGCTTCTTGAGCAGGAGCAGAAGATGGTTGAAACCACCACAAGCAACATTTTTGATACAACTGAGTATACAAACAGACTTGATAAGGCAGATAGAGATGTAAGAAAGAAAATTGCCCAGCGTATGACAAGAAACAAAACCCTTGCGGTTTCGGGAATTGCCATTGCCGCATATCTTTTCGGTTTTATAACTCTTCTGTTTGAAAATGCAATAAACCGTGACGCCTTTATGACAGCTATGGCTGTTGTAGGTATATGCCTTGGAGCATTTGCTCTTTGCGGCTTTATCTACATTCTGGTTATGAAAAAACGTCTCAAGGACAGAATTGTTCATTTCAATATGGAAATGAGCGGAATTCTCACATCAATTGATAACACGATGAGAGACTTTTCTACCTATCTCAGCCATGCATGTAATGTTATGAGAGAATTTTCTGTTTTCAATCATTTCAGACAGACTGAGGACAGAAAGCTCAATATACTCAAAAAGCACATCCACGACCTTGAAGCAAAAATAAGCCAGGCTAAGGAGCTTGTTAACTGCTACAACGTTGACGACAGTGAATTTGATGAGTATGTTGCTCCCTATAACTATGACTTCAGCGTTATGAGTAATTACATTTATGATATGCCTTACACCGAAGGTGATAAGAGCATAGAGTTCCTTTTGAAAGGAAACATCGTCGATATTTCCATCGATTATATCGACAAGGTAACAATTACGAGGGAGGAGTTATATGATTGATACAATTCTGACAATTGTCAAGGTCGTATTGGCGGTTCTTCCCTTCATAATTCTTTGTTTTTACAGCCGTAACGTAAATCTTCCCAAATCGGAACGAAGCAGACAGATTTTTATGCCGGTTATTGCGCTGGTGTATGTTATTCTTGCTATGTTCCTTATGGACCGCATTAACGACGGACTTAAAGAATTCATTGCAAACATACCGGTATGGATAGCAGATTTTGCCAATATAAGCTGGCTTCCGGAAAAAATCGGTGAGCTTATTATAAGGCTTGCAAACTATGTTGAGTCGCTTATTAAAAGTCTCAATCTCAATTTCTGGATTTTCTATATTTCCAACACCGTTATTGTTGCAGCTTATCTTGTGCTTAAAAGATTCTGCATTGCAATTATGTCAAAATTCATCAAATCAGGCTCAGCTCTTCACACAAAAATTGCGGGCAGCTTTTATGAATTTTTCCCCGAGAAAAACAAATGGTGTCTTAAAGAAAGCTATGTCCAGACAAGGGGTATTTATCAGGTTTTCTATTTCAGCGCCCTGTTTATCTCATCAATTCTTATGGTTGTCAGCCGTTTCCTCTATTACGATGAGATGATCGTTGCAGTATTCTATCCCGTGTTCGGTGTTCTCGTTGTGGGTGAGCTTTATTTCTACCTTGACGGAGCAACAAAGCGTGAATATTCCAACGACATTTTAGGCGAGGATGAGGACGCATACAGAGTAGTAAACTATTCACTTCTCAGAAAGTTTTTACGTTCTCTCTTCGGCGACAAGCTTCTTGCAGAAAACACAAGCATAAACAATGCGCTTGTAAGCGACGTAACTACCGATGATATCATCCGTGAGCTTGAAAAAAGCGAAGACATCAAAACCGGCACCTTTGCTTCCTATATGGATGCACTCAACAAAACCGGTGCAGATATTGACCATAATTATCTTCGCTCATCCCTTGATATGCTCAACGGAAAGAGCATCCTTTTCAACAACCCCTTCTATAACGACCTTATTCCCTATGCATTCTATCCTATGAACAGAGTGCTTCTCAGTCATAAGAAGGTGCTTGTTGTTCTCGGACGTCATTCTATAGAGGACGATATAACTGAATGGATTGAAAACGGTATTGAAGCTGTTACTAAGATACCCTTCCTCTGGAATATAGGCAAGCTCAGTAAGGAAGAGCAGAAGCTTGACATCGGTATTGTTACAAGATCCGATGTGCTTGATATTGAGCTTCATAACGCCAATGTCGAATTCCTTGAAAATGTAGGCTTCGTTGTTGTGATTGAGCCTTCAAAGCTTATTTCAACAGCTCAGATAGGTCTTAATCTTCTTGTCAAGAAGTGCAGAGTTACAGAGGATAAGAATATCGTTTTCTGTATGTGCGACAAGAACTGTGACGGCCTTGTTGATGCAATGTCCCACATAATTATGACGAGCATAACCGAGGTTTCTGCAACCAAGAAGCATCTCGGAACATCGTCTTATATGTGCTGGGAGGCTGACGAGGAATATCTTCACCACAGACTTTTACCCAACATTTCAAGATATCTCGGCTTAGGTACTGAGCTTTCCTTCGCAGCGCTTAAGAATCAGGTTTCATCAGTCGGATGGTACGGCGGTGAGGCCTTCCCTGTAACGGATATGCGCTGGATTGATAAGCAGTATTACTACGAGCTTACGAAATATGCAGGTCTTCCCACCAATCAGGATATAATGGATGAACGCTTCATAACAACACCCAACTTCTGGAGTGCACAGATGAAGAAGAACAATTATCTCACCGTTGAGGACGAGGACTGCAATATGTTTGAAATCCTTCGTGACTTCTCAACAAGAGCCACGGAGCAGGGCTTTATCAACGTTATTTCCTCCCAATATCTTCTCAAGGATTATATGGCAGATAACGGTTCGATATTTGAAGCCGATGCAAAGGCAATACCCAATATTGTTGCAGACTACACAAGAAGCAACCGCAACACCGTGCTCAGACTTGTTCTTATGATGAGCACCTTCCCGGTGAACGGTGATGTTCTCGAAAAAGAGCTGTCTCTTCTGGGTATTCCCGTGTTCGATATTAAAAAGCAGCTCTGGTTTGAGCTTTACAGATGCTATTGCGATGTAAAAACCATATCAGAACTTCCCGATGACTATAAGCAGGCGGTGCATAAGGCTTACTCTGAATTTATCCGTATGGGTGAAAGAGAGTGGAGCCGCAGCATAATCAAATCTGAGGAAACCTTTGATCTGAGATGCGGAAGGATGGTTACCACCTACTTTATAGCTGACAAGGCATTTATTAAGGAATGTGTCAGTGAGCTTCGCTCGGCAGGCTATGTTGCCGAGGACGAAAAGGGTCAGCGCTATTATCTGGGAACAGAGCTTGCAGGTCACATTTATCAGAAATATCTTCCCGGTCAGTTCTTCACCTTCGGCGGCAAGTATTACGAAATGCAGTATCTTACTGCAGACGGTCAGGTGCTTGTGCGCAGAGCTGCTGACCATATCAACGGCAGACCCTCATACAGACAGCTTCGTGAATACACAATCAAGGGTATCAGAGCATCTGATAAGATTGGTGCCTGCAGAGATATCGGCGGCATGAAGGTGGTAAAGGAATTTGCAGATATCAGCGTTGCAACTCCCGGCTACTACCGTATGGAAAAATACAACGACTTCACAGGTGCCAAGAAGGTTTCCTTTGAAGGCGAAAAGAACGGAATCCCCGAAAGGCTTTACCGCAACAAGGAAATTATCCGTATAGATCTTCCTGAATATGACGGTAAGCTGAATGATAATATCCGTTATACAATTACACTTCTTTTCAACGAAATATTCAAAACAATATTCGCTGAAAATCAGGCCTTCATCTCAGCTGTGACGGATCTCAGCTTCCTTGAAGATAACAGAACGGATAAGCCTCTTACATATTCACTTTGCGGTGAGGAAGTAAAGAAGAATTCAATCTATATCATTGAGGACAGCCAGCTTGACCTTGGTCTTACCGTTGCAGTTGAAAGAAATCTTGAAAGAATATTCAGCATAGCTCAGGATTATCTTGACTGGCACTTCGATACTCTTGAAAAGAGTCTCAATCCTCCCGAGGATCCGAAGCCTCCAATTGTCTTCGGTGACTTCCCCGAAGAAGCCAAGCCCAAGAAAAAGGGTGCATTCGCAAAAATCGGTGAAGGTGTGAAGAAGACTGTTGATAAAATCAAGGGTCTGTTCAGGAAAAAGCCGAAGAAGCCGGCTCCTGTTGCGCCTGAGCAGATTCCTACAGAAATTCCTCCCGTGCCGGAAAATGTTATACCCGAGGAACCGGTTCCTGAGAATGTTGTTCCTGAAAACACAATTCCCGAGGAAGTAATCCCTGAGGAAACAACTCCCGAAGAAGCAACTCCCGAGGAAGCAACTCCCGAGGAAGAAATCCCTGAGGAAACAACTCCTGAGGAAACAACTCCTGAGGAAGCAACTCCCGAGGAAGCAATTTCCGAGGAAGTAATCCCTGAGGAAGCAACTCCCGAGGAAGAAATTCCCGAAGAAGAAACTGCAGAAGAGGCTGAGAACGGGGACGAGCCCGCAGAAGAAATACAGCAGGGTGAAGCTGCTCCTGATAACTCAGAAGCACCGGATAATGCTGAAGGCTACGGCACTTCCGAGCCTGTAAACAATATTCAGGCAGAGCATTCAACCGAAAGAAAGCCCTATCACGAGAGATATTACACTCTTTACGGCGGAAGCTGTGAGCCGAAGGAAATTGATCTTTCAGGCACACGCAGCTATCTTGCAGAGATTTTCCGTCAGAAGAATTCTCTCAGACAGGCAAGAGACGGTAAGGATATAGCCGCCCATATTGAAGCTACCTTCAAGCCGGGCAAGGCAGATGCAAGATACTGTGATTTCTGCGGTACAGAAATTTACGGCGTTGAATATGAAACCCTTGCTGACGGCAGAGACAGATGTCTTAACTGCGGCAGAACTGCCGTTAAGAGCGTTGAGGAATTCCGCAGAATCTTCGAAGATGTGAAGAGAAATATGGAATCCTTCTTCGGAATAAAGATTAATGCAGGTATCAGAGTTGAAATGGTTAACTCCAAGAAGCTTCATAAGCGTCTCGGCAAGGCATTTATCCCCACTCCCGATAACGACGGCAGAGTTATAGGCGTTGCTATCAAGGATAAGAACGGCTATACTCTTATGATTGAAAACGGTTCACCCCGTATGTCATCAATGCTGACTATAGCTCATGAGCTTACACATATCTGGCAGTATATCAACTGGAACGATAAGGAAATCGTTAAGAAATACGGCAAGAATATGCGTCTTGAGGTTTATGAGGGTATGGCAAAGTGGGCAGAGATTCAGTATGCTTACCTTATCAATGAGCCTTCAACGGCCAAGAGGGAGGAGATAATCACAACCTACCGTAACGATGAATACGGCAGAGGCTTCCTTCGTTACCGTGCAAATTATCCCTTCTCATTGGGTACGGTTATCACAAAGGCAACACCCTTTATGAACGTTGAAACACCTCTTGATGAGCAGTATTGCGGAAACTTCAAGCTTATTCCTCCCGGTGCAGACATCCCGACAGCTGATGGCGAGCCTGCTCCTACAGGTGAAACTGAAATACCTGTTTCGCCGGTAAAAGGACCCATTGAAAGAAATCCTGAAAATCTTGCAAGATATGCATACGGACTTCTTTCAGAGGGTGAAAAGCTTGTTTACGATGACATTCTTTCTGCAGTCAACAGCTTTTCTTCAGAAATAACAGAATTCAGATCACAGGTAACCGACGAACAGGTAAAGAAGATTCTCGATTATATTCAGCGTGATCATCCTGAACTTTTCTGGTTCAGACACGGTGCGACCTTCTATTTTGATACAGAAAGTCACATCATCAATAAGCTTGAATTTGAATATTGCTTATCACAGCAGCAGACAGAGGAAAGACGTGCTGAAATTGATAAAGAAATCGGTGCATTTCTTACCTGTGTCAACGATACCATGAGCGATTACGAGGTTACGCTCCGTATTTATGAAAACATCATAAAGCTTGTGGACTATGACACAATCGGACTTGAACGCCGTAAGAAGACGGTTGTTCCTGCAAATGAACCTGATGATCTCAGATCAATTTACGGTGTGTTTGTCAACAAGAAGGCTGTATGCGCAGGCTACGCCAAGGCAATGCAGTATCTTCTCAACCTCTGCGGTATCGAGTGTACATACGTAACAAGTGATACTCACGCCTGGAATCTCATAAAGCTTGAAGGGGATTACTATCACCTTGATGTTACATGGGGCGACGGCTCGGATACCAAGAAGGAAAAAAATGTCAGCGATGCAGTAAGCTACGATTGCTTCTGTATCACAACAGCTGAGGTGCTCAAGCTTGAATCCCACACTCCCGAGGCATCTTTCCCGCTTCCCGAGTGTACCGCAACGAGCTGTAACTACCACAGACGTCACGGCTTATTCTTTGAAGCATACAGCTTTGAAAAAGTAAGGGCTATCGTATGCGAGAGCGTAAAGAACGGTAAATATAATGTTTCCTTCAAGTTTGTAAGCTCAGCGGTTATGGCTGAAGCAGTCAAGGATCTTATCGACGGTGGCAGATTCAGAGAAATCATCAGCTTCGCAGCTCTCAAGAGCGGTGCTAAGCTGAATCCGACCTATTCTTATTCTGTAAGAGACGATAAGCTGACAGCTGCGTTTTATCTCACAAAGCTTTAAAAAATATCCCCGATGAAGAGCTTCATCGGGGATATAAAATTATACCGACCTTTTTGGGAAAGGTCGGTATTTTCAGCTTATTTCTTATGATATTTGTTTATGGTTTCGCTTATGAGAGTGTATGCGTTATCTGTTCCGCAGACGAAGCTGCTCTGATGCTCAAACTGTATATCCTCGCCGTACCAGTCTGTGTATTTACAGCCGCATTCATCAAGAAGAAGGGTTGCGGCAGCGTAGTCCCAGGGCTTGATAACTCTTTCAAAATAGCCGTTGATTTTACCTGCGGCAACGTAGGCTATAGCAAGAGCAGTTGAACAGATGCGCCTTAAATCAAGGCAATTTTTGAATATTTCCTTGGCAATATCAAAGTTTTCATCGGCATACTGCTTTTTTGTTGAGCCTGCACCGAATTCAATGATACATTCCTTAAGCTCTCTGTTTTTTGCTGTGGGGAGCATTTTCCCGTTATAGTATGCGCCCTCACCGCGTTTAGCAACAAACAAATCACCGTTGAAGGGGTTGTAAATAACGCCGAAATCTACCTTCTCACCGTCAAAATAAGCAAGAGAAACGGAGCTTACATTGTAATCGTAAACAAGGTTGGTTGTTCCGTCGATGGGGTCAAGAATCCAGCGCCTTGCCTGAATTTCTCCTTCCTCCTCTTCACTCATAAAGCCGATGTCGGGGGTAAGCTCCTTCAGCTTTTCTTTCACAAAGCCGCTTATCTTAAGGTCTACGGCGGTAACGTAGTCGGCAGAGCCCTTCATATCAACGCTGTTTTTAAGCTCATCGTCAAAAACGAACTGACCTGCCTGCTTGACTAAATCTATTATAGCTTCATAATTCATAAAAATCACCTTATCTTTGTTCGATTATATCACCGCGTTGGGATAAAAGAAATTCATTTCTGTCCTCCTTGTTGCGGAAAATGAAAATCTTGCCCAGTTTTGGGGACGGAGCTTCATCGTGAAACTCACCGAAGATTCTGTCGGTTTTTTCTTCAAAAACATCTATAGTGAAATCGTGTATACCTCTTGTTGTGCCCTGACTTATGGTCTGAGAGCCGTAGGTGCCGCCCTTGAAGGTGCGCCTTGCATTGAAGATTCCGAAAATTTCACCGTTATCCTGAAGGGTATAGCTGCCGTCAAAAATAGTTGTTTTCATTTCGTCCTGACGGAAGTCCTCACGGGCGGTGTCGTAAAACCTTACACTGTAATTCTTGCCCTTGATATAAAGATCGTGATAGTTGTCGGGCGAAAAATCCTGCTCAATTTTGATTTCGCCGGTGCGTATGTATTTTTCATCGTCCTCGCTCAGATGCACATGGTACCACACTCCCGAAAGGTCAAAAACGCTTTTTTCCTTTCTCCATTTTTCAAATGCGGCTTCATCCTTGCTGATGTCCTCAATTCTTGTCCAGCCGGTGCATTTTGAGAAGTTGTAGGTATTGAAAAACTGCACGATGATGGTTTTGATTGTGAATTCATCAGTAACCATGCGTGTGAATTTGATTTCCTTGCAGAATTCAATCTGCCTTAATTCATCGGTAGTGAGCTCTTGTGCAGTTTTTTTCAGGTTTGCGGCAAGCTCCTTGCAGATGATAACCAACATAGGCTTGTTCTTCTTAAAAGCATATCTGTATTCACGCTCTGTCCAGGAAACTCCGTTGTCGTCGCAGGAGCCGTAGTGAGAGCCCAGGAGCATAATAAAGAAATCCGAATCGTCAATAAGCTCCTCAATATCGGAAAAATCGCTGTTGGAGGAAACGGTAAAATGCTCCATACCGATAGGAAGTATGCGGAAATCAAGCAGATTATCAATGACGATGTTTCTTTCCTCTCTGAGCTTTTCAAAGTTAGAAGAAATGAAAGCCGAATATATTTTCTTATCAATCAAAGCAATATCCCTCCTTTTCACAATATTATACATCAAATAAGCGTCTGCTGTCAATAAATTAAATCGGGCGTCAAAGCTTAAGATTTTCTTAAGCCGATGCTTCCTTGCTTGACTTAAATATAAAATGTGCTATACTGACGGTAAAGGAGTGATAGTATGAAAAACAAATTACCCTATATTTTTTCTTTTCTTGTGCTTATTGTACCTGCGGTTCATATAATACGCTCACTTGTGTTGGGGCATCTGATTGTATGGGGCTTTATGGTGATTTTTCCGCTTTGTGCTTTTGCGGTTTCTCTGCTTTTGGCTTCAATCAGAAAGTTGCCTGCTATAAGATATATTTGTCCTTGCATCATTTCAGCCGGAGTGATATTTATATGCGGCTTTTTCGGTATGTTCGGTCATACCGAATACAGACACACCTCACTCGATTGGTATGCAGCTTACAGTATTTCTGATAATAAATGTTATCAGGCTGATGTTTACGAATACGATCTTGATAATATTTTCGGCAGTGAATCAACCACAGTTATTTATCAGTATTACGAAGAGGAGTTTGACGAAGCGGTAAAAGAAACAGAGGATAAGAATACCTTTTATACTGATATAGTTGATCTGAATCACGGTGTTGATCTGTCGGCTGAATTTACCGTAGAGGGTTTTGTTTTCAGAGTTGTAAATGACGGTGACGATACATATCTTGATTATCCTAAAGAAGTGCATATGATAGGTGTTAACAGAGAAACCTGTGAAATAGCAGAGATAACCTTTCTGAGCAGTGATCTTGATTATATAGACGATTTTGTCAGCTTCACCGAATATGACTGCGGCTGGAAATACATAATGAAAAAGCATAACAGTTAACAGCGTGTATAAAAGCTTTGATTTTTTCATATCATAATAAAAAACGAACGAGGTGTGATATGAAAAAGCATAATTTATCCTGCATAGCCTTTTATGTCCTTTCGGCAGAAGTAATCGGAGGTATTTCTGCACTGATAACGGGTAGCTTTTCCTCTTTTTTTGATGTATATGCGGAGCCGCCCTTACTTCCTCCCAAATGGCTTTTCCCTGTAGCGTGGGTGATTCTGTATGCACTGATGGGCTATTCTGCCTATCTTGTGAGTATGACGCCGTCTCACCCTGATACAAAAAAGGCTGCACTTGCAGTTTATTGGACTCAGCTTGCCTTCAATTTTTCCTGGAGCATAGTGTTCTTCCGCTTCAGATGGTTATGGGCAGGCTTTGGTATAATCGCCGTAATGCTTCTTCTGATAATTGTGATGACGGTGCTTTTTTACAGGATAAACAAAAAAGCAGGGCTTCTGAATATACCCTATATTTTATGGGTAGCCTTTGCAACCTATCTCAACATTGCAACAGCAGTAATAAACTGATAAAAGCGGTACCTTTCTTTTCGGAAGGTACCGCTTTTGTTTCTTACAAGTCGTCTGCATCCTGAACCGGAGTGTCAAACTCATCCTCGGGAACACCGGTGTAAGAGCCGAGAACATCGCTTGAAATATTACCGGGAAGCTTGGAGGTCGGAATATCCTCGTTCTTTCTTAAGAACTTATCCGAATCAATGTTTTTATCTGTTGCCTTGTTATCTCTGTGGGAATGTCTGCAGGATTTTTTTCTTTCCATTTAAATCACCTCATTAAGAGTTTTCCCTGTATTAATAATTTTATATTGTAAAATATAAGAAATTTTAGTAAAATAAATGCAACAAAAGGGAAAAAAGATTTCTCTTATAGGGTGAAGGTCAGGTGATGAATTTATGAGCTCAGAATTTATTGATAACCTTGTTAAAAAAGCGCAGACGGGTGATGTGCAGGCTTTCGGCAGTCTTTATGAAATGTTTTCAAAGGATATGTACCGTTTTGCCTGGTATTACACCGGTAATTCAGGTCTTGCCGAGGAAGCGGTAAGCAATGCGGTGCTTTCAGCCTTTAAAAACATCTGTCTTCTGAAGAAGGCGGAAAGCTTTAAGCCGTGGCTTTTTAAAATACTCTATAACGAGTGTAAAAAAGCACAGAAGGAAAAGATTATTTCTCTGAACTTTACCGAATACACCGCCCGGAGCGATATGCAGTACATAGCAGGGGACAGCGATGAAATAATTGCCCTGAGAAATGCCTTTAAACAGCTGAGTGACGAAGAAAAGGAGATACTGATTCTTTATCACTCACTCGGTTATACCACAAAGGAAATAAGCAGTCTTACGGGTATAAGACATTCAACCCTGCGCTCAAAAATCAGCAGAGCAACAGAAAAGCTCAGACACCTTTTATCTATGTAAGGACGGTGACATTAACTATGAAAGATGAACTTTTCAAGGAATATTTTTCCCACACTCCCGATTTACCCGAAAATCTCTCCAAAGAAAATATGATAAAAAAGCTTGAAGAAAGCAATATAAAGCCCGTAAGGAAAGTGAAAAAGCAATTTTCCGTTGAGCTTGCAGCAGCGGTTTTTGCCGTGATTATTATAGCCGCTGTTGCCATAGGCTTTGACCGTATTGATACAAAACCGCAGCAGGCCGGGGATGCCGTAACATCAGATAACAGCGGCAGTTCCTCTTCGGATATTGCTGTAAGCCCCGAAAATATTACAGAGGCACCGAAGGATATGGTGGCAATAGAAAACGAGGCTCAGCTCAAGGAATATTTCAAAGAAATAAAAAGCGGCGACTTTTATTATCTGAAGGGTGAAACCTATGTCTATTTTGCTCCTGAGTCTTCAGCGGAGGCCAACACCGGTTCGGCACCGGCACAGGACGACTCGGATATGTCACCCACAATTGCGGCAACAGACACGCTTAACAGTTCGGTGAACAGAGGCGATAAAGGTCATACGGGCACCAATACCCAGAACAGCGTTGACGAGGGCGACATCATAAAAAATGACGGCAGATATATCTACGTTGCAGGTAAGAATATGCTTACAATAGAAATCACCGATACCGAAAGCATGGAGAATGTGTCGTCAATATCTTATAATAAAGATAACTACTCTGTCTGCCTTCACGAAATCTATGTAAGCGGTGACACGCTTACGGTTATATATGCCGAAAGTGAAAATAAAAAGGATGAGGCCTACCGCTTCTACGGCTATTATAACTATTATTCAAGCAATGAGACCAAGGCAGATATCTATGATATTTCCGACAGAAGTAAGCCCAAAAAGCTCCGCACCATAACTCAGGACGGTAACTTCCTTACCTCAAGAATGCTTGACGGTAAGCTCTGTATGGTAACTAATTACTCAAAGAATCTTGAAGAAGATGAGGAATACTATCTTCCTGAAATCAACGGCGAAGAGGTTCCCTGCACTTCAGTTATTCATTTCGAGGAAAAAGCAAGTGTTTACACCGTGGTTACTATGACCGATACAAAAACTGAAAATGCAAAAACTGAGTCTCTCAGCATTCTCACCTCAAGCTCTGATATTTACTGCAGCGAAAACAATCTTTATCTTCTTACAAGATATTACAGCAGTCAGAACAAAACCTATATCAGAAAGCTTGCTCTTAACAGCGATAAGATAATCTGCACCGCAAGCGGTGAAATAGACGGTGCCTATGACGACAAGTATTCCTTTGATGAATATGAGGGCAAGCTCAGGGCGGTGACCACCTCTTATGATATAAAGGAATACAGAAACAAGTGTGCCTTATATATTCTTGATGAAGAATTAAAGCAGATCGGTGTTGTTGACGATATAACAAAGGGTCTTGATGAGCAGGTGAAGGCGGTACGCTTTATGGGTGAAAAGGCTTATGTAATAACCTTCGAGCAGACTGATCCGCTTTTCATTATTGACCTTTCCGATGAAAAAGCACCGAAGGTGGCCGGTGAGCTTTATATGCCGGGCTATTCAACCTATCTTCATCCTCTTAGTGATACGGTGCTTATGGGTATAGGCTACGGAGGAGACGATAACGGCGCAGATATGGGTAAGCTGAAGATTGCTCTTTTTGATGTCTCAGACATGACAAAGCCTGCAATTCTCGATGAATATGTGATAAAAAACGGCAGCAGCGATGCTAACTATGAGCCGAAGGCTCTCATCCATTTTCCGCAGAAAAACATAGTGGGTATTCCCGTTACGGTTTATAATTCAGCAGTCTATTCCTCAGGCTCGGTGCAGAGCTTTGCAATAATAACCTATGCCGATAACAAGCTTTCCTCCGTTGAGGGCTTCACTCACGACAGAGAGAGCCACAGCAGCTATTACGGTTCATTCTTCAGGGGCACCTGTATAGGGGATAAGCTTTATACCGTTGACGATTACAAGATAGTTGAGCACAGCCTTGAAACCGGTGAAAAAGAAAGAGAATGTGCATTCTTCACAGCCGAAGAGCTTGATAAATTGAGCAAAAACAGCGGATATGCAGTTGTTGTTACGTCGGTAGCCGTTGACCAATAAAACAACAAAAGCTGTCAGAAATCATTCTGACAGCTTTTAAATTTGCTTTATTCGGCAAAAACCTCCATATTTTCTCTCGAACGGAAGGAGTATCCGTTATCCTCAAGCTTTTTCATATTTTTAAGGATATAGCCTGCACCCTTTGCGGCACAGTTTTCGCTGTCTGCGGCCAGAGTTACCTTTATGCCGAGCTTTTCGGAAAGATATTTATCAATTCCGTAAAGCTTTGCACCGCCTCCTGTAAGAAGAATTCCTTCGTTACATATATCGCTGTAAAGCTCGGGAGGGGTCTGCTCCATAACCTCAAGCATAGCCGAGAAAATAACGTCAACGGGCTCCTTAAGCACTCTGACGGTTTCGTTGGCTCTTACATTGAAGGGACGGGGCATACCGGTAATATAATCCTTGCCCGAATAAACCGCTTCAATTTCTTCGCTTCTTGGGGAAACACATCCGAGCGTGTGCTTGATTTTCTTTACTGTAGGTGTGCCTGCAACAATATCCTTTTCACGCTTGAGATAGTTGCTTATTGCTTCATCGAAGCTGTCACCGGCAGTTTTAATTGAGGTTGCGCATGCAACGGTGCCCATAGTAATAACGGCAATATCCGTTGTTCCTGCACCGATGTCAACCACCATAACTCCGTGGGGATGCTCAATTGAAAGCCCTGCACCAAGAGCAGAAACAATAGGCTCACTTATAATATGCACCTTACCTGCACCTGCACAGCAGGCGGCTTCAATAACCGTCTTCTGTTCGAGCGATGTAACACAGCAGGGTGCACTGATTATAAGGTTAGGTCTGAAAATTCTGTTTTTGCATACCTTTTTTATAAAGTGAGAAAGAATTTCCGTCATAACGGGGAAGTCTGAAACCACACCGCCTGCGATGGGCTTTTTAAGTATAAGACTGTCGGGAAGGCGGTCGAGCATCTCACCGGCGCTGTTGCCGATTGCTACAGGCTTACCGCTGAAGCTGTCGTAGCAAAGAGCAGTCTGCTCAGAAAGGATTATGCCTTTACCCTGAGCGTAAAATTTAATTGAAGCTGTTCCTAAATCAATGCCGATATTAAGTCCGGGCATATTCCTTCACCACCTTTACTTTGTCCGTTAATTTTAATTCTTTTAGCTTAGTTTGTCAAGTGACAAATTCCGTCAGCTTTTAAGAAGAAAATGCTTAAGGGCCGAATAGCGCCTTGTTTTTTTATCGTTATCCACCATAGCGTATATCTGCTGCTTTGTGCCGACGAGTATCAGACGGCTTTTTGCCCTTGTCACCGCAGTATAAAGAAGATTTCTGTAGCTTAGCTGAGGCAGGCAGGAGCATACGGGCATAATAACCGCCTCGAATTCCGAGCCCTGACTTTTGTGAACGGTTATGGCATAGGCGTGTTCAAGTTCAGAAATGTTATCAAAGGGGTAAATTGCAATTCTGCCGTCAAAATTTATTTTCATAAAAGAGGCATTATGGTTGATTGCGGTAATGATACCGATGTCGCCGTTGAAAATTCCCGATGCGTTTTCCTTGCCTCTTGTCCATAGAATATCATAGTTATTCTTCGTCTGCATAACCTTGTCGCCTTCGCGGAAGGTTTTACCGGCGCTCTGATAATCATCCTTGTCAGGCGACGGGGGATTGATTATCTGCTGCAGCCTTTTGTTAAGGCTCACAGTGCCAAGCTCACCCTTTCTTGAAGGGGTTATTATCTGAATATTTTCAATAGGATTATATCCGTAAGCGGCAGGAAGCCTTTTTTCATAAAGCTCAAGCACCGTATCAGAGCTTGAATAAACATTGCTTCTCTGCATGAAGAAAAAGTCGTTGTCGTTTACACCGAGCTCGGGATATTCACCCTTGACGATGCGGTGGGCGTTGGTAACTATAAGGCTTTCAAGCGCCTGACGGAAAACCTCGGTAAGAGCAACCACGGGCAACAGCTCCGATTCGATTATATCCTGCAGAACATTTCCCGTGCCTACGGGCGGAAGCTGGTCAGAGTCGCCGACCATAATAAGTCTGCAGCCGAGAGGAAGTGCATCAAGAAGGCTTGCGAAAATGTGAGTATCCACCATTGAAAGCTCATCAACAATAACTGCATCAGCCTCAAGGGGATTTTCCATATTTCTTGCAAAGTGCTGTCTGTCACCGTCAACCCATTCTGCCTCAAGAAGGCGGTGTATGGTCTTAGCCTGACGTCCCGTAACTTCACTCATACGCATTGCGGCTCTTCCCGTAGGTGCGGCAAGAAGCACCCTGAGCTTTTGCTTTTCGAAAAGCTCAAGAATACCGTTGAGCGTGGTGGTTTTACCCGTGCCGGGACCGCCGGTAAGCACAAGAAGCCCCTTTGTAACGGCGGTGGAAATGGCAAGACGCTGCTTTTCTTCAAAGTGTATGCCTTTTTTCTCTTCTATTTTATCAATATCCTTGTCAAGACTTCTTCCCTTTGCAGGAGGAAAGCGTAGCATTATCTGAATTCTTTCTGCAATTTTCTTTTCGTCATAGTATTCAGACGGAAGAAATATGAAGCTTTTACTGTCTATAAACTCCTCGACGATTTCTCTGTCAATGATAAGGTCATCTATAATCTGCTGAGTTTCCTCTCTTTCGGTTTCAAGAAGCTCAAAAGAGGGGATAATGAGCTTTTCTCTCGGAAGGCAGGTGTGTCCGTTCCTCAGATTGTGCCTGAGAATATGAAGAATACCTGCTCTTTTTCTCATAAGGGAATTCACTTCATAAGGAAATTCAGCGGCGATTTCATCTGCTCTTTCAAAGCGAAGGCCCACCTTATCCGAACAAAGGATATAGGGGTTTTCGCTGATTCTTTCCGTTGCAGTAGCACCGAGAGCCTTATAGGCTGTAAGGCATTCGGAGGGGTTAAGACCCAGCCTTTCAAGGCCTATCATAATTTCTCTCAAAGCAAACTGACCCTTGAATTTTTCCTGAACATCAAGGGCTTTTTCTTTTGATATACCCTTTATTTTGCAAAGCTCCTCAGGATGATTTTCGATTATATCAAAGGTGTCCTCACCGAAGCGTTCAACAATTTTAGCGGCGGTGGCAGGACCGATGCCCTTTATTGTGCCTGATGAAAGGTATCTTAGCATATCACCTGCAGATTTAGGCATACTTCTTTCGCAGGCCGATGCCTTGAACTGAGTGCCGAAGGTGGGATGCTTTACCCATTGGCCTCTGAGCTTGATTTTTTCTCCTGCACTGCATGAGGGTATAGTTCCTACTGCCGTGACAAGGCTGTTGTCACAGTTAAGATCAATAACGCTGTATCCGTTTTCGGGATTTGTATAGACAACGTTTTCTATAATACCCTCAATAAAAATTTCCTGTTCCATTTCTGACCGCCTTTTTTGATGCTTCTGTAATTATACAACAATATTACTTTTATTGCAACACATTAAAGTCCTCCGGCATATCAATAAAAACGATTTTGCCGAAGGGCTCAACTGCTTTAGTCAGTTCATCGCGTGTCTTTTCGGAAAGATTGCGGTCTATGACATATACGGGTCTCTTTTCCTTGAAATTCATAAGATTTATCTGAATGTAAGCGGCATAAACCTGTTCGGCAAGAAGCTTATTATCTTCCTCACCTTCAACGGCGATAAAGAAGCCGTCGCTATTTGTACTTCCCGATGAAAAAACCAGATAAAAAACAAAAAACATACCCGTCAGAAGCAGTAAAACCGCCAGAAAACAAACAAAACAGCTTAACATAAAAACACCTCATACCATATTATGAGTGTCGGAATGCTTTGACAATAAAAAAGAGACGTAAAACCGAGTTTTACATCTCATTGGTATGAGTGAATCTGTAAGCCGAGTTCTGTCATTTAAGGCAATCATCTATCTAGACCTGCAATTGCTCACAGGTTCAAGCCACCTTTCGGTTTGGCGTCCAGCTGACGCATTATATCCTGTCGGTGTTGCTTCGGGTAGGGTTTACATGGCCACACGGTCTCCCGTGTGCCGGTGAGCTCTTACCTCGCCTTTCCATCCTTACCGTAAAAACGGCGGTTTATTTCTGTTGCACTTTCCCTAAGGTCGCCCTCGGCGGTCGTTAACCGTTACCCTGCTGTATGAAGCTCGGACTTTCCTCACGCCTTTCGGCCCGCGACTGCCCAACTCACTCACGAGGCTATATTTTACACTAAAGAAGAAAAAAAGTCAAACCCAATATGTAAACAACCGCAAAAATGGCATTAAATTTGATAAAAGTATTAAGTTTTTGCAAAATACTTGAGATTTTGAGAGATATGTTGTAAAATAAACAGAAGCCTTTATACTAAACGGAGGGTATATAATGGACGATATTTACTTTTCAGATAAAAGAAAGCGTGAAGAAAAAGAGAAGACTGACGCTCATGATAAATATCTTGAGACCGACTATTTTGATGAAGAGTTTTCTCTTGACTTCAAAAAGAGTAAGGGTAACGCTCAGTCGTTTATAAGCTCTGAGACTGATGACGAGGAAAGCTTTGAGCCCTTTGCCTATGATGATTCGCCTTCAGTCCAAGAGGTAAGACCTGTCAGAAGGCCGATTCCTTCAAAGGAGCTTTATTCTTCAAGGGGTGCTTCTCAAGCTGCAGGGAGTGCTTCTCCCGTAAGACAGACCTCACCGCGACCTGTTTCGCAGAGACCGGTTCCTCAGAGACCGTCGGGCGCACCTGTGAGAAGAGCAGCTCCCTCTAATTCACCTGCAGGCTCACCTTCAAGAACTCCCTCGGGCAGAAGAGTAGCACCGCAGGGCGCATCAAGAGCTTCCGGTCAGGCACCGAGAAGAAGCACAAAGAAAAAATCCAATAAAAACAAAATTATCCTTGCGGCAGTTCTTGCTGTGATACTGCTTATCGGCGGCGTAGCCGGCTGGGCACTTTTTACATTCGATTCAATAATCGGTCAGGTCAGCTACGACGATACCATCATCGATGACAGATTCCTTTCTTCCGATGCTCCCGTGAGTGATGATGTAAGAAATATCCTTCTCATCGGCAGCGACGTGAGAAATGACGGAAGCGTCAAGGGTCAGCGTTCCGATACAATGATTATGCTGAGCATTGATTCTGCACATAAACAGATAAAGCTCACCTCATTCCTCAGAGACAGCTATGTTGAAATTCCTTATACCGATGATGGTGTCAACAAGGTATATAAGAGCAAAATGAATGCGGCTTACGGTAAGGGCGGAGCCCAGGGTGTTATCGACTCTATCGAATATAACTTCGGTGTTGACGTACACAATTATGCATCCGTTGACTTTGAAACCTTTGAGAAGATTGTTGACCTTATGGGCGGTGTTACTGTAGACGGTGTTACCGCCAAGGAAGCAAAGTTTATGAATGCTGAGGCTGACACAAACATCACCGAAGGCTCTAACCATATGAACGGCTATGAGGCGCTCTGGTATTGCCGTATAAGAAAGCTTGACAGCGACTTTTACAGAACAATGCGTCAGAGAAAGGTGCTTTCTGCAATTATCAACAAGGCTAAGGGCATGAAATATACAGAACTTCTTAATCTTGTTAAGCAGGTGCTTCCCGATGTTTCCACAGACCTTACCGAAGGTGATATCAAGTCACTCGGTCTGAGTGCTGTTACGGATTATCTGGGATACGAAATCGTTCAGCAGCAGATACCTGCCGACGGCACCTGGCGTGACGGTCGTGCCAACGGAAGCTACGTTATTGACTTTGACCTTGGTGCTAACAAGGAAATTCTTCGTGATTTTGTATATAATAAGGTTGAAGAAACCACAAAAGCAAGCGAATAAAATTAAGACGGAATTCCGCGGAATTCCGTCTTTTAATTTTTCGGCATAAAATCTGCCTTTTAAGTTAATTATAGTATTATAAAGAAAAGGCGGTGAACTATGAATAATATCAGAACGGTACGTGATATTCTTTCTTACAGCAGGGAGATATATCCCACGCGGACAGCTTTTCTGCAGGCAGACGGAAAAGAAATAACCTATGAAGAATTTGCCCGGGATGTTGATGCTCTTGCCATAGCACTTAAAGAAAAGCTTCAGCTGAATAAAAGCCATGTGGGAATAATGTCAGCCAATTCATATTGGTGGTGTGTGGCATATTTTGCAATTGCCTCGGGTGAAGGGGTTATAGTCCCTCTTGATAAGGATAACACAGGGGAAAATTCAGCAGGTCTTATAGAATTCGGTGAAGTCAAGGCTGTTATCTGCGACAGGGCGTCGGCTCTGGCTCTGAGAAAAAGCAATGCGGAGTGCATACTCATCTGCACCGGTGAAACGGAGCTTGAAGGTGTAATAAGCCTTGATGAACTGCTCACCTACGGAAAAGAAAGAATCAGAGAGGGCATAGAGATTATACCTCAGAAGGATCCCGACGAAATGGCGGTGCTTCTTTTCACCTCAGGCACTACCGGTACATCCAAAGGGGTTATGCTTTCCAATAATAATATCATTTCAGACCTGAAAGCTGTAAGCGGTGTAGTGACAGTAACAAATGAGGACAGGAGTCTTTCGGTTTTGCCGCTTCATCATACCTATGAAGCAATAACAATGCTTATGATGATTAAATCGGGGGCAACAATCTGCTTTGCCTCATCATATAAAAATCTGCTGCGTGACTTTTCTGTTTATCGACCTACGATACTTGTATGTGTACCTCTGCTGCTTGAAAAATTCGAAAGAAAGATTCAAAAAGAAATTCAGTTGAGAGGAAAGTCGGGTCAGAGTAAACTTGCATCCATTATGTCAGGCGTTATGAGTGAGGACAGCAGAAGAAAAGCTTTTTCGTCAGTTCACGATGTTTTCGGCGGAAGGCTCAGAAAAATAATAGTCGGTGCGGCACCTGTTAAAAAATCCACCGCAGAAGCTTTTGAAACCTACGGCTTTTCGGTGATAATCGGCTACGGACTTACGGAATGCTCGCCTATAGTTATCTGTAACAGTGAGCTTGGCAGAAGAACGGATTCAATAGGAAAGCCGGTGAAGGGCGTACAGGTGAAAATAACAGATGCAGACGAAAAGGGCGTAGGCGAAATTACAGTCAGAGGACCTATGGTGATGAAGGGCTACTATAAAAATCCGGGTGCTACCGACGGCGTTTTCAGGGACGGATGGTTCTGCACGGGGGATCTCGGCTATGAGGATAAGGACGGCTTTTTTCATATTACGGGGCGCAGAAAAAACGTCATTGTAACCGACGGAGGCAAAAACATCTATCCCGAGGAAATAGAGCAATATCTTATGAAAAGTCCTCTGGTGAGCGAATGTGTGGTTTACGGCGGCAGGAACAACGAGGTTCTTGCAGAGCTTTTTCCTGATGAGGAAGAGGTGAAGCGGAAAAGCAAAAAAGCCTTTCCCGACGAAAGAGAAATATATCTTTATATGGATGCCGTTGTAAAAACCGTAAACAGAAAGCTTCCGCCCTATAAAAGGATCAGAAGCTTTACCGTGCGAAGTGCTCCTTTTGAAAAGACGACTACTCACAAGATAAAAAGGTGAAAGACGATTGATTTTTATTTTTGTGCGATGTATAATGAAAAAGTACCTTCCTTAAGGTACTTTTTATCATCGGTATTCTTCAAATGTCCCTTGCCTGCAGATATAAACCTTGCAGTGTTTGCCGCGCTTTTTGCATTCCTTTATAACATAAGCAGAGCCGTGGCTTTTTCCGTCCCAAAAGACAAAAACAGCATCACTTCTGTCAATTATAATATCATTTCTGATTAAGGGCGCACGCCTGCCGTAAAGGTCATAGGCAGGGAGAATTTCTTCGATGAGTATGTGGTGCGTTCTTGCATATTCTCTGGCACTGCGGTCTATTCCCACGGCACCGCCGGAAATGATGCGGGTAGTGGTTTCGGGAATGATTCCGTCAGGTATTGGCAGATGTATGCCTCTTGAGCCGACTATTCCGACAACCAATTTAAGCACCTCCCCCTAAAACTCTGAGCCTAATATTAACATAAAAGCTATTAAAAATCAACGTACAAAGCTCATTAAAAAGGAGAAAAATATGTTTGAGATAAAGAAAATAAAAGGAAATACTTATTATTTTGAAGCCTTTTCCAATGTAGGAATTTATACTCCCGACGGAAAAAATGCCATACTTATCGATTCCTGCGACCACCCGAGAATGGTTAAAGGTCTTGACAGACAGCTTGCGGAAATGGGCCTTTCCGTTTCTCTTATAATAGATACTCACTGCCACGTGGACCACATCTGCGGTAACAGATATTTTTCCGAAAAGTATGGCTGTAAAATTCTTTCCACGAAGAAGGAGCAGGCATTCATATCCTATCCTGCAATGGAGCCTGAGTTTTATTATGCAGGTATAAACACCGATAAAGGCAAAAATCCCTTTTTCTTTATCGAGCCCTCTGAAAGCGAGGTTATCAGCGATGAAAATCTTCCCGAAGGCTTTGAAATTATACCTCTTCCCGGTCACAGCTTTGAGATGATAGGCGTAAAAACGCCTGACGGTGTGCTTTTCCTTGCCGATGCTATTCTTTCAAAGAAAACCTGGGACGAATATAAGCTGCCCTTCTTTTACGATGTAAACAGCACCATCGAAACTCTCATAAACATAAAAGATCTTGAAGCGGATATCTTTGTGCCTTCGCATAATCCTCCTCTTGAGAAAATAGGGGAGCTTGCAGACTATAATATAGAAAAGCTCAGGGAGAAAAAAGAGGTCGTATACGAGCTCTGCGAGGGTAAAAGCTTTGACGATCTCTTTGCGGCACTTATGGTTTCTCAGGAGCTTAATATCAGAACGGAGAAATATCCCATGTATGCGGTTATGGTAAGGAATCTTCTTCAGGCACTTGTTAATGATAACAGAATACATGCCCTTTATGAGAATAACCGCCTTGTATATCACAGAAAATAAAAGTTAATAATGAATTTTAAAGAGCAACTTTTAAAAAAATAAAAAAAGTTGCTTTTTTCTATTGACATTTGTTGGCAAAGGTAGTATATTTGTGTCAAGGGTTAGCACTCGATAGCTGAGAGTGCTAAAACATAGCAAAACAACCGCTCAGGTGTGAAAGGATGTGAAGAAATGGAGCTCGGAAAAAGAAAAGAGCTGATACTTGCCGCAATAGTTGAGCAATATATCAAAAGCGGAGAGCCCATAGGCTCAAAGCTGCTTATGCAGTCACTTCCAATATCTGTTTCTTCGGCAACCATCAGAAATGAGATGAGTGAGCTTCACGAAATGGGCTTTCTTGAGCAGCCTCATACCTCGGCAGGACGAATACCCTCTCAGGCGGGCTACAGATATTACGTTGATAAGCTTATGAATACCGACGAGCTTTCCGAAGAGGACAGACGTCTTATAAGAAGTGAGCTTGAAAGGTCAGTGGGAAATCCCGATAAGCTGCTTGAAAAGGCAGGGGAGATGCTTGCAAGGCTGACGGGCTGTGCGGCAGTAGCCACAACACCTACAGACGAGGGTGCAACCATAAAGCACATCGAGCTTATGCCCGTAGGCAGAAAGATAGCGATGATAGTTATGATGACCTCCTCCGGCATTATCAAAAACGGTATATGTAAGGTTGAAACCGAGCTTACCGATGATATGGTGCAGTGCTTCTACGATATAGTCAATGAGTGCTTCATAGGTCACCCTGTATCCGATGTAGGTACGGTAATGATTCAGACTCTCGTTGCTTCTCTCGGGATGAATGCTCTTGCAATGAGTCCGCTGTTTGTTGTTCTTGCTGATATAGCCAATCAGGCGCTTCAGGCTGAGATACGTCTCGAGGGTGAACAGAATCTTCTTCACCACAGAGAGTTTGGCAACAATATATACGATATGATGCAGTTTTTTGATGAGAAGGAGAAGCTTGAAAGAGCAATTTCCTCATCAAAGGACGGTGTGCAGGTAATTATCGGTAAGGAGAATATGTACCGTCAGCTTGAAAATTCGAGTATGATAATTTCACGGTACTCCATAGGCGGTCACGACGGCGGCGCAATAGGAATTATAGGACCGACGAGACTTGACTATGCAAAGCTTATACCGAGCATTGAATATCTGACAGACCTTGTCGGTAAATTGCTTACCGATACTTTAGAGGAATAAGGAGGCTAAAAAATGGCTAAAGATAAAAAGAAAGAAACCGCAGCCGAAGAGGAATTGAAGGTCGAGGAGACCGTAGTCGAAGAAGCTCCCTCAAAGGAAGCGGAGCTTGAAAAAGAGCTTGCGGCGGCAAAAGAAGCACACATCAGAACCCTTGCCGAGTACGATAACTACAGAAAGCGTACCGCAAAGGAAAAGGAAGGCATCTACGGTGATGCCAAGGCAGACTGTATGAAGTCTCTTTTAGGTGTACTTGACAATTTCGACAGAGCGTTAAGCGTTGATAATTCAGATTTTGAGTCTTACAAAAAAGGTGTTGAAATGATATATACAAACTTCTGTGAGATTCTTAAAAATCTTGGCGTTGAAGCCTTCGGTGAAAGGGGCGAAGCCTTTGACCCGAATTTCCACAACGGTGTAATGCACATCGAAGATGACTCTCTCGGTGAAAACGTAATCGCAGAGGTTTTCTCAAAGGGCTATAAGTTAGGTGACAGAGTTCTCCGCCCCGCTATGGTGCAGGTCGCTAATTAAATGCAGAATGCAAAATGCAAAATGAAAAATTGCACCCAAAACGGATGAAAAAGAAAATTTTTACCCGCACGGTTTGCGTCTGCAATTCGTTAATTTTTTAGTTGATTTGGAATATCAGAATATAATTTATAAATCTGCTTGTTCCCTGTTTTAATAAACTTTTTTTGCGGAAAACAACTTGACTGTTGCGGCAAGGTTAATCCGCGACCACAATTTTGCATTCTGCATTCTGCATTTTGCATTATTATAAATATCAAAATAAATTACAAAATATAAACTTTACTTGGAGGTAACAAATTATGGCAAAGATTATCGGTATCGACTTAGGTACAACAAACTCATGCGTAGCAGTTATCGAAGGCGGCGAGCCCGTAGTTATCGCTAACGCAGAGGGCGCAAGAACAACTCCTTCCGTTGTTGCATTCTCAAAGACAGGCGAAAGAATGATAGGTCAGGTTGCAAAGCGTCAGGCAGTTACAAACCCCGACAGAACAATCGCATCAATCAAGCGCCAGATGGGCTCAAACTATCACGTTTCCGTTGACGGCAAAAACTATACACCTCAGGAAATTTCAGCAATGATTCTTCAGAAGCTCAAGGCTGATGCAGAGGCATACCTTGGTGACAGAGTAACAGAAGCAGTCATCACCGTACCCGCATATTTCACCGACGCACAGCGCCAGGCAACAAAGGACGCAGGTAAGATTGCAGGCCTTGAGGTTAAGAGAATCATCAACGAGCCCACAGCCGCAGCTCTTGCATACGGCATCGACAAGGAAACCGACCAGAAGGTTATGGTTTATGACCTTGGCGGCGGTACCTTCGACGTTTCAATCATCGAAATGGGCGACGGTGTTCAGGAAGTTCTTGCAACTGCAGGTAACAACCGTCTCGGCGGTGATGACTTCGACCAGAGAATCATCGACTGGCTCGTAGCAGGCTTCAAGGCAGAGCAGGGTGTAGATCTCCGCGGTGACAAGATGGCAATGCAGAGACTCAAGGAAGCCGCAGAAAAGGCAAAGATTGAGCTTTCCGGCGTTACAACCTCAGCTATTTCACTTCCCTATATCACAGCAGACGCAACAGGCCCCAAGCATCTTGAGACAACTCTTACAAGAGCAAAGTTCAATGAGCTTACTGCAGACCTTGTAGAAGCAACAATGGGTCCCGTACGTCAGGCGCTTTCAGACTCAGGTCTCAAGACAAGCGAAATCGACAAGGTGCTTATGGTAGGCGGTTCATCAAGAATTCCCGCAGTTAACGATGCTATCAAGGCATTTATCGGCAAGGAGCCCTTCAAGGGTATCAACCCCGACGAATGTGTAGCAATGGGTGCCGCACTTCAGGGCGGTGTTCTCGGCGGCGACGTTAAGGGACTTCTCCTTCTTGACGTTACACCTCTTTCACTCGGTATTGAGACAATGGGCGGCATCAACACAAAGGTTATCGAAAGAAATACAACAATCCCCACAAAGAAGAGCCAGATTTTCTCAACTGCAGCAGACAATCAGCCTTCAGTAGAGGTTCACGTTCTTCAGGGTGAAAGAGAGTTCGCAAGAGATAACAAGACTCTCGGCGTATTCAGCCTTGACGGTATTATGCCGGCACGTCGCGGCGTACCTCAGATTGAGGTAACCTTCGACATCGACGCTAACGGTATCGTACACGTTTCCGCTAAGGACCTCGGTACAGGTAAGGAACAGTCAATCTCCATCACTGCATCAACAAACATGTCAAAGGAAGACATTGAAAAGGCAGTTCAGGAGGCTGAGAAGTTCGCTCAGGAGGACAAGGCTCGCCGTGAAGAGGTAGATACAAGAAACGAAGCTGACCAGATGGTATATCAGTGCGAGAAGATTCTCTCCGAAGAAGCTGCACAGGCTCTTTCAGCAGAGGATAAGGCAGAAATTCAGTCAAAGATTGATTCACTCAAGAATGCTCTGAACGGTCAGGATATCAACCTCATCAAGACAGAGAAGGAAACACTCACTCAGGCATTCTACAAGCTGTCCGAAAAGATGTATCAGCAGGCAAATCCTCAGGGCGGCGCACAGGGCTTCAACCCCAATGACTTTGCAGGTGCTCAGGGCGGCTTCAACCCTAATGATTTCCAGGTCGGCGCAGACAATGGCGGCTACACCGATGCAGGTTATACTGACGCAAATTTTACAGACGCTAACTGATTTTTAACTGAGGAGCTGTGTCTTCGGATACAGCTCCCGATGTTGATTTATCCTATTTGAGAGGAAAATACAAATGGCAGAAAATAAACGCGATTATTATGAAGTCCTCGGTGTCAGCAAGGGCGCTTCCGACGATGAAATAAAAAAAGCATACCGTAAGCTTGCCAAGCAGTACCATCCCGACCTTAACCCCGGCGATGCAACTGCAGAAGCAAAGTTCAAGGAAGCCAACGAGGCGTACGAGGTGCTTTCCGACAGCGATAAAAAGGCACGCTATGATCAGTACGGTCACGCAGGTGTTGACCCTAACTTCGGAGCAGGCGGCTTCGGCGGAGGCTTCGGCGGCTTCGGTGACATTGACCTTGGAGATATTCTCGGCAGTATGTTCGGCGGCTTTGGCGGCGGCTTCGGAGGCTTCGGCAGTGGCAGACAGCAAAATCCGAATGCTCCGAGAAAGGGATCTACGATACAGACCAATATAACCATCTCCTTTGAGGAGGCTGCGAAGGGCTGCAAGAAGACCGTGAAAATAAATAAGGTTGAAAAGTGTACCGAATGCGGCGGCTCAGGTGCGGCAAAGGGAACAAGTCCCGAAACCTGCAAGACCTGCGGCGGCAGAGGTCAGGTCAACGTTCAGCAGAGAACACCCTTCGGTGTTATGAGCACAACGAGACAGTGTCAGGAATGCGGCGGTAAGGGAAAGACAATCAAAAATCCCTGTCAGAAATGCCGCGGCACTGGCGCAGTTGCAAAGCCTCAGAGTGTGGATATAGAGATTCCCGCAGGTATTGACGACAGACAGTCGCTCACAGTCAGAGGTGGAGGTAATCCCGGTGTCAACGGCGGACCTACAGGTGATCTTCGTGTAAATGTCAACGTAAGACCTCATCCCTTCTTTGAGCGTGACGGCTTTGACGTATGGTGCGAATTCAATGTTACCTACGCTCAGGCGGCAATGGGTGACACACTTTACATTCCCACCCTTGACGGTAAGGTTAAATACAGCCTTCCTGCAGGCACACAGCCAGGTGAGGTTTTCCGCTTCAGAGGCAGAGGTATTCAGTCACTTGCAGGCAGAGGCAGGGGAGATCAGTATGTCAAGATTATTGTTGAAGTGCCGAAGAATCTTAACGATAAGCAGAAAAGGCTTCTTCGCGATTTTGACGATACTCTTACAAATAAGCCTAAAAACAACATAGACGACGGAACAACCGTCGGCGAAGAAAAAAGAGGTTTTTTCGACAGATTCAAATAAAATGAACGGCTCTTGGGCATAGCTTCCTTATGAAGCGGTGTCCTGTGAGCCGATTTTTGTTTTTCGGGCGGTATGCGGCGGTTCAGCTTCATCATATTATCCTCATTATCGGAATATATATAAAGAAAAATGCAGGTGATGAAAATATGAATGCAGTATTTCCTGTGATGATAGGCTTTGCTTTTATCTGTGCTTTGTTTACAGGCAGAATGGGTGAGCTTTCAGCATCGGTAATAAACGGAGCTGATAATGCAGTCAGCCTTCTGATAAAGCTGTTTGCCACAATGTGCTTCTGGGGCGGAATAATGGAAGTATGGGAAAAAAGCGGAGTTACCGCCTTTTTGTCAAAAATTATAAATCCCTTTCTCAGACTGATTTTTCCCTCACTTAAAAAGGAAAAGTATGTCCTCGAAGCTGTTTCTGTTAACGTTACTGCCAATATGCTGGGTCTTGGCAATGCAGTAACACCTCTCGGCCTTGAAGCAATGCGAAGGCTGCAGAGCCTTAACGGAAACGCGGATACAGCCACCGATGAAATGGTGGTTTTTGTTGTTATGAACACAGCGGCAATGCGGATAATACCTACAACCGTAGCGTCAATAAGAGGACAGTACGGCTCAGAAGAGCCAATGGCAATATTACTGCCCACATTACTTACGACCTTCTGTTCAATGACAGTTGCCATAACGGTGGCGAAGCTCGGGTGCAGAATTTCTTCAAAAGGGAGGAAAAGCCTTGGAAGGAAGAATAAGTGACTGGGTGCTGCCTATAGCCGTAGCTTCTGCAGTTATATTGGGTGCCATAGGCCGTGTGAGGGTATTCGATTGCTTTAAAGAGGGCGTAGTCAGGGGCATGAAGGCTTTTTACGGGATTATGCCTACGGTCATAGCTCTTGTTGTGGCAGTTACAATGCTCAGAGAAAGCGGAGCGATGGCGGTTATAGCTTCAGCTTTTTCGGGCTTTGCCGGTCTGATCGGTGTACCCTCTGAAATTATACCCGTTGCATTGCTCACACCGCTTTCGGGAAGCGGATCACTTTCTGTTTTTGAGGGAGTGCTGAAGGACTACGGTCCCGACAGCTTTATCGGTCAGGTTGCATCTGTGCTTATGGGTGCTACGGATACCACCTTTTATGCGGTAAGTCTGTATTTTTCGGCAGTTGGTATAAAAAACACCCGTCATACGCTTCTTGCAGGGCTTGCCGCGGATTTTGCAAGTCTTGTTCTCTCTTCTTTTTTTGTCAGATATACCCTGTGAGGTGTACGGGTTGCAAAAAGTGTCGATATATGGTACAATTTAAATGTTAGGGTAAATTTTAAAGATAAGGATTTACAAAGATAAAAGGAGTTAAATATGATAAAAAGAATACTTTCAGCAGTTTTATCACTTATAATTCTCTGTTCCTCTTTCACTTTGTGGGGCATTACTGAGACTCAGGCGGCAGATGACACAATGAGTACGCTGGCGGCACTTACAAAGAAATTTCCTGCAGATAAATACTGGAATCATATGGGCTCGCCGAAAAACAGCCCCGATACGGTTACGGATGTTCCCTGTGCATCTCACATCGGATGCAGCTGGCAGGAGGATGCCTGCTCATGCAACAGCTTTGACAGGTCTATTCAGTGTATGGGATATGCCCATAAAATAGCTTACGAAATAACCGGAGTTATGCCGAGAGGGTCATTTACAAAATCCACGAAGCTCAGCGTATCAAGCCTTCGTGTGGGTGATATCATCCGCTTCAGAAACGACAGACATTCTATCTGTGTTACGGGTGTGAACGGCTCTCAGATTTCATTTACGGACTGTAACTGGGGCTCCAACTGTATTATCAGATGGGGTGTTATGGATATTTCCTATATCACAAGCCGAGGTTTTTCGTATGTGCTTCATCTTGAAGGCAACAACAGAAAAAACACGGATCTTGAATTTTTTAATCATCCGGAAAAATATCTGAAGGATGAAGAGCCTGAGGATGAAGATGACAAAGAAGATACCGTAACTGTTTCACAGGAAATCTGGCAGATGAGCGACAGCAACCTCAATGTAAGAAGCAGTGCATCTGTAAGTGCATCTAAGGTAGGCTCAATTCCTGCAGGTGCAAGCTTTACAGTCAAGCAGAAAAAACACACCGCAGACTATCTCTGGGGCTATGTTGAATACGGCAGTATAAAGGGATGGGCAGCGCTTAATTATTCGGAATATGTAAGCGGAAGCTATCAGACCCCTGAGATAAACAACGCAAAAGCTGCTTACGAAAGTAAATCCTTAACGCTTTCTTGGGATGAGGTCAGCGGAAGCGAAAAGTATCTCATAAGGCTTTATGACAGCAGCAAGAAGCTTATCAGTCAGAATTATGTAAGCGGTAATGAATATTCTTTCTCCGTTGAGGCAAACGGAAAATACTATGCCAAGGTATACACAAAAAACAGCCACGCAGCTTCCTGGATAATTGCAGGTAAGCTTATCGGCTTTACCGTAAATGAAGAAGAGATTCAGAATCCTGTCAGCAGCATCGTCCTTTCGGATGAAAAGCTCACACTCATCTGCGGAAAAAGTGCAGTTCTTACAGCTGCGGTTGAGCCTTCTGAGCTCAGCGAAGAAGTGGTATGGTCAACCACGGATGATGGCACAGTATCCGTTGAAAACGGCAAAATAACAGCTCTTTCCTGCGGTAAGGCAACGATTGTCTGTGCGGATAAAACGGGCAAGGTCAAGGCTGAATGCACAGTTACCGTAAAGCCTGAAAATGTCAGCGGCATAGTGCAGAATCTTAAAAGCACAACCACAGATTCAATCACTTTTACCTGGGATGAAGTATCCTGTGCCGATTCCTATGATATATTCAGATATAACGCATCTGAAAAGAAGTATGAAAAATTAGCGAACGTAGATGAAAACGAATACACAGACACATCGGTAAGCGCATCAAAGAGCTATTATTATCTTGTAAGAGCTGTTGCCGATACCGATGACGGCATAATAAACGGTGCTAACACCAAGGTGAAGCTTTCAACAAGACCCGAAAAGGTTACGGGTCTTAAGCAGAGTAGTTCTCTTACAGGCAGAATAACACTTTCCTGGAATAAGGTTGAGAATGTCAGCCTTTATTCTGTATACAAATATAATTCTGCAACTAAAAAATATACTAAGGTAAAGAACGTTAAAACTGAAAAGCTGACTCTAACCGTTGAGCCTTCCGAAGCAGCATATTACAGAGTTTATGCAACAACAAAAACAAGCTGGGGCTATCTCTATTCTGCGGTTTCATCAAAGGCATATACCGTAGCAGGTCCCTCTGCACCTGAAATCAGCGTAAAAAGTAACGCTAAGGGCAGTGCAACAATCAGCTGGGACAGTATAGACGGCACAAAGTACTATTACGTATACCGCTATACCTCCTCGGGATATAAGAGAATAGCCATAATGAGAAACGGAGAAACTGAATATACCGATACCTCCCTTAAGAGCGGCTCAAGATATTATTACCGTGTCAGAGCAGTTACCGTAAAGGGCGGAGTTGCAGGCTACAGCTCATATTCACAGAAGGCATCGGTCAAGGTGAAATAATCCTTTTAAGAAGGTGAAACAATGGGAGAAAATCCGAAGCTTGCCCTTCTCAGAGCGAAAGCTATGAAGCTGCCGCTCACACCGGGCGTATATATTATGAAGAACAAAAGCGGCAAAATAATATATATCGGTAAGGCTAAAAAATTAAAAAACAGGGTAAGTCAGTATTTCGGCTCTCAGAACGGTCACAGCACCAAGGTCAGAAAAATGGTTGAAAACGTTGACGATTTTGACTATATTCTCACCGACAGCGAATTTGAAGCCCTGGTGCTTGAATGCAGCCTTATCAAGCAGAATATGCCCAAATATAACATTCTGCTCAAGGATGATAAGGGCTACAGCTATATTAAAATTACCGGCGGTGAGTGGGGGAAAATTTCTCCCTGCTTCAGAAAAGACGACGAAAACGCACAGTACATCGGGCCTTACACCGGCAATTTTTCCGTAACAAATGCAGTTGATCAGGCTTGCGAAATTTTTCGTCTGCCAACCTGCAGCAAGCAGTTTCCCAGAGATATCTCCAAGGGAAGACCCTGCCTTAATTACTTTATTTCAAAGTGCTGCGGCGTATGTGCAGGTAAGGTTTCTCAGAAGGAATACAGCGAAAATCTCAGCTCTGCCGTTGAATTTCTCAAGGGTGGAAGCGGTAATATGCTCAAAAACCTGCACCGTGAAATGGAAGCGGCTTCAGAAAATCTTGAATTTGAAAAGGCGGCAAAGCTCAGAGATAAAATCAAAGCGATTGAAAGAATCACCTCAAGGCAGAAGGTTGTTGTGAAGGACAGCGTTCAGGAGGACGTTTTTGCCATTGTAGAACGCGGAGAAAAGGCTTGTCTTGCCGTGCTTAATTTCCGAGACGGACTTCTTGCAGGCAGTGAGCATTTTATAATGCCGTCGGGTGATTCTCTTTCGAAAATGAGAAGCGAAGCGCTGACCTATTACTACTCTATGGGTCGTGATATTCCCCTTAATATCATTCTCGACGGAGAAACCGATGATATGGAGCTTCTCGGTCAGTTCTTAAGTGAGCGCAAAGGCAGAAAGGTTACACTTACGGTTCCAAAAAGGGGAGAAAAGGCAAAGGTACTTGAGATGTGCCTTAGCAATGCGGCGCAGAAGCTCGGTGAGCATACGGGTCGTGCAGGTAAGGAGACCGCTGTTCTTGATGAGCTTAAAAAGCTGCTGAATCTTGACAGAACTCCCGAATATATAGAATCCTACGATATTTCTCATACTGCAGGCAGCGATAATGTTGCCGGTATGGTGGTTTTCAAAAACGGTCAGCCCTATAAAAAGGCTTACCGACGTTTTGCAATAAAATCCTTTGACGGTCAGGATGATTACGGCTCAATGAGTGAGGTTATCAGCCGACGCTTTAACCGTTATATGGAGGAAAAGGACAGCGGTGAGGGCTTCGGACGTCTTCCCGACCTTATTCTTCTTGACGGCGGTCAGGGTCAGGTGAATGCGGTCAAGCCTATTATAGAGGCATTCGGCCTTGATGTGCCCGTATTCGGTATGGTCAAGGACTCGAAGCACAGAACACGCGCAATTTCTGCCGACGGGGGAGAGATTGCAATAAGCTCTCTAAGGCAGGTGTTTACCCTTGTGTCCTCTCTTCAGGAGGAGGTGCATCGCTTTGCCATAACCTATCATAAGCAAAAGCACGGCAAATCTGCTGTTGCAACAAACCTCACAAAGATTGAGGGTATAGGCGATAAAAAGGCGGCGCTGCTTCTTAAAAGCTTCAGAACAATGTCTGCGATTATGAAGGCAAGCGAGGAAGAGCTGAGTGCCGTAAAGGGCATCAGCAAAAAGGATGCACAAAACATACACAGCTATTTTAATTGTGAAATCTGATAATCAAGAACGATGTAAACGATTTTCAACAAATTTTGAGTAAAAACAACACATTTTAATAATTTTACTATTGACTTTATTCAGAACGGTATGATAATATTTAGTAAAAAGGAGGTATAAAGCTATGGTGAAACAAATGCTCAAAAAAGTCCGTAAGGAACACCGTTTGACACAAGAAGATGTGGCAAAGATTCTCGGAATCGACAGAACTACCTATACTTTCTATGAAACAGGAAAAACAAGCCCTTCAATAACAACACTTGTTACTCTTTCAAATCTTTATAACTGTACTGTGGGTTACCTTGCAGGCGTTGAAGACAATAACCCCCGATTTAAAAGAAAGCAGACAGAAATCTCGGCTTCAGATCCGGATCCTATTGCACGTCTTTCAAAGGAGGAGCAGCTTGCAGTTATGTATTTCAGGCTTGTTCCCGATGAAAAGATTGATGAGGTAATCGATGTAATCAGAAGCTACGGACGTTACAACGGCAGATAAAAATTCTCTTTAAGGCATACCCTCAGGGCGTGCCTTTTTTTCTTGCTCTGACACGGTAACGGACATCTGTTATTCATAAAAAATACTTGACAAAATGTCTTTTGACCTATATACTGAAGTTACCAAATATTAGGAGGAAATTACAATGAAAAAGATTATTTCACTTTTACTTGCACTTGTTATGGCTTTCTCAATGTGCAGTGTGGCTTTTGCTACTGACGGTGCAGATATTAACGACGGCGCAGCAGGCGAAAGCACAGTACAGCCCGGCGAAGGAGACGGTGCTGAAGATTCAGACGAAGATTCTATTTTAGGTGAGTACGACTGGATTCTCGATCTTCCCTTCGGTACAGTAAAGCCTGCACTTAAGGTTGCAAAGATCGTTCTTAAGCTCGCTAAGGTTTACATTAAGCTTGGTATCATCTTCGGCATTGTTGATAAGGATGCTTTAATTGATCAGGTCAGCGATTTTATCGGTAGCTTGATAGGCGATGACGATACAGCTACAGAAGAAGCTCCTGCAGACGGTGCTGAAAATGCTCCCGCTGAGGATACAGCTCCTGCCGCAGCCTGAGTGAGTATTACATAAGCAATTACGAGGCACGTTTCAGAATGTGCCTCGTTTATTTTTATCCCGTTAAAAATTTTGGATAATATTGTTGACATTTTCGCAGTTATTCATTATAATAGAACTACGAGTATGAGCGCACCTACAGATGCGTCATTTTATAGGAGGATTATTATGAAAAAAATAGTTGCTGTTTTATTATCAGTTCTTATGCTTTGCGGTTGCATGGCTGTTTCAGCATCTGCAACAGTTACAGTTGGTGATCAGGTTACAGTTGATCAGGATATTTTCGGCAATATTACTCAGTATAAGCTTGAAGGTCAGTGCACATGTAATGTTGGTCAGCACGATGCTGAATGCCACTGCTGTGTATTCTGCCCCAATCTTGACATCAGCTATCTTACATCCTGCGCAAAGGCAAATAACCCTGCAGGTGAAACCGGTTTTGACGGAACAGTATGCTGTGTTGAGTGCACAGGTATCTGGCCCTGCGATTGCGGTTGTGATTGCTGTAAGGAATATAACCAGAATCTTGACGATCTTAAGAACAACATCAACGATTATTGGGGCGAAGAGGAGCAGGAAAACTTTGTTGACGGCTTCCAGGCTATCCTCAAGCAGATCAGAGATGCATTTGACAAGTTCTTTGATGCTATCTTCGAATTCTTAAGACTTGACGAGGTTCTCGGCAGAACTGAATAATCCACCGTAAATTATGCCCCGGAGCTAAGCCGAGTGTTCATAAGGACACTCGGCAGTTTTATTCGCCATACGGCGAGTGATATTGCTTCGCAGTGATATTTGTCTTGCGACAAGTGATATTGCCTTCGGCAGTTTTCGGCGAATAAAATAACACTGAAGCCGCAAGGCT
>JAZPZK010000037.1:0-6823 GCA_045544675.1 Acutalibacteraceae bacterium
CCTCTATAATGAGATTGTTGCCAAATTTGTTTGTGATAACTTTGATAAATTAACTTTTGAGATCGAGAAGATTACTCGAGAAGAAGCTTATAAAACACAGTCTCACAATGGTGAGTTTAATCCTAATTCGAAAAGAGAAGAAGAAATCACTGCGATAAAAATGTTCAACCAATGTAAAAACGGTAGTGTTTATGATTTTATCGGTAAGATAATTGACTATCAGACTCTGCTGAAAAACACATCCAAAGATGAGGCAGGCAAGATTGATTTGCTTTCCTTTGACGGCAAAACACTCCGCATTCTTGAACTGAAAAAGAAAGACAGCAAAGAAACAATGCTTCGCTGTGTCCTTGAAGGATTTACATATTTGTGTACAGTTAACAAAGCAAAATTACTCAAAGATTTTTGCTTACCTGACGATACAGAGATTGTGGCTTGTCCTTTTGTGTTCTTTGGCGAAGAACAGCACAAAGAAATTAAGGAAGACAGACCATGGCTTAAAAAGGTAATGATGCTTATGAACAGTAAGCCTTATTATATCAAAGAAGAAAACGGTTATTACAAAACAACGGAGGGTTAAAAATGAAAGAGTTTTTTAAGAAATTAGATACAGAAACAAAGTGGGGCGGTATATTTGGTTTAATAGCAATTATTGCAATTCTGGCTGAAATGGTGATAGGCGGAATTTCTCCTGAAACAATAGTTGCGGCAGTTAAGGATATGGCAGGAACAGTAGTTTCTGTTATGGTATTCTATATTGCAGTCAAGCATATTTTAAAACAAATAAAAGAAAACAAAACATTTGAAGACAGACTTAAGAATTCACTTGACGGATGGCAAAAAGAACATTCCAATATGGTAGTAAGAAAAGAAGTCTATGATTTTGAAACGACAGGTCAGCCTGCAACCTGCTTTAGTTTTGGCCTTAAAACTAATATTTCAGACTTTTACAACAATTCAACATCAAATAACACCGGTTGGTTTTTAAGAATGCCCATTCTTAAAAAGGAAAACTATATCAACGGAAATGTTGTACTGAAATTTCATTTGAATAAAGGTACTTTTTTTGAAGGCGTTGAAATGACCAAGGAAGAACTTACTTCGGGATATGAGAACTTAAATAAATTGTTCAGAGAGTTTATAAATGCAAACTTCAACGGTTTTGCTTGTGCCAAGGGCTCGAAACAGGATATTGCTGTAACTATTGAACAACCCATTGAAACACAGGATGATATAAACAGAATGATATCTGTTATCAATTCTATGTACAATGCATATCTTGTTGCCGCCAATTTAAAATTAAAAGATTAATAGGAGAGAAAATGGAATTAAACAAAATCTTAGACGAAGCGATCAGACTTCACGAAACCAAAATCTCAACCCTCACCGCCGGTTATGTTGTTAACGGCAAACCATATCCTAATTATGTAAGCAACAGCTCATGGGCAAAGTTTTGTAATGATATGGAAGTTAATCATCCTGTGGCTTATGATAACTACAAAAACGGCGATGGTAAAGAGCTTGACGAGAGAAAGGTCGGCCCAAATATCTATCCGCCTAAAATGGCATCCTTCGGTTCGTCGAGTAGGTTTATCTACAACCTTATGAAGCATAATAAAAGTTTTAAGTTTGAAGAACAGTTGCCAACTACCGTCGGTGGCACAGCAAATCTTGATGGCTTCAAAGAAACTTCAGACAGCTATGTCTTTGTTGAAGCCAAATGCAGAGAACCTTATTCGAAGAAAAACAAATTTTATGGTCAGAAGTATTTTGAGTTATACGACTTCATAAACAACAGTAATAACACTCTTGTTACCATTGATATGGATTTAGCAAAGGGCAAAGAGCATGAAATGGAAGTTATCTTTAAGTATGACGACAAAGCAATAAAGTGTTTCGACCTAAAGCAAATGATAAGTCACTTGCTCGGTGTCGGCACAGCCATCTTGAAAAAAGAAAAGTATGCTGACAAACCGATAAGATTTTTTTATCTCATCTACAATCCTGAACTGCTTGAATTTGAAAACGGAGAAAATAAAAATAAAATCTGCAACATCTATTATCAAGCTTGCAACGAGGCTGAAGCAGCAATCAGCAAAGAACTTTTCAAAGACGTTCTTCTCTACCTCAAAGAAAAGTATTATCAGGATTCAGTCGTTAACATTGAACGCATAGCAAACAATTTTTCTTTCAGTATTTGCAATCAAGAAAACTTTATTGAAAAATTAAATGCAAATAACTAATAGGTCGTAATACTTTTTCAAGACACTTACCCGACGGTAGGTGTCTTATTTTTTATTTCAAGGAAGGATGTAATAATTCAATAATACTCAGAAAAAATTTCAAACACGCAAGTGTTATGCGACAGGTTGTGAAACAAAAAAAATCAAAGTTCTTAAAAGAAATGCGTACGGTTACAAAAATTTCAAACGTTTCAGAAACCGTATTTTACATATGTTCTCTCATCAAAATCTATACAAAAATCAAGCAGCTGCTTGATTGCAACCGCTTGATTGATAATTCTGTTTTAACTCTTTACCCCAACTATTGACAAAGAGCCTTTTTAACAAAAAAATTCTACGCAGTTTGTATCAAAACTTGCGTAGAATTTTGGTGCCGGTGACCGGACTTGAACCGGTACGGTGTTGCCACCGAGGGATTTTAAGTCCCTTGCGTCTGCCTATTCCGCCACACCGGCGTGTCTTGCGACTTTCATATTATATAGGTTTTGGTTGGTGTTGTCAAGGGTTTCGCCGTCTTTTTTTGCCTTGATTTTTTGCGCTGCTAAATTGACTTTTCATTATCGCTGTGATATAAATAATCTATATGCCGAAAGGAGGATTTATATGAATAATTATCCTAATCCCTTCATTCCCGAGAGAGCCGATCCTTTCGCTACGCGTGCACCCGACGGCACCTTCTATTTCACCGCCTCTTACCCTGCCGTAGGTGATGCCGAACACGGCTACGACCGTATTCTTCTGCGTAAAAGCAGTACACTTCAGGGTCTTGCCGAAGCTGAGGAAAAATACGTATGGTATGCCCACAAGCAAGGCATTATGGCACGTCATATATGGGCACCTGAGCTTCATCTGATCGGCGGAAAATGGTATATCTTCTTTGCCGCAGGTGACAGCGATAACATATGGAACATCCGTCCTTATGTGCTGCAATGTCAGGGCGATGACCCCTATTGTGATAAGTGGCTTGAAATGGGAAAAATGCAGGCTCTGCCCTCGGATGAACAGTCCTTCAGAAGCTTCTCTCTTGATATGACATACTTCTCTCATAAGGGTAAACATTATGTTATCTGGGCGGAAATTATCGGAGATTCCTCTCTTTTTATGGCCGAAATTGACCCTGCTGAGCCCTGGAAGCTCATTTCAATGCCCATTCTTCTCACGAAGCCTGAGTACGATTGGGAAAAGGTACGCTTCAGAGTAAATGAGGGTGCAAGCGTGCTTAAAACCGAGTCTGAGGTGTATGTTTTCTTCTCAGCCTCAGGCACCGGCTCCGAATACTGTATGGGCAGACTTTCTGCCGACGTCGATTCCGACCTTATGGATATTTCAAGCTGGAATAAGCTCCCCTGCCCCGTGCTTTCAACAGAAGACCTTGAGGGCGAATCGGGACCCGGTCACAACAGCTTTGTAACTGACGAAGAGGGTAACCTCCTGATTGTTTATCACGCAAGGCCTCTTTCACATCTGGAAGAAAAGTGCGGCACCTTTGCAGATGACCCGCTTTATGACCCCTGCCGCCATGCAAGAATCAGAAGGGTAAAATTTGACGAAAAAGGAATACCTGTGCTTAAATGATACATACACTTGTAATTATGGGACTGATAAAAAAATCAGTCCCGTTTTTTATTCGCATTTTTCCTAAAAGATAATCAAAATCACAACAATTATTTACATCTTCTACAAAATTTTAAAAAATCATTCATTTTTCTTGCATTTTCAGTCTCATCGTAATAAAATATACTCTATCACATTAAAGTGCTAATATTTTTTACTATTCTGCTCAATTAATTGAGCTTACAAAGGAGTTTTTTATCAATGAGTTACGTTCAGAATGTAATTGACAGCGTATCAAAAAAGTACGCTCACGAGCCTGAGTTCGTGCAGACTGTAACAGAGGTTTTCCACTCACTCACACCTGTTATCGAGCAGCATCCCGAGTACGAGAAGGTTTCTCTCCTCGAAAGAATGGCTGAGCCCGAAAGAGCTATTTCATTCCGTGTTACCTGGGCTGATGATAACGGCAAGGTTCACGTAAACACAGGCTACCGTGTACAGTTCAACGGTGCTATCGGTCCCTTCAAGGGCGGTCTTCGTTTCCATCCTTCTGTTTATCTCGGCATTATGAAGTTCCTTGCTTTCGAGCAGACCTTCAAGAACAGCCTTACAGGTCTTCCCATCGGCGGCGCTAAGGGTGGCTCCGACTTTGACCCCAGAGGCAAGAGCGATGCAGAAATTCTCCGCTTCTGTCAGGCATTTATGACAGAGCTTTACAGACATATCGGTCCCGACGTTGACGTTCCCGCAGGTGATATGGGCGTTGGTGCAAGGGAAATCGGTTACCTCTACGGTCAGTACAGACGTGTAAAGGGCGTTTTCGAAAACGGTGTTCTTACCGGTAAGGGTCTTTCCTACGGCGGTTCACTCATCAGACCCGAAGCTACAGGCTACGGTGCAACATATTACACCGTTGAGGTGCTCAAGCATTTCGGTGAGGAGATGAAGGGTAAGACAGTTGCAATTTCAGGCTTCGGTAACGTTGCATGGGGTGCAGTTAAGAAGATTACGGAGCTTGGCGGTAAGGTTGTTACTATTTCAGGTCCCGATGGCTATGTTTACGATAAGGACGGCGTAAGCACAGAGGAAAAGATTAACTATATGCTTGAAATGAGAGCTTCAGGCCGTGACAAGGTACAGGATTATGCTGATAAGTTCGGTGCAGAATTCCATGCAGGTGAGAAGCCTTGGGGCGTTAAGGTTGACATTGCAATGCCCTGCGCAACTCAGAATGAAATCGGTATGAAGGAAGCGGAGCAGCTTGTAGCAAACGGTGTTTCCTACTACATCGAGGTTGCAAATATGCCCACCACAAACGACGCTCTTAAGTATCTTCAGGATAACTGTAAAGCAGTTGGACCCGCAAAGGCAGTTAATGCTGGCGGTGTTGCTGTTTCTGCTCTTGAAATGGGTCAGAACTCAATGAGATACAACTGGACAGCAGAAGAGGTTGACGCAAAGCTTCATCAGATTATGGTTGACATCCACAACAACTCAGCAGCTGCAGCAGAAGAATACGGTCTCGGCTATAACCTTGTAGCAGGTGCTAACATTGCAGGCTTTATCAAGGTTGCAGACGCTATGATGGCTCAGGGTATATTCTAATAAGCACGGCTTTCAAAGGACTTCTCCCCTGCCGCATAACAGTATATCAAGCTACACAAGAGGCACCCTCCGTAAGGAAGGTGCCTCAGTTATATTTACTTTCTGCGGAGAATATAGTGTTACATTTATTGACAACGGATAAGGAATATTATAAAATGAGTTCATAAATAAGCGCTCCCCGGACTATAAGGAGGAATATAATTATGAAAAAACTTATTGCAGCGGCCGCTGTAGGCACTTTTACCGCGGCGGCAGGCTATGCAGCACTTAATTTTGCAGGCGATCTGCTTTTCAAAAGAGACTGTGTACCGCCTCAGTCCTTTACAGATAAGCTTGTGGACTGCGACAAAACACATCTTGGCGACTATCTTCAGAATAACCTTGACTGGGTGGAAAATTACGGCTATGAAAGACATTTTCTCATTTCAGACAGAGGAGAAAAGCTTGTCGCTTACCTTATGCGACCCGAAAAGCCCAGCGATACATACGTTTTTGCCGCCCACGGCTACAGAAGCTACGGTAAAAAGGAGTTCTGCGGTGTGGGACAGTATTATCTTGAAAAGGGAGTGAACCTTTTCATCGTAGACCACGTGGCTTCAGGTGAAAGCGAAGGCACATACTGCACCTTCGGCTACAACGAAACAAAGGACTGCCTGAAGTGGCTCAGCTATATGACTGAAACCTTCGGTAAGGATATAAAAATTATGCTTCACGGTGTTTCAATGGGTGCTGCAACAGTTATGCTTATGACCGGAAGCGGAAAGCTGCCCTCAAACGTTAAAGCAACGGTTGCTGACTGCGGCTTTACAAGCGGACCTGACTTTTTCGCATACCGTGTGGGCAAAATGGGAATTCCGAAGCCCGAGCTGCTGGTCAAGGCCTGGAACGGTGCAAGTAAGAAAAGAATCGGCTTCGACCTTTATGATGTAAAGCCCGTTGAGGCTGTTAAAAGGGCGAAAATTCCCATGCTCTTCATTCACGGTGAGGATGACGGTCTTGTCCCCTGCTTTATGGTCTATGAGCTTTATGAAAACTGCGGCAGTAAAGAAAAGGAGCTTCTTGTTGTTGAAGGTGCTGACCACGCTCAGAGCTATATGACAGGCGGAAAGCTCTATACAGATACGCTCGGAAAATTCATGGATAAGATTTAAAAAAAGCACCCGTGGGGCGGCGCTTCATAGGGAAGTTATGCCTTAAAATCAGCAATTTTTGCGTATAACTGCGTTAAAAATGCTCGAAATCCGTCAAGGATTTCTGCGCTTTTCGCCTTGTTCTGCATCAAACTATCTTGATTTTAAGGTGCGAAGCAGTTTTTACAGAGATATTTTTCGTTTAAAGGAAATGATAAAATCCCCGCAATACTCGCGTATTACGGGGATTTTTCGTAATGTTTAAGCGGAAAAGAGCCTGTAAAAACCTTA
>JAZPZK010000038.1:0-2312 GCA_045544675.1 Acutalibacteraceae bacterium
GCTTTTCGCCTTGTTCTGCATCAAAACTATCTTGATTTTAAGGTGCGAAGCAGTTTTTACAGAGATATTTTTCGTTTAAAGGAAATGATAAAATCCCCGCAATACTCGCGTATTACGGGGATTTTTCGTAATGTTTAAGCGAAAAAGAGCCTGTAAAAACCTTAACTTCCTTATGAAGTGCCGCCCTGAGCGGTCCTTTTAAGCTTATTGTTCGCCTGTGATAGCCTTGATGATGGATTCGATAATCTCACCGATTCTCTGAAGAATGTAGGTGATGTCCTCCCAGAACATACCTAAGCTCCAATCGGGCTCCGGATTATCTACGATATTATCTTTCTTATTTTCGTTCATAATCTTTTCCTCCTTATTTTCTGCGGCTTTCGCCTTATAGAATGATTATACAATGATATTCATATTTTGTCAATAACTTTATTGACTGAACACGCAAGTGAAAAAACATAAAAACAAAAATTTTATCTCTTTTGCCATATATTTTGTGCAAAGGGTAAAAAACACAAAATATTGTGCCGATGTATTGATTTAGCACAAAATATATTGTAGAATTAGACCTGAATCAAATTATGGGAAAGAAAGGTGAATATATATGACAGTTATTAAAAGAGACGGTACGGTTGTTGAATTTGACCGTAATAAAATCATCCTCGCACTTCAGAAGGCAAACGATGCCGTTGATGAGGAAAACCGCATAACCGATAATCAGATTGAAGCTATTGCAGACTACATAGCAGACAAAAAGAGAACAAGAATTCTTGTTGAGGATATTCAGGATATGGTTGAGCATAAGCTTATGCAGCTTGACCGCTTCGCTCTTGCAAAGGCTTACATAATCTATCGCTATAACAGAGCTCTCGTAAGAAAAGCAAACACCACCGACGATTCAATCCTCAGCCTTATCAAAAATTCAAATAAGGATGTTATGGAGGAAAACTCCAACAAGGATGCAGTTATGGCTGCAACCCAGCGTGACCTTATCGCAGGTGAGGTTTCAAAGGACCTTACAAGAAGACTTCTTCTTCCCGAGCATATTTCAAAGGCTCACGATGAGGGTGCTATCCACTTCCACGATGCGGACTACTTCCTTCAGCCGATTTTCAACTGCTGCCTTATCAATATCGGCGATATGCTCGATAACGGCACAGTTATGAACGGTAAGCTTATCGAAAGTCCCAAAAGCTTCCACGTTGCCTGCAACATCACAACACAGATCATCGCCTCCGTCGCCTGCAGTCAGTACGGTGGTCAGTCGGTAGACATCAGCCATCTCGGTAAATATCTGAGAAAGAGCAAAATGAAGTTCATAAATCATCTGACCGAGGTTTTCGGCGACGAATTCAGCAAGGAAACAATTGAAAAAATTGCTATGGACCGCCTTAACGATGAGCTTAAGGCAGGCGTTCAGACTATTCAGTACCAGATAAATACCCTTATGACCACCAACGGTCAGTCCCCCTTCGTTACAATTTTCCTCAACCTTAAAAAGGATGACGAATATATTGAAGAAAATGCTATGATTATCTATGAGATTCTCCGTCAGAGATATGAGGGTATCAAAAACGAAAAGGGCGTTTATGTTACTCCCGCCTTCCCCAAGCTTGTTTATGTGCTTGATGAGCATAACTGCCTCAAGGGCGGAAAATATGACTATATAACCAAGTTTGCCGTTAAATGCTCAGCAAAGAGACTTTATCCCGACTATATTTCAGCTAAAAAGATGCGTGAAAATTATGAGGGTAATGTATTTTCACCTATGGGCTGCCGTTCCTTCCTTTCACCCTGGAAGGACGAAAACGGAAACTACAAATTCGAAGGCCGCTTCAATCAGGGCGTTGTTTCACTTAACCTTCCTCAGCTCGGTATTCTCGCAAAGGGCGATGAGGAAAAATTCTGGGCTCTTTTAGAGGACAGACTCAGTCTCTGCTTCGAGGCTCTTATGTGCCGCCATCACGCTCTTCACAACGTTATTTCCGATACAAGCCCCGTTCATTGGCAGTACGGTGCTATCGCAAGGCTTAAGAAGGGTGAAACCATAGAAAAATATCTTCACGACGGCTACAGCACAATTTCTCTTGGCTACATCGGTCTTTATGAGCTTACAAAGCTTATGAAGGGTGTAAGCCACACAGATCCCGTCGGCACAGAATTCGCACTTAAGGTTATGAAGAGCCTTCGTGAGCATTGCGAGAAGTGGAAAAAGGAAACAGGTCTCGGCTTCGGTCTTTACGGCACACCTGCCGAATCTCTCTGCTACCGCTTTGCAAGAGTTGACAAGGCACGCTTCGGCACTATCGAGG
>JAZPZK010000039.1:0-23922 GCA_045544675.1 Acutalibacteraceae bacterium
GATTTTTTTATAAAAATTATTAACTTTGTTTTCTCTGCTGAGATTTATTTTAATTACAATTTGAAAATTTATATAAAAAACAGAAAAAGTTAAAGAAAAGTTAAAATATACATTTGTTGATTTTTATATAATAAAACCGAGGTACATTTTGTTGAAAATTGTATTGTAATCAGTAATCTGAGGAGGATGTAACTATGAATTTTACAGATTATGCAGAAAAAGCTCTGCAAAGACTGCCCAACACAAAATCTGCTTATCTTTATAAGCAGGAGGTTATTGCAAGAATGACCGAAAGAGCCAATGAGCTTATAAAAAGCGGTCTTAGTGATAACAAGGTTATAAATGAGCTTGTTATCAGCGAATTCAAGGATATTGAGAAGGAATATTATCTCAACCGTCAGACCGGGAACAAAAAAGCAGTAAAGAAAAGGAATGCATCTCTTTCCGTGCTCGGTATCTTCGGCTACACACTTCTGCTTGTAGTTCTTTATCTTGCAGTCAGCTTTGCAACAGGCTTGTGGGCAAAAACATGGCTTATTCTTGTTGCCGGTATTCTTCTTCCCGTGGCAGCCGGCTGTGTTGCTTCAGCAGCAAAAACAGGCGGTAAGGGTATGGTGCGCAGCTTTGCTTCGCGTTTTCTTATTTCCTGTGCGATTTTCCTTGTTGCAACAGTTTCGTTCCTGCTTATAATCATATTTACAGGCATCGGCAAAAGCTGGCTTATTTTCCTCGGTGCAGTTGTGCTTTGTCTTATAACCGACAGTGCAATGGCATTTGCCTGCAGGCAGAAGAGCGCAATAATCACTCTTGTGCTTGATATTCCTGCTATAGGCGCACTTGTTTATGTTATTCTCGGTGTGCTCGGCGTTGTTCCTTGGCATCCGGGATGGGTTATCATTCTCATTTCCGTAATATTCGATATTGCTGTTATTGCCGCAAAAATAGTAAGCTCATCAAAAAGGGAAGTAGAGGATGAAGTATGGGAAGACATTTAAACGCCGAATTATGGGATAAGATGCATTATCTGTTCCGTGATTTCAACGACAGAATGGTGCACCTTGAGCTCCATTATGATTTTGAAATTGATTTAGAAGCGCTAAAAACCGTGCTTATCTGCTTTTTTGAAAAAGCACCGGTGCTGCACTCACGCTTTGTTGATAATAAGGTGAGCCCCTACTGGGAGGTTATGCCTTATAATATTGAGGATGTGCTTACTGTTAAGCATTCCGAAAATGTTGAAAAGGACATCGATGAATTCCTTACACAGTACATACCGCCTGAAAGCGACCTTCAGATGAAGGCGGGAGTTTTCTTTTACGAGGGTAAAACTGCACTTTGCATAGTTGAAAACCATATGTGTATGGATGGCGGCGACTTTAAGTATTTCATTAAAAGCTTCTGCAAGGCTTACAGCGACTATGTTGAAAAGGGTATAAGCCCTATGAATCTTCGTGAAGGCACCCGTTCATACGATTCGGTATATTCTGACCTTTCGAAAACTCAGAAGAAGATGGCAAAGAATCTTTACAGAAATGTATGTGCCAAGGATACCCACAGATTCCCTCTGACCGAAAGCAGAGATGAGGACCGCTCCTTTATCGCAAGAAGAAAGCTTTCCGAGGAAACCTTCCTTAAAATCAAGGCGGCAGGTAAGCAGCGCGGAGCAACCGTTAACGATATGCTTGTTGCAGCGTATTTCTATTCTCTTTATGAGCTCGCAGGCTACGGAAACTATGAGAGTGTTACTATTTCCTGTGCTATAGATTTAAGACGTCACCTTAAGGACGACGACGGTCAGGGCGTTACAAACCATACTGCCTTTATGCAGTGCAACATACCCAGAAGAGGCAGAGATATTTTTGAAACCCTTCAGTATGTTATAAACAGCTCGAATCTTTATAAAAAGGATAGGTTTATGGGCCTTTACGGCTTACCTCTTCTTAAGTTTGCCTATAAGATTCTTCCTCATTCAGCAAGTGAAGAGATTATCAAAATAGGCTATTCAAATCCGCTTCTTGCAATGAGCAACATCGGTATTCTCGACCATAAGGCACTTGCTCTCGGCGGAAACGAGCCCGTTGACGGCTTTATGACCGGTGCGGTTAAATATAAGCCCTATGTTCTTCTTTCTGCAACCTCAATGAGAAATGTTATAACACTTTCAATGTGTGTAAGAGGCAATGAAGAGGATAAGAAAATTGTAAACCGCTTCTTCGATATTTTTGAAGAAAGCATAGAAAAGCTCATATCATAAAAAAGATAGGTCCCTTTGTCTGTAAAACAGACATACGGGGCTTTTTTTAGTTGACATAAGCAGATATTTCTGTTAAAATTTTATTATAGTTATAATAGGTAAATTTAACTAATTTTAGAAGGCGGTAAGGCTATGGCTTTTGAAATCAGAGGAAATCAGTTTGTAAAAGACGGAGAGCCGGTAAAGCTTATATCGGGTGCAGTTCATTATTTCAGAAATATGCCCGATACCTGGTCTGACATATTCAGAAAAATGCGCGCTATGGGACTTAACTGTGTTGAAACCTACTGCGCCTGGAATATGCACGAAAAGAAGCAGGGCGAGTTTGATTTTTCGGGAAATCTTGATATTGCCGCTTTCATAAAAGCCGCACAGAAGGAGGACCTTATGGTTATCGTCAGACCCGGTCCTTATATATGTGCCGAATGGGAGTTCGGCGGTCTTCCTTGGTGGATACAGACCGATGAAGAAATGGAAATCCGCTGCTCTAACGAAGCCTACATAAAATATTTTGACAGATATCTTGATAAAATGTTTGAGCAGGTCAGACCGCTTCTTGTTACCAACGGCGGCCCCGTAATAATGCTTCAATGCGAAAATGAATACGGCTACTACGGTGACGATAAGAAATATCTCCAATATCTTTACAGAAGCTACAGAGATAAGGGCATTGATGTGCCTCTCTTCACCTCTGACGGCACAAGCAGGGAAAACCTTCTTGACGGCTACATTGAAGGCTGTATGGCTACGCTTAATTTCGGTAGCAGGGTTGAAGAAAACTTCAGAGCCCACGACGAGCTTTTCCCCGATCAGCCAAAAATGTGTATGGAGATGTGGAACGGTTGGTTTGATGCCTGGGGTGACGAAAAGCACCACACCACCTCTGCTGAGGACTATGCAAAGGTAGTTGACGATATGCTCGCAAGGGGTAGCCTTAATATGTATATGTTTATCGGCGGCACAAACTTCGGCTTTATGAGCGGTGCAAACCACTACGAAAAGTTTGCGCCCGATGTAACAAGCTACGATTACGATGCAATTCTTTCAGAGTGCGGTGATGTCACACCAAAATATCACGCAGTAAGAAATGTTATTCAGAAGCATATTAAAGAGGAGCTTCCCGAAATTCCCGCAAACAGAAAAAAGAGGGCATACGGTACACTCAGACTTATCGAAAAGGGCGGCTTTTTCTCAAATCTTGACAGACTTTCTTCACCGGTACATTCCGATGTTCCCCGCAATATGGAAAAATACGGTCAGGGCTACGGCTATATTGCCTACCGCACCGTTCTGGGAAGAGATTACAACGACACAAAGCTTTCCTTTGAAAGCCTCGGTGACAGAGCGCAGATTTACATAAACAAAGAGCTTACAGATATTCTTTACATCAACGACCGTCTTGAAACAAGAATTACCGCAAAGGCAGGGGATGTGCTTACCGTGCTTTGCGAAAATATGGGAAGAGCCAATTTCGGCAGTAAGATGATGAGAAAAAAGGGTATTGCAGGCAGATGCCTTTTAGGCGATAAGATTCACTTCAACTGGGATGTTTACACTCTTCCTATGGATAATCTCGATAAGCTCTGCTTCGCCGATGAAGAGACAGAAGAAAAGTCAGTATTCTATAAGGGCACATTCGGAATTGACGAAGTCTGCGACACCTTCCTAAAGCTTGATAATTTCACAAAGGGATTTGTTACTGTCAACGGCTATAACATAGGCAGATATTGGGAAATCGGTCCTCAGAGGACTTTATATATACCCGCTTCTCTTCTTAAAAAAGGAGAGAATGAAATAATCGTCTTTGAATCTGACGGGATAAAGGGCGAAGCGATAATTGAATTTACAGATAGCCCGATTTTAGGCTGAAAAGAAGAGAGGTAGAAAATATGAAGTATCAAATTAAAAAGTTATATGTCAACGATTTCAGTGTTTTTGAAAAAAACAAGATTCCTGAAAGAAGCTATTTCATTCCCAACAGAGTAAGGAATAGCTTTAAGGATACAACAGCTATCACCGAAAGGTATTCGAGCGACAGCGTAAAGGTTCTTTCGGGTGAATGGCAATTCAAATATTACAGTAACATTTCACGTATTCCTTCAAACTTCGATAGTGAAAAAACTGCAATGGATGCCGTGAAGGTTCCTTCGACGTGGCAGAGAACGGGTTATGAGCCTCCTTACTATCTTAACACGAGATATGAATTCCCTATGACTCTTCCGAATGTTCCTTCTGAGATGTCGGCAGGTGTATACGTTAAAAAGTTCAATCTTACAGAAGAGTCAAAGAATCCGGTTATAACCTTCCTCGGTGTCTGCTCGAGCCTTACGCTTTATGTAAACGGTAAGTTTGTAGGCTACAGCGAGGGAAGCCATAACAGCGCAGAATTCATTCTTAAAGAATACGTTCATCCCGGTGAAAATGAGCTTATGGCAATCGTTTCAAAGTGGTGTAACGGCACATATCTCGAATGTCAGGATATGTTCCGTGAAAACGGTATCTTCCGTGACGTTTATATCACAGAAAACCCCGAACAGTATATTTTTGACTTTACAGTTAAAACAAAGAAGGAGCAGTCAGGCTACGGTCTTACAGTTGATGTAGCCATCGAAGGTGAAGGCTTTGAAGGAAAAAAGCTTGCGGCAGAGCTTCTTTATAAGGGTGATTCTGTAGCTTCTATGAAGCAAGAGCTTAAAGCCAATGTTTCCTTTGATTTCGGTGTGCTTGACGTAACCGAATGGAATGCAGAAAAGCCTGAGCTTTATGAGCTTTACATAACAATTCTTGACGGCGAAGAAAGCATTCAGTGTGTAAGAGAAACCGTCGGCTTTAAAAATATTGAAATCAAGGGCGAAAAGTTCCTTTTCAACGGGAAGCTTATAAAGTTCAAGGGCGTAAATCACCACGATACCCATCAGTCAACAGGCTATGTAATGAGCGGCGAGGATTTACTTAAGGATATTCTTCTTATGAAGGAGTTCAATGTTAACTGTGTCAGAACATCTCACTATCCTCCCGATCCGATGTTTATAAGACTTTGTGACGAATACGGTCTTTATGTTGTTGATGAGGCTGATATCGAAACCCACGGCACACAGTTCAACGAAGAGCTCATACCGACCGTTAAGCCGAATATTATCAGTAATGATAAAGAGTGGCTTCCGAGAATGCTCGACAGAGTAAAGAGGCTTTACGGCAGAGATAAAAACCATCCTTCAATTACTATGTGGAGTCTCGGCAATGAGTCGGGCGGCTGGAAAAATCAGGATAAATGCTACGATTATCTCAAAGAGGTTTCTGATATTCCTGTCCACTATGAAGCAGTTATCAGAACACCCCGTACTGCCTATGACGTAATTTCCGAAATGTATCAGCACTCGGTAATCGTTGAAAAGATAGGTAAGCATAAATTCCTCGGCAGATATAAGGGTAAGCCCTACTTCCTTTGCGAATACTGCCATGCAATGGGTGTGGGTCCCGGCTCCCTTGAGGAATACTGGGAAAGCTTCTATGCTCACGATAATCTTACCGGCGGCTGTATATGGGAATGGGCAGACCACAGCGTATATGACCCCAATGCAAAATATAAATATACCTATGGCGGTGACCACGGTGAAAAGTATCACGACGGCAACTTCTGTGTAGACGGACTTTTCTATCCGGACAGAACACCTCATACCGGTGCTTATGAGATGAAAGCCGTTTACCGTCCTATAAGAGTAAAGCATGTTAGCGATAATGTATACTGCTTTAAAAATACAAATGCATTTACCTCTTCCTCTGAGTATGAGATGTGCTATGAGCTTCTCGAAAAGGGAATATGCATTGAAAGCGGCAGGATTGACCTTGAAATTGAAGCAGGAGCTTCAAAGAATCTGGTAATTGCCCACAAAATGCTTGACGGAAAATGTGACTGCCACATCAACTTCATCTGTAAGGATAAGGAAGGCAGAGAGGTTTCGAAGCAGCAGATAGCTCTTAGCGAAAAGGTAGAAGAATTCGTTATACCTGAAGGCAATGCGGTAAAGGTTACCGATAAAAAGGATAAAATAACCGTTACCTTCGAAAATGGTGCTGCCGTGTTCTCAAAGAGTGAAGGTAAGCTTATCAGCTATGTTATCGGCGGTAAGGAAATGCTTTATAACGATGACGGTATGAAGCCTCAGCTTTACAGAGCATATCTCGATAACGACAGAAACATCGTCAATACCTGGAAAAAGCAGAAGCTTCACAAACTCAGCTACAACGGTAAAGTTGTATCAGTCAAGGAAAAGAGTGACGGAACAGTCAAAATCAAGAGCGAGGGCTGGCTTTGTGCTGAGGATAAGAAGATTTTCCCCTTTGAATATAAATATGTATTCTATCCCGACGGAACAATCAAGGTCAAGGCTGAGGTGGAAAGAAGAAAGCTCGACTTCACAAAGTATGACCTTCCGAGATTCGGACTTAATCTTCTTCTTGACGTTTCACTCTGCAATGTTGAATACTACGGTCTGGGTGAAAAGGAAAATCTCAACGACTTCAAGGCACAGAGCAGTGTAGGTATTTATAAATCTACTGTCAAGGATATGTGTGTTGATTATATCAAGCCTCAGGACAGCGGTAACCACGGAGGAACACGCTGGATGACCGTCACAGACGACGCGGGCAGGGGACTTAAGTTCTTTAACTGTAAGGATTATTTCTCCTTCAGCACTCACGACTATCCCGAAAAGCAGATCCGTCAGGCAAAGCACATTGAGGATATAAGGAGAGGTAAGCTTACAAGTGTCAGCATTGACGGATTTATGAGGGGTACAGGCTCCAACAGCTGCGGCCAGCACACACTTAAGAAATATTGCATAGATTTCAAGAAAGAGCTCGAGTTCTCCTTCTATATCATTCCTGTTAAAAAATAATTTAATAATTCTTTCAGCGAACTGTCATTTTCTTCTTGAATATGGCAGTTCGTTGTGTTATAATGCATTTGATTAGGGCATTTTGCTCATTATATTCAAATTTTACGGAGGCAAAAATTATGAAACAGTTAAACATCGGTATTATCGGCGCAGGCCGTATCGGAAAGGTACATATGGAATCAATCACATATAACGTACCTTCAGCAAGAGTTCTCGGCATTACAGACGTTTATAAGGACGCTCTTCCCGGACTTGCAGAAAAATACGGCATCCCCAAGATATATAATGATTATAAGGAAATGCTTGCTGACGAAGAAATCGATGCAGTTCTTGTATGCTCCTCAACAGATACACACGCTGACATCTCAATCGAAGCAGCCGAAGCAGGTAAGCACGTGTTCTGTGAAAAGCCCGTTGATCTTACTCCCGAAAAGGTAAAGGCAGTTATCGCAGCAGTTGAAAAGGCCGGTGTCAAGCTTCAGGTAGGCTTTAACAGACGTTTTGACCACAACTTTGCTCATGTACGTTCACTTATCAATGACGGTAAGGTTGGTAACCTTGAGCTCATCAAGATCACATCCCGTGACCCTGAACCTCCCTCAGCTGAATATGCAGCAGTTTCAGGTGGTATGTTCCTCGATATGACAATTCACGATTTTGATATGGCACGCTTCCTTGCAGGCTCTGATGTAACAGAGGTATATGTAAATGCAACCTGCCTTGTTGACCCTGCAATCGGCGAAGCAGGCGACGTTGACACCGCTATTATCAACCTTAAGTTTGCAAACGGTGCTCTCGGTGTTATTGATAACAGCCGCCGTGCAGCATACGGTTATGATCAGAGAATCGAAGTATTCGGCTCACTCGGTGCAGCTATGGCAGCCAACGACACACCTACAAACGTAACCGTTATGAATGCTGACGGCGTTTCAACAGATAAGCCTCTTTATTTCTTCCTTGAAAGATATATGCAGTCCTTCCGTGATGAAATGATTCAGTTCGTTGACGCTGTTCAGAACGACAAGCCCACACCCACAACAGGTCTTGACGGTCTTAACTCAATTCTTGTTGCACTTGCAGCAAAGAAGTCAGTAGCAGAAGGCAGAGCAGTAAAGATTTCAGAAATCGGCTAAAATTTTAAGGAGTACTTCCCATAGGGGAGGTACTCCTCAAAGTGTTTTTATAAGAATGAAAACCCGAAAGGATTGATTACTATGAAACTTACAATGGCTCAGGCTCTTGTTAAATTCCTTGACAATCAGTATATCAGCTTTGACGGCAAGGAAACTAAATTTGTTGACGGTATCTTCGGCATTTTCGGTCACGGATGTGTTGTCGGTATCGGTCAGGCTCTTGAGCAGGGCGGACACAACCTCAGATATTATCAGGGTCACAACGAGCAGGGTATGGCTCACGCAGCTATTGCTTACGCAAAGCAGATGCACAGACGTAAGATTATCGCCTGCACATCCTCAATCGGCCCCGGCGCACTTAATATGGTAACTGCCTGCGGTACCGCAACTGCAAACAGAATTCCTCTTCTCGTGCTTCCCGGTGACACCTTTGCCTGCCGTCAGCCTGATCCCGTACTCCAGCAGATTGAGCAGTACGACAGCTGTGCTATTACCGCAAACGATGCCTTTAAGGCAGTTTGCAAGTATTGGGACAGAATCAACCGTCCCGAGCAGCTTATGACCGCTTGCATCAATGCTATGCGCGTACTTACCGACCCTGCAGATACAGGCGCAGTATGTATTGCTATGCCTCAGGATGTTGAAGCAGAGGCTTATGATTATCCCGATTATTTCCTTCAGAAGAGGGTGTGGTATATGGACAGACGTGTACCCTCCGAAAGAGAAATTGATGCAGCCTGTGAAATGATTAAAAACAGCAAGAAGCCTATGATTATTGTCGGCGGCGGTGTTACTTATTCCGACAGCGACAAGGCAGTTCTCAAAATGGCTGAAAAATTCAATATCCCCATCGGTGAAACTCAGGCAGGTAAGGGACAGATTCCTTTTGCACATCCTCTTAATATGGGCGGATGCGGCGTAACAGGCGGTGCTGCAGCAAATGCTATTGCAAAGCAGGCTGATCTTGTTATCGCAGTTGGTACAAGGCTTACCGACTTTACAACCTGTTCAAAGTGGGGCTTCCAGAATCCGGACGTAAAGATGCTTTCAATCAACGTATGCTCCTTTGATGCTTTCAAGATGGATGCAACTGCAGTTATCGCTGATGCAAAGGCTGCTTGCGATGCTATCACAGCTAAGCTCGACTATAAGTCAGAGTGGAAGGATGAATACGCTGTTGCAAAGGCTGATTTCGATAAGGAAATCGACCGCTGCTATAACGAAAAGCTTGATGGTGTGCTTTCACAGAAGAGAGCACTCGGTATTATCAATGAAGTCATTGCTGACGATGCAGTTGTAATCGGCTCCTCAGGCTCACTTCCCGGCTGCCTTCAAAGAATCTGGAAGTCAAAGGCTCCCGATACATATCACGTTGAATACGGCTTCTCTTGTATGGGTTATGAAATCTGCGGTGCACTCGGTGCAAAGCTTGCAGTAGGTGACAGAGAGGTTTACTCAATGGTTGGTGACGGTAGCTTCCTTATGCTTCACAGTGAGCTTTATACTGCCGTTCAGGAAAACAAGAAAATAAACATTATGCTCTTTGATAACAGCGGCTGGGGATGTATTGAAAACCTTCAGAATAATCAGGGCACAGACACCTTCGGCACACGCTTTACAAGAAGAAACAACGAAAGCGGACTTCTTGACGGTGAGGTTATTATGACCGATTACGCAAAGATTGCTGAGGGCTACGGCTGTAAGGCATACAGCGTATACACCGAGGAAGAGCTTTATGCTGCTCTTGAGGATAGCAAAAAGCAGACAATTCCCACACTCTTCGATATTAAGGTTGGCCACAAGAGTATGACCGACGGATATGATTCATGGTGGAGAGTCGGTGTTGCTGAGGTATCAGAGAGCGAAAAGGTACACGAGTGCTATGAGGATATGAAGGCTAATATCGCAAAGGCACGCTTATACTAATAGATAAAGGAGATAATTAAAATGCTTAATAAAGAAAAAGTATTTCTTGCATGCGCTCCCATCGCATGGACAAACGACGACCTTCCCGATTTAGGTGCAGAAAACACCTTTGAGCAGTGTGTCAGCGAAATGGCACTCGCAGGCTTTACAGGTAGTGAAATCGGTAACAAATACCCAAAGGATGTTGAAACTCTTAAGCATAAGCTTGACGTAAGAGGTATGAGAATCTGTAATGCGTGGTTCTCCTCACTTCTTCTTTCAGAGGGCTACGAAGCAACAATCGAAGCCTTCATCAAGCACAGAGATTTCCTCCACGCTCTTGGTGCAAAGGTTATCGGTGCATCAGAGCAGGGCAACAGCATTCAGGGTAAGGATGTAAGCATCTTCGGCGAAAAGCCCGTATATACTGACGAACAGTGGGAACTTATCGCTAAAGGCTTCAACGAAATGGGCAGACTTGCTAAGGAAAAGGGTATGTACTTCACAGTTCATCACCATATGGGTACCGGCGTTCAGACTGCAGAAGAAATCGACAAGCTTATGGAAATCACAGATCCCGATCTTGTTTATCTTCTTTTCGATACAGGTCACCTTTCATTCAGCGGTGAGGATGTTCTCGGCGTACTCAAGAAGTATGTTCACAGAACAAAGCACGTTCATCTCAAGAGCATCCGTAAGGATGTAATCGAGGATGCAAAGGTTAAGGGCTATTCCTTCCTTGATTCTGTTCGTGCGGGCTCATTCACCGTTCCCGGTGACGGTGATTTCGACTTCACACCCGTATTTGACATTCTTGACGAAGCAGGCTATGAGGGATGGGTAGTTGTTGAAGCTGAGCAGGATCCTGCTAAGGCAAATCCCTATGAGTATGCAGTTCTCGCAAGAAACTACATCAGAGAAAAGACAGGTCTTTAATAAAAATAACAGCATACGGTTTAGTTAAACCGTATGCTGTGTTTTTTTATTCCAGTATTGACTTTGCTACCTTAAGGTCGTATGGGTAGGTGATTTTAATGTTCTGCACATCGCCTGTAACAAGATGCACCGGAAGACCCGACACGGTGAAAATACTGCAGGAATCGGTCAGTATTCCCTTTTGCTCATCTGAAAGACTGTTATAAAGGTCATAAAGCTTTTTCGCTTTGAAGGTCTGAGGTGTCTGACACTGATAAAGCTTGCTTCTGTCGGGTGTACTGTCAACTGTAAGTCCGTCATTGCTTACGATAATTGTATCCGTTGCAGGTATCACAGTTCCGATAGCGTCAAAGCACACGGATTTCTCAATGTGGTCGCTGATTATTTTATCCGTCACAAAGGGGCGTACTGCATCGTGAGTTACTATAACCGTGTCGCTGTCAAGTCCGTCCGTATTTTTTATAAAGCTTATGGCGTTCATAACCGTATCATTTCTTGTTGTTCCGCCTTCAAGGACGGTTACCTTATCCGAATTGCAGAAGCGGCCGAGAAGCTTGTTTGTATAGTCACACCATTCAGCAGGGCAAAGAATAATGATACGTGCGAATTTATCTGAATCAATAAATTTCTGAACAGTATGAGCGATGATAGGCTTATCTTTTATTTCAAGGTATTGCTTGGGTAGCTCCTTACCCATTCTGCTTCCTATTCCGCCTGCGGCAATAACTGCATAAATCATAGCAAGCCTCCTGATTTTTTTCTCGCTTTAATTATACAATATTCACCTGTTTTGTCAATATGATAAAGTTCGTTCTAAGTTGACAAAATAATATAGTGAGAGTATAATATCAAGGATAAATATACAAGGAGTCATAAATATGAATCAATATTTTTGTGATGAATTAAGATGTATACAGGATGAGCTCACAAAAAAGAAGCTTCGCCCCAGACGCTATGAAACTCATGAAATAAATGTTGTCTGTGATGAGCATACGCTAGCAGCTTATGTTGCAGGCTATTATCTGTCTGTGTGCGATTCAGCAAATAACGGCTCAGTCAATGTTATTTCAGAGGGCAGCTGGCAGAATAAAGAGCTTTACGATGAGATTGATGCGGAATTTGTTTCAAAAGGAACTCTTAACCGTTTTGAAAGCATTGACGAATATTTAGATAAGGCAACGGATAACAAGAATAAGAGAGTTTTCTATTTTGTAAACCTTCAGCTTGATTGCTACAAGGATGAAAAATTCCTTCAAGAAAAGAAAGCAAATCTCAGACGTTGGCTTGAATTTTCGAAGGAAAACGATGTCCGCTTTATGCTTGTTCCGATTTTCAATTTCAAAGAGCCCTTCCCTGAGGGCATTGCGGCCTGCTCCGAAAGAGAAATCGAGGCTCTTACTCTTTATGATCCGTCCTTTTACCAGGGACGTATTCTTATTGAGCTTGAGGACATCTGCAGAGAGTATTTTGTTGGCAGAGATCAGTTTATGAAGGTTGTCCGTTTTGACAGCATATTTGGTCCTCTTGTTAAAAACACATGCAAAATTGATTTTAACGGTATAATAGATGAGCTTATAAATGAAAACAGCATAACCTTCAGAAGAAGCGATGTTTTCACTTATTACACCGCAACCTATATCAGACAGGCGGTAACGGCAATCCACGCTGTCGGCACAAAGGGCTCAACGGGTAATATTTATAACGCAACAAACTACCGCTTTACACTTCACGACCTGAAAAATAATCTTTATAAAAGCTTCAGCTACAGAAAGCCTGAGATAAAGTTCGTTGATGACGGCGGCGACAGCGAAGAAAATTATGAATGTCTGAGCAATCTTAAAATTAAGAATCTTGGCTGGTCTGTTGTAACTCCCTTGCAGGAGGCTTTTTACAGAACTGCACTTGCCAAAATCGATGATGATTACATTGCAAGCTTCTATGTGAGCATTTATCAGGGCAAGCTTGACAGAATCAAAAAGATTGAAATGGATATCATCAAGGAAATCGATAAAATCTGCAAGGCAAACGATATCAAATATTTCCTTGTAGGCGGCTCACTTCTCGGCGCCGTGCGACATAAGGGCTTTATTCCCTGGGATGATGATATTGACATCGGTATGCTCAGAAAGGACTACAACAAATTCAGAAAGGTCTGCCCCAAGGAGCTTTCCGATAAGATGCGTTATCAGTCCTACAGTCAGGAAAAGCATTCTCATTATATATTTGAAAAAATACGCCTTAAAGAAACTTATTTCACCACTAAGTTCTCAAACCGCTTCCGTGACATTGAAAACGGCATTTTCGTAGACGTGCTTGTTTACGATAAAACATCAAACATCCGTATTTTCCAGAAGCTGCACATCAAGCTTATCAAGATGATGAACAGAATTATCAATGTACGTTGGGTAAATGTGCCGAGAAAGGGTATTCACTATACTGCCACAAAGATTTTCCTTCCCGTTATGCGCCTTATTCCCTTCAGAGTATATCATTGGTGCTTTGAGGCGGTGCTTCGTATGTTCAACTGGAACAGAAGAAGCAAGTATCTCATAGACGGTGTAGGTCAGAATGTAGGTAAGGGTGCATTCCCGCTTTCCTGGTTTGACGAAATGACAGAGGTACCCTACGAGGATGTTACATTCAGCGCTCCTGCGAAATACGATGAGTACCTCAGACATTGGTACGGCGACCGTTATATGGAGCTTCTTCCCATTTCTTCAAGAAAGTCAGGACACAATCTCAAGCGTATGGACCTTGGCAGATATCTGTTTGAAAAAACTGAAAATATGCCGTCCCATATCAACGACCTTAACGGTGAGCTTTATGAAAAGCCGCTTACAAAATAACTCAACCGGGTTTCTTAGGAAGCCCGGTTTACCTTTTTCGGTATCATATTTATTCTCTTATTTTCTTGACATAAGTGTTAAAAAATAGTATGATATGCTATAATACTATTATTATGGGTAATTATCGTTTGAGACGGATATATAAATTTTAACAAAAGGAGGTTTTGCCCTAAATGGCTGATACTAATCAGAAGAAATCAGGAAATGTAAACACAAAGAATAATAAAACAAAAGCATCTACAAATAAAGCTAAAGCGGCCACAAAACAGCAGAACGGTAAAAAGACTCTTGAAAGTAAAGTTCAGGCAGAGCAAAAGGCACAGAACGCTGTCAAAAAATCTGCCCGCGGAAATAAAAATCAGACTGCACGCCCCAAAAAGGGTAATGGGGGCACAGAACAGACAAAGCGCAGAAAAGGCAAAAGCAAGAAGGCAGAAGTGCCTGCTATTCCACTCAAAATTGCTTTTTTAGGCGGACTTAATGAGGTTGGCAAAAACATAACAATGTTTGAGTATAAGGATGAAATCATCCTTGTGGACAGCGGTCTTGCCTTCCCCGATGAAGATACACCCGGTATCGATCTTATCATACCCGATTTTTCCTACGTTCAGAAAAATGCCGAAAAAGTCAAGGGTATTTTCATAACCCACGGTCACGAGGACCATATCGGCTCTCTCGCTTATCTGCTCAGGGAAGTAAATATTCCTGTTTACAGCACAAGGCTTACAAACGGTCTTATAGAAGGCAAGCTTAAGGAGCACGGATTGCTCAATAAAGCAAAGCTTAATGTTGTAAATGCAGGCTCAAGTGTGAAGCTGGGTGAATTTGAGGTTGAATTTATCCATGTAAACCATTCCATACCCGATGCAGTGGGCTTTGCCATCACCTGCGGTGCAGGCACGGTGATTCATACCGGTGACTTTAAAATAGACAGCACCCCCATCGACGGAGGAATGATTGATATTGCACGTTTTGCTGAATTAGGCAAAAAAGGTGTGCTCTGTATGATGGCAGACTCTACAAATGCTGAAAGACCGGGTTATACTGAAAGTGAAAGCAAGGTCGGTGCATCCTTTGATCTTCTTTTCAGACGTGCTGAAAAAAGAAGAATAATAGTTGCAACCTTTGCTTCAAACATACACCGCGTTCAGCAGATAATCAATGTTGCTGAGAAGTTCGGCAGAAAGGTTGCCCTTTCAGGCAGAAGCCTTGAAAACGTTGTTGCAGTCGCTTCCGAACTTGGCTATCTTAATGTTCCCGAGGGTATACTTATCAAGCTTGATATGATAAATAAATATCCCGAGGATCAGATTGTTCTTATAACAACAGGCAGTCAGGGCGAACCGATGTCAGCTCTTACCAGAATGGCATTTTCAGACCACCGCAAGGTTGCGATCGGACCCAATGACTATGTTATTATCTCTGCAACTCCCATTCCGGGCAACGAAAAAACCGTCGGCAGAGTTATCAATGAACTTATGAAGCTCGGTGCAGAGGTAGTCTATGAAAAGATGTACGATGTACACGTTTCAGGTCACGCCTGCAGAGAAGAGCTTAAGATTATGCTCGGTGTAATCAAGCCTCAGTATTTCATTCCAGTGCACGGAGAGCAGAAGCACCTTACAAAGCACGCTTCTCTGGCTCAGGATATGGGAATTCCGTCAGAAAACATACTTATGGCAGATAACAGCACTCTTGTTGAGGTAAGCCGTGACGGAATAAAGAAGGCAGGCACCGTACCTGCAGGTCAGGTTTTTGTTGACGGCTCAGGTGTAGGTGACGTAGGCTCTGTGGTTCTTCGTGACAGAAAGCATCTTGCCGAGGACGGTATTATCATCGTTGTGGCAACTCTTGACAGCGTCAGCGGTGAAATTCTTTCAGGTCCCGATGTTGTTTCACGAGGCTTTGTGTTTGTCAAGGAATCAGGCGATCTTATTGCTGATGCACAGAATACAGCATACGATGCAATAATGCGCTGCTACGACAGACATATTTATGACTGGGGAACAATCAAGAGCAGAGTGCGTGATGATGTTTCCCGACTTATGTATGAAAGAACAAAGCGCAGCCCCATGATACTTCCTGTTTTGATGGAGATTTAAGAATATGAAAAAAATTTGGAAGATATATGATTTGTCTCTCTTTTTTATAGCGGCGGCACTGATATTCTCAGCTGTGATATTCCTTTCCGGAGAAAGCATTGCGGCAATTATTGTACTTGTAGTGACCCTTATATTTGCCGTGAGCAAATTTATATATCATAAAAAGGTACGGGAAAAGCTTCTATATAAGATCGGGGAAGTTTCCCGTGAGCTGGATTTTTCTCAGGGAAAGGCTTTTGAAAAGCTTGTTGTGCCTTGTGTCGTAATTGAAGAGGACGGAACACTTGTGTGGCTTAATGCAAGCTTCAGGGAACGTTTCAATATCAGTTCAACAACCAAAGCACCCAATCTCAAGGAGCTTATCAAAAGAGATAATCTTGATAAAATGCTTCAGGGCAGAGGCTTCAAGGTTAGAGTGGATAATATGTATTTTGCTGTTTATTCCAACGAAATCAACCTTGAAGAGGAGACTGTTTATCTTCTTTATTTCTTTGATGAAACTAGACTTCGTCTTACGGAAAAGGAATATTACGATACAAGACCCTCAGTTATGCTTTCTGTTATTGATAATGCAGATGAGATTTACCAGAACTTCAAGGAAAGCGACTGTGCTGTTATTTTCAGCCGTGTTGAAGGACTTATCGACGATTGGGTAAGCTCCTACGGCGGACTTTGCAGAAAGTTTTCCAATGCACGTATGCTTTTCTTCGTTGAGGAAAGAGCTTTGCAGAAGATGATAAACGATAAGTTCAGCATCCTCGATAAAATCAGAGAAATGACCTTCGACGGAAAAAGTGTTGAAATAACCCTTTCTATAGGTGTAGGTAAAGAGGATGACCTTATTGAAGCAAATAATTCTGCAAGGCTTGCTCTTGATATGGCACAGAGCCGAGGCGGAGATCAGGTTGCAATTAAGCACGAAGCGCAGTATAAATTCTATGGCGGTGTTTCAGCCGGCTTTGAAAAGAAAAACAAGGTCAGAACCAGACTTATTGCAAAGAGTATATCCGAAATCATCAGCTACAGCGACAACGTCATAATTATGGGTCACAGATTTTCTGATTTTGATGCTTTCGGAAGTGCGGCAGGTATGTATGCCATAGCTACTTATCTTAACAAGGAAGCATACATCGTCCTCAACAGAGAATCTACTCTTGCAGGTCCTCTTGTTGATAAATTCATTGAGGCTAAGGGCGACAGAATTGTTATCACTGCTGAGCAGGCATCGCATCATATAAAGGATAACACTCTTCTTATTGTTGTTGATACCCATAAGCAGGATTTCACCGAAGCCCCCGAGCTTGTTGATAAAATCAATAAGGTTATGGTAATTGACCATCACAGAAAATCTGTCAGCTTTATTGATAATACGGTGCTGTTTTACCATATGCCCAACTCATCTTCGGCAGCAGAAATGGTAACGGAAATTGCTCAGTATACGGGCAATAAGCCAATTCTTGACCCTTTCACCGCATCGGCACTTTTTGCAGGTATAATGCTTGATACCCGCAACTTTATCCTGCGCGCCGGAGTACGTACCTTTGAGGCGGCAGCTTATCTTCGCTCCAGGGGTGCAAATACTGTTGACAGTAAAAAGCTGTTTTCAAACGATATGGAAATTTTCCGCCACAGAAATGCAATCATCGACTCGGCAAGAATCTATAAGGACTGTGCAATTTCTGTTGCTGAGGGCGGAATGGATAACATCAGACTTGTTACATCTCAGGCCTGTGACGAGATGCTGAATATTGATTCAATAAAGGCGTCATTTGTTCTTTATCCCATAAAAGACGGCGTAAATATTTCTGCACGCAGCTACGGTGAGATGAATGTTCAGCTTATTATGGAAGAGCTTGGCGGCGGTGGACATCAGACAATGTCTGCATGTCAGCTTTATTCGGTAACTATGGAGGATGCCACCGCAATGCTCGAAAAAGCTATAGATAATTATTTGAATAATATATAACGGAGGATTTTGACATGAAAGTTGTATTAAAGCAGGATGTTAAGGGCTTAGGTAAAAAAGGTGAGCTCGTCAACACATCAGACGGATACGCAAGAAACTTCCTTTTCCCGAAGGGGCTTGCAGTAGAGGCAAACGCCCAGAGTCTTACAGAGCTTAAAAACCGTGAGCAGTCTGCAAAATATAAGATAGAAACTGAGATTGCAGCAGCTAAGAAATCAGCTGCAGAGCTTGAAGGTAAGACCATTGTCATCACTGCAAAAGCGGGTGCAAACGGAAAGCTCTTCGGTTCTGTAACCTCAAAGGAAATTGCAGAAAAAGTAAAGGCACAGTTCGGAATCGAAACAGATAAGAGAAAAATTGTTGTTGACGACATAAAGCAGTTCGGAACATACGAATTTGAAATCAAGCTCTATCAGGGCATCAGCGCAAAGCTTTTCGTCAGAGTAGGCGAATAAAAGAAGTAAAAAAACAAACGGAGGTGACAAATAATGAGCAATGGAAATTTTGTTTCGCTTGACGATGTGAATATGCCTTATTCACTTGAAGCAGAGCAGGCGGTATTAGGCTCCATACTCATTGACCCCTCTTGCATTACGCAGGTATTGATTCTTGTTAAGCCGGAGTATTTTTATCTTCCGCAGCACAGAGCTATTTTCACTATTATGCAGGAGCTTGACGCTCTCGGTAACAGAATCGACCCTCTTATTGTTCTTGAAAAGCTCAAAAGTGAAAAGCTTTATGATGAGGCAAACGGTAAGAAATATCTTTTCCAGCTTGCAGATCTTGTTCCGTCAACGGAAAACGTTGAGGCTTATTCAAAGATAATAAGAGAGAAATATTATGTACGCTCTTTAATAAATGTTTCAAAGACAATTATTGACGATGCTTCCTCATCAAATGAGCCTGCCGATCTTCTTCTTGAATCGGCTGAGCAGAAGATTTATGATATCCGTCAGGGCAGAGTTTCAAAGGGTCCCTCGAAAATAGGTGACATCATTGTTAATGAGGTTTACGATAAGCTTCAGAAGCTCAGCTCTCCCGATAAGGATAAATATAAGGGCTTCCCCACAGGCTTTACTGATCTTGACAAAGCAATAACAGGTCTTAATCGATCAGACCTTGTAATCATCGGTGCCCGTCCTGCGATGGGTAAAACCAGTCTTGCGCTTAACCTTGCAAGAAACACTGCAATGATAGGCAAGAAAAAGGTGTTGTTCTTCTCTCTTGAAATGACCAAGGAGCAGCTGGCTCAGCGTGTTCTTTCCACAGAAGCAAGGGTTGAAAGTACAAAAATGCGTACCGGAAACATTACAAGTGACGAGTGGGCAAAGCTTGCAACTGCAACAGCAATACTCAGTAACTGTGAGCTTTATTTTGACGATACTTCAAATATGACCGTATCAGAAATGAAATCAAGAATCCGCCGCCTTCGTGATGTTGACGCCGTATTTGTTGATTATCTTCAGCTTATGAAAAGCGGCACACGCTCAGAAAGCCGTGTTCAGGAGGTTTCTGAAATCACAAGAAATCTTAAGCTTATGGCAAAGGATCTCAACATTCCTGTTGTTGTTCTTGCTCAGCTTGCACGTAGTACCGAGGGTAGAGGCAAGTCTCATAAGCCTCAGCTTTCAGACCTTCGTGAATCAGGCTCAATCGAACAGGATGCCGACATTGTTATAATGCTTTACAGAGATGAATATTATGCCGGTGAAAAGAATGACGGCGGTGCTCCTGAGGAAAAATCGCCCATAAATGAGGCTGAATTCATCATTTCTAAAAACAGACACGGTCCCACCACAACCGTTAAGGTAGCCTGGAACGGCGACTATACTCTCTTTACGAATCTGGAGACGATCAGAAATGATATGTAAGGTGATTTCCACCGTTGAAAAATATGAGCTTCTGAAAAACGTTAAATCTGTTGCGGTAGGTCTTTCAGGCGGAGCAGACTCGGTATGTCTTCTTGATGTTTTAAGTAAATTAAAGGAAAAATATGGTATCATCGTAAAAGCTGCCCATATCAATCATAATATCCGCGGTGAAGAAGCACTCCGTGATGAAGACTTTGTAAGGGCTCTTTGTGAAAGCTACGGTGTTGAGCTTGAGGTTTTCAGTGTTGATGTGAAGGCTTTGGCACGTGAAAAGGGGATAGGCGAAGAGGAATGCGGACGTGAAGTTCGTTATGAGTGCTTTGCCCGTATGAACTGCGACGCTGTTGCGGTTGCTCACACCTTGTCAGACAGCATTGAAACCATGCTTTTCAATCTTGCAAGAGGCACGGCACTTAAGGGCTTGTGCGGAATACCCGCTATGCGTGAGCCGAATATAATCCGTCCGCTTATTGAATGTACCAGAAGCGAAATTGAAGAGTACTGCAAGGAAAACTCCCTTTCCTACGTTACGGATTCAACAAACCTCAGCTGTGATTACACAAGAAACCATATCAGACACCGTCTTATCCCTGATGTAAGGCACATAAACGGCGGCTTCGAAAAAAACATCAGTCGTTGTATGGAATCTCTCAGGGAGGATTGCGATTATCTTGACGAAAAGGCAGATGAGCTTTACGAATCCTGTCTGGCGGATGGTGGCTATTCTGTAAGTATGCTCAGAGAGAGCCATGCGGCAATAAGAAAACGTGTTCTGGCACGCATTCTCAAGCTGAATATGCATAAGGATGTTGACAAAAGACACGTTGAGCTGTTCGATAAAGCAATCAGAGGCGAGTGCACTAAAATAGAAATAGGCACACGGCTTTATATATCTGTTTCGGATGATATTGTTTCAATTTTACAAGAAGCGGTAAGTCTTGATGAGTGGCAATGCACATTTGAAAAGGGCAGGGCTGAAACACCCTGCGGTACATATCTTCTCGAAAAGGCAGAGGATGGCTCAGAAAATGTGTTTGATGCCTCAGTTGTCAAGGGAGAAATCTCTATCTCTTCCCGAAGACCGGGAGACAGCTTCACCTTTGATAAACGTAAGATTACAAAAAGCCTTAAAAAGCTTTTTAACGAAATGAAAATACCGTCAGAAAAAAGAAACAGCATAGCAGTTCTTCATGATGAAGAAAGGGTTATCTGGGTTGAAGGAGTGGGTATTAATTCGCAATACCTGCCAAAAGATATAACTAAGGAATTATTATCAATAAAAAAGGAAGGATAAATAATATGCATAACGATGTTGAAAAGCTGCTTTTTAGCGCAGAGGACATCCAGGAAATGGTCAAGCGTATCGGAGCAGAGATTACTGAGGACTATAAGGGTAAGAATCTTCTTCTTGTCTGTGTACTCAAGGGCTCAGTCTGCTTTATGGCTGACCTTATGAGAGAAATCAAGCTTGATTGCAAGATCGACTTTATGGATGCAAAAAGCTACGGCGGCGGTACGGTTACAACCGGTGTTGTAAGCATCACAAGAGACCTTAATTACGATATTTCCGAGTATGATATTATTATTATCGAGGATATTTTTGACAGCGGCAGAACTCTCGAAAAGCTCACACATTTTCTTTCAGTAAGAGGACCTAAGAGCGTCGCTTGCTGTTCACTTCTCGACAAGCCCGAAAGAAGAGCCCCCGGAGTAACACTTGAGCTTAAGTATACCGGAGCACAGGTTCCCGATGAATTTGTTGTTGGCTACGGACTTGACTATGATGAAAAATACCGCAACCTTCCTTATATCGGCATTCTCAAGCCGGAAGTATACAGCAACTAAAGGAGTGACTCAATATTGAATAATACAACCAAAACAGCGCCCAAATGGGGCAATTGGCTGTATCTTATCATCCCTGCCATTCTTATTATAGGTATGGCATATACGATGGGTGGCAGAGCTGCAGCTGACAAACCCCAATACTACGAAATTGTCCGGTCCTTCCGCCAGAACGAGGTTGAGGAATTCTCTCTTGACCTTAGCAGCGGTGCTCTTGAGTATAAGCTTAAGGGCGAGGAGAAGGAAAAGAAATACAACGTACCTAATGTTGAGATATTCCTTAATGATGTTCATAACTATGTAACTGAATATAATCTCGAAAATAAGGATAATCCCATAAAGTACGACTATAAAAAAGGCTCGTCGGGCTGGTGGGCAAGTATGCTGCCCATGATTGTGGTGTCCCTGCTGCTTGTTGCTTCTATGTTCTATATCTACCGTAAGATGGGGCAGAACATTGCAAATGAAAACAACCGCACCTTATCCTTCGGTAAGGCACGTGTCAAGCTCGGTAAGGATGTCAAAAAGAAAAAGACCTTCAAGGATGTTGCAGGTGCAGACGAGGAAAAAGAGGAGCTTAAGGAAATTGTTGAATTCCTGCGCTCACCTGAAACCTTCAGTGCACTTGGTGCAAGAATCCCCAAGGGTGTGCTTCTTGTAGGCCCTCCGGGTACCGGTAAAACTCTTCTTGCAAGAGCAGTTGCAGGAGAAGCAGATGTACCCTTCTTCTCAATTTCAGGATCTGACTTTGTTGAAATGTATGTCGGTGTCGGTGCATCCAGAGTACGAGACCTTTTTGATCAGGCAAAGAAAAAGTCTCCTTCAATTCTTTTCATCGATGAAATTGATGCTGTCGGACGTCACAGAGGCGCAGGTATGGGCGGCGGACACGATGAAAGAGAGCAGACTCTTAACCAGCTTCTTATCGAAATGGACGGCTTCGGCGACAATGAAGGTGTAATCATTCTTGCCGCAACAAACCGCCCCGATATTCTTGACCCTGCTCTTTTAAGACCGGGCAGATTTGACCGTCAGCTTACAGTCGGATATCCTGATGTCAAGGGCAGAGAAGAAATTCTTAAGGTACATGCAAAGAATAAGCCTCTTTCACCTGATGTTGACCTTGCTATTATAGCAAAATCAACAGCCGGATTCACCGGTGCTGATCTTGAAAATCTTCTTAATGAAGCTGCACTTTCAGCTGCAAGAAGAAAGAAGAAGTCAATAACGATGGCTGAAATCGAGCAGGCAACAATCAAGTGTGTTGTCGGTACCGAGAAGAAATCCAAAAAGATTAACGACGACGAAAAGCGTCTTACCGCTTATCATGTGGCAGGTCACGCAGTTGTTACCTACTTCCTTCCCACTCAGGATCCTGTTCATCAGATTTCTGTCATTCCCACAGGTATGGCAGGCGGTTACACAATGCACCTTCCCGGTGAGGATAAGAGCTATCTTTCAAAGAAGTATATGCTCGATGATATCGTTGTTCTTCTTGCAGGCAGAATTGCAGAAACTGTTGTTTTTGACGATATAAACACAGGTGCCTCCAACGATATTGAACGTGCAACCAAGATTGCCCGTGATATGGTTACAAAGTACGGTATGAGTGACACTCTCGGACCTATTATGTTCGGCACAGGGGACCGTGAGGTATTCCTCGGTAAGGATTATAATAACGTCAGAAATTATTCAGAGGCTGTTGCAGCTGAAATTGATGCTGAAATCAAGAAGATCATCACCTATTGCTACGATAAGTGTAAGGAAATTATTGAAAGCAACAGAGATAAGCTTGATGTTGTCGCAGAATATCTCTTTGAGCACGAAAAGGTAGACGGCGCAACTTTCGAAAAGCTTATGAAGGGTGAGCTTACAGCTGAAAAGACAGAAGAAGCTTCTGAAAATAAGACTGCAGATGAAGAAAGTGTAAGTGTTGAAGCTCCTGAAGCAGACACAATCGCTGACACAACCGCAGATACATCTGATACAGAAGAAAAATAAATACTGAATTTGGCAGAGAGTAACCGAAGGGCGGCACTTCATAAGGAAGTTAAGGTTTTTACAGGCTCTTTTCCGCTTAAACATTACGAAAAATCCCCGTAATACGCGAGTATTGCGGGGATTTTATCATTTCCTTTAAACGAAAAATATCTCTGTAAAAACTGCTTC
>JAZPZK010000040.1:0-2028 GCA_045544675.1 Acutalibacteraceae bacterium
GCTTCTTCAGCGTCTTATGTGCGACTATCTGCCTAAATCCTACTGCACATATTCTTTTTTAGTTTCATATGCGACTATGGCAGACGGAAACGGCAAAATCCCTATGGGCGGCTCACTTCAGCTTTCCCTCCGTATGGAAAAGAAATTCAAGGAGCTGGGCGGTAAGATTTTTTACGGCAAAAGCACAGACGCTATCGTTGTTGAAAAGAAAAAAGCAACAGGCATAAAGCTTGCTGACGGCACATTCATTTCAGCTGATTATGTTATTCCCACGGTTGATACCTACATCCTTTTCAACAAGCTTCTTCCGAACAAATATATGCCGAAGGAATTAAAGGAGGCTTACGACAACCCTAAGGCGTACCCTGCAACAAGCGGCTTTCAGGTTGCTTTTGCGGTAAACAGAACTGATGCTGCGGGTGAAACAACCTTCGCAGAGGTCGAGCCTGTAAAAATCGGCAGCAGAACATTTGACAGAATGTATGTAAAGCTGTATAATTATGATGATATCTATATTAAGGATGATAAAATGGTAATTCAGACCTGCATTACCCAGTTCGATGAGGATTTTGATTTCTGGAAGGGTCTTTCAAAGGAAGAATACGAAAAGACAAAGGACGCACTCGTATCGGAAGTTGCAAAGCGTATTGAAAAGGCATTCCCCGAAATGAGCGGCTCTCTTGAATTCCTTGACGCATGGACTCCCGTAACCTATGAAAGATACTGCGGTGCATATCACGGCAGTTACATGAGCTTTGTTACAACACCTGCAGGAAAGCAGATTAAAATGAAGGGTCAGCTTAAAGGAATCAGAAATCTTTATGTTGCAGGTCAGTGGACAAATTCTCCCGGCGGACTTCCCGTTGCGGTTGCAAGCGGAAAGTTTGCGATACAGAGAATACTTAAAAAGCAGAAAAGAAATACAGAAATTTAAGGTGAAATTATGACTCGTAAAGAACAGAAAGAAGAACGCCGCAAGGCAATTCTTATGACGGCACTGCATTTATTTGTAGAAAAGGGTTTTCACGAAACCAAAATATCCGATATAGCCGAAGCGGTTTCCATGAGCACGGGGCTTATGTTCCATTATTTTGAATCAAAGGAAGAACTGCTGCTGGAGCTTGTGAAAATGGGTGTAGCGGCAACTGAAACTCCGAATAAAATGGCAGATGTTCCGCCTGAAATATTCTTTACGGAATTTTTAAAAAGGCTGTTCTCATACGCCGATGAACAGCCGTGGGTTTTCGATATGTTTGTCCTTATGGGACAGGCAAGGCGGCCGGGTATGCCCGAAGAGGCACGGCAGACAGCACTTTCTGTAAATCAGATTGAAAACTCCGCTAAAATAATAGAGGCAGGTCAGAAAGCAGGCACTTTCAGAGAAGGTGATCCGAAACAGCTTTCAGCTTGCTTCTGGGCTGCCGTTCAGGGCGTTATGGAAGATATGGCAAGGGATAAGACCCTTAAAGCCCCTAACCCTGAGTGGATTGTCGCAATGCTCAAAAAATAAGTGCTTGATTTTAAATTATGGCAAGACTCAGAGTTTGCAAGAATTGTAATATCTACAAGAGTGTAAATTGTGACGGAATACATGGCTCTTGTGCAGAGATAAACACAACCCGAAGAAGAAACAAAATCTTCTTCGGGTTTGCTTTTTGTATTGTTTTTTGCGGCGGCGTGTGGTATAATGGGGTTAATAATAAAAATTCTGAGGTTTAGTATGAAGATAGAAAAGCGTATAAAAGAGAAATTTGTTGTAATAGGCAAAGAAGGTTCAACTTTGGATGGTCAAGGTTTTATTCAAAAATTATGGGAGAATGCAAATTCGCATTTCAATGAAGTCCAGTCATTAGCCAAGAAAGATGAAAATGGAAATTTAGTTGGTATTTGGGGCGCAATGTCCGATTTTTCCCATACATACAAGCCATGGGAAGATAACTTCAGCAAAGGGCTATACCTTGCCGGTGTTGAATGTGTTGATGATGCTGAGGCACCACAGGGATGGACAAAATGGACAGTGCCGGCATT
>JAZPZK010000041.1:0-30928 GCA_045544675.1 Acutalibacteraceae bacterium
TATCTTGACGGTATCATGATCCGTACATTCAAGCAGTCCGATGTTGAAGAGCTTGCAGAATATTCCGGTCTTCCCATCATCAACGGTCTTACAGACTACTGTCATCCTTGTCAGGTCCTTGCCGATCTTCTTACCATCAAAGAACACAAGGGCGGTTTTGACGGTCTTAAAGCATGTTATATCGGCGACGGCAACAACATGGCAAACAGCCTTCTTGTAGGCTGTCTTCTCGCAGGCATGAGCTTCTCTATCGCTACTCCCGAAGCATATAAGCCCTGTGATCATATCATGGAAGTTGGCGCTTCTTACGGCGATAAGTTCCAGTGGACTACCGATATTTTCGAAGCAGCAAAGGATGCCGATGTTATTTTCACTGACGTTTGGGCAAGTATGGGTCAGGAAGGCGAAGCCGAGATCCGCAGAAAAGCATTCGCAGGTTACTGCATCGATGAAAAACTTCTCGCTGTCGCAAACGAAGGCTGCATGGTTCAGCACTGCCTCCCCGCACACAAAGGCGATGAGATCACCGAAGAAGTTTTCGAAGCTCACGCAGATGAGATCTTCGATGAAGCAGAAAACAGACTTCACGCTCAGAAGGCTGTGCTTGTAAAATGTTTCACTGAATAAAAAATTCACAGGCCGTTGGCCATTCAATATAGAGAAAGAAGGTATTAAAAATGAAAAAGCGTTATCTTGTCCTTCAGGACGGAACTGTATTTGAAGGTTATGCCTTCGGTGCTGATAAATGCACTGTCGGTGAGCTTATATTTTCAACAAATGTGGTGGGATACATTGAAACCCTCACAGACCCTTGCTACTACGGTCAGATTATCGTTCAGACCTTCCCTACGATGGGTAATTACGGTATAATTGAATCTGACTTTGTCGGTGAGCCTAAACTCAGCGGTTATGTAGTCAGAGAATACTGCGATTATCCCTCAAACTTCAGATGTGAGTACGATCTTGATACCTTCCTTAAAAACAACGGTATCCCCGCAATTTACGGTGTAGATACACGTGAAATCACAACAATTATCCGCGATAAGGGCACAATGAATGCAGCTCTCTGCGATGAAATTCCCGCTGATATGAAAGCTGTTGAAGACTTCAAAATCATTGATGCGGTTAAGAATACATCTGCTAAAGAGGTAAGCGTATATAATCCTAAGGGCGAAATCAAGGGTGAGATTGCTGTCCTTGATCTCGGTTCAAGTAAGAATATTGAAATAACTCTTATGGAAAAGGGATATAAGGCTACCGTACTTCCCTATGACACTAAGTCCGAAGAAATTCTTGCAACAGGTGCGAAGGTGCTTTTTGTAACGGAAGGTCCCGGAAACCCTGCAGAAATCGCAGAGGTTGCACAGGAACTAGGAAAGCTCAGCGGTAAAATGGCAATCGTCGGTGCAGGTCTCGGTCATCAGCTTATGGCTATGGCACACGGAGCTGAATTTATGAAGCTTCATCACGGTCATCACGGCGGAAATCAGCCTTCAAAGGTTGTAGGTACTCAGCGTACTCTTATTACAAGCCAGAACTTCAATTATGCTGTCAAAGCCGAAACTCTTAAAGATGGTACAGTAACTCATAAGAATATGAACGACGGTGTTTGTGAAGGAATAAGATACAGCGACAGAGAGTTTTCTTATCAATTCTCACCTGCACAGGAGCAGGTTGTTGCAATACTTTCGGAATTAGCATAAGGAGGAGTTAAATATGCCGCTTGATAAAAACATAAAAAAAGTTCTCGTTATCGGCTCAGGACCTATCGTAATCGGTCAGGCTGCCGAATTTGACTATGCAGGCGCTCAGGCTTGCCGTGTGCTTAAGGAAGCAGGTGTAAACGTTGTTCTTGTTAACTCCAACCCTGCAACTATTATGACAGATAAGGCTCTTGCTGATGAAATTTATCTTGAGCCCCTCACAACCGAGACAGTTAAAAGAATTATCGAAATCGAAAAGCCCGACTCACTTCTTGCAGGTCTCGGCGGTCAGGTTGGTCTTACCCTTGCTATGAAGCTGTGGAAGGAAAACTTCCTTCAGACTCACGGTGTAAGACTTATCGGTACAGACGTTGAAGCTATCGACAAGGCAGAGGACAGACTTCTTTTCCGTAACACTATGGAAGAAATCGGTCAGCCCTGCATTCCCTCAGATATTTCAAACGATATCGAAACCTCAGTTGAAATAGCAAACAGAATCGGTTATCCTGTTATTATCCGTCCTGCGTTTACCCTTGGCGGTGCAGGCGGCGGTGTTGCATACAATGAAGAAGAGCTTCGTCTTGTTGCAAAGACAGGTCTTGATGCTTCACCCATCACACAGATTCTTGTTGAACGCTACATCAAGGGCTGGAAGGAAATTGAATTTGAGACAATGCGTGACAGCGCAGGCAACGCAATTGCTATCTGCTCAATGGAAAACTTCGACCCCGTCGGTGTTCATACAGGTGACAGTATCGTTGTTGCGCCCGCTCTCACTCTTTCCAATAAAGAATATTCAATGCTCCGTAAGGCAGCTCTCGACATTGTTTCCGCACTTAAGATTGTCGGCGGATGTAACTGTCAGTTTGCTCTTAATCCTGAGTCATTTGAATATGCTGTTATCGAGGTTAACCCCAGAGTTTCACGTTCATCGGCTCTTGCATCAAAGGCAACTGGTTATCCTATTGCTAAGATGACAACAAAGCTCGCCCTCGGTTATAACCTTGACGAAATTCTCAACGACATCACAGGTAAGACCTGCGCCTGCTTCGAACCCAGTGTTGACTATGTTGTTGTCAAGTTCCCCAAGTGGCCCTTTGATAAGTTCCTCGGCTCAAGCCGAAAGCTCGGCACTCAGATGAAGGCTACCGGTGAGGTTATGAGTATCGGTCACTCCTTTGAAAACGCCGTGATGAAGGCTATCAGAGGCGCAGAAATTTCGCTTGACTCACTCAATGCAAAGCCTATAAGCGATCTTGACATCCTTGAAAGACTTGATATCGCCGATGACAGACGTATCTTTACAATCTTTGAGGCAATCAAGGCTGGAGTTTCAATAGAGAAAATCCACGAAATCACAGCCGTTGACGAGTGGTTTATTGCAAAACTCAAGAATCTTGCCGATTTTGAAAATGAAATCTCCGGCAAGGAAATTGACGAGGATACCTATCTTAAGGCTAAGAAATTAGGCTATACAGATAAGACACTTGCCAAGTTCTGCAAGTTTGATCCTGCCTTCCACCGTCAGGCAAGCTATAAGATGGTTGACACCTGCGGTGCAGAATTCAGCGCAACAACACCTTATTTCTATTCCTCATACGATAAGGCCTGCGAGGCAAGACGATATCAGCGTTCAGGCAAGCCCGTCGTTATGGTTCTCGGTTCAGGTCCCATCAGAATCGGTCAGGGTATTGAATTCGACTACTCATCAGTTCACTGCGTATGGACACTTAAGGAACTCGGCTATGACGTTGTTATCGTAAACCATAACCCCGAAACCGTTTCAACCCACTACGATACAGCTGACAGACTTTATTTTGAGCCTCTCTGTGAAGAGGATGTTATGAATATCATCGAGGTTGAAAAGCCTATCGGCGTAGTTGTAGCCTTCGGCGGTCAGACCGCAATCAAGCTTACAAAGTTCCTTGACGATAACGGCATTAAAATTCTCGGTACTTCTCAGGAAGGTATTGATACCGCTGAGGACAGGGAAAAGTTTGATGCACTTCTTGAAAGGTACGGTTTTATGCGTCCCAAGGGATGCGGCGTAATGACTCTTGAGGAGGCTCTTGAGGCTGCAAACAGACTTACCTATCCCGTACTTCTTCGTCCCTCATACGTTATCGGCGGACAGAATATGATGATTGTCCACAATGATGCTGAGGTTGAAAGATATATGAAGAAGATTCTTTCAGCAGGCATTGAAAACCCTGTACTTGTTGACAAATATATGTCAGGTACAGAAATCGAGGTTGACGTAATTTCCGACGGTAAGGATGTTCTTATTCCCGGTATTATGCAGCATATCGAGCGTGCAGGTGTTCACTCAGGTGACTCAATTGCAGTTTATCCGCCCTATTCACTTACGGATAAAATGACTGAAACCGTTGTTGACTGCTCAGAGAAGCTTGCTCTTGCTCTCGGTACAAAGGGTCTTGTTAATATTCAGTACCTTATTTATGAAAATCAGCTTTATATAATCGAGGTTAACCCCAGAGCTTCAAGAACAATTCCTTACATCAGTAAGGTTACAAATGTACCTATGGTAGACCTTGCAACAAAGGTTATGACAGGCACACCTCTTGCAGACCTCGGCTACGGAACGGGTCTTTATGAGGCACCTCCTTACTTTGCAGCAAAGGCTCCCGTATTCTCCTTTGAAAAGCTCAACGATGTAAACAGCTACCTCGGTCCTGAAATGAAATCAACAGGTGAGGTTCTCGGTATCGGTAAGACACTTAATGAATCTCTTTTCAAGGCCCTTACCTCATCAGGTATCGATATCAAGCCCTCGGCAGGCAGTAAAGAGCTTGGCGTGCTTCTCAGTGTTGACGAGCACGACCTTGACGAAATCGTCTCAATCGCTAAGAAAATGGACGATTTAGGCATTCATATTTATGCGACTAAGGATACCGCAAGAGCTATTGTAAACCTTGGTATCAATGTAACTTATGTAAAGGGCATCAAGGAAAGCGATTACTGCTTCAAGCTTCTTGAAAGCGGCAAAATAAACTTCATCCTTTACACGGGCGTTCTTTTTGATACAACTATGGATAACTTTATAGCACTGAGAAGAAAGGCTCTTCAGCTTGGTATTGCGTGCTTCACATCTCTTGATACAGCCAATGCAATGCTTGATATTATGGCAAGTAACTATACTCAGCAGAACACCGAGCTTATTAACATCAACTCAATGAGAAAGACCAGAAATAAGCTCAGATTCAGCAAGATGCACGGCACAGGAAACGACTATATCTTTATTGATAACAGAAACGGTGAAATTACCTGTCCCGAATCACTTTGTATAAACTTCTGTGAAAGACATTACGGTATCGGTGGTTACGGCATTGTTCTTATAGAAAATTCAGATGTTGCCGACACAAGAATGAGAATATTTAACCGTGACGGATCTGAAGGTAAAATGGCAGGTAATGCAATACGCTGTGTTGCAAAGATGGTTTACGATAAGGGCATTGTAAGAAAAGAAGAAATGACCATCGAAACCGGTGCGGGTGTAAAGAATGTAAAGGTTTATACAACTAACGGAAGAGTTGTTTCAACCCAGGTTGATATGGGTAAACCGACATTTGACCCCAAGGCGCTTCCCTGCACACTTGATGAGGATGCAATCATTGATTATCCCATTACCATCGGCAGAGAGAGCTATAACATCACCTGCGTCGGTGTTGGTAACCCTCACTGTGTAGTTTTCCTCAAGGATATTGATTCACTTGACCTTAACGAAATTGGTCCATATTTTGAAAAGGCTGACATCTTCCCTGAAAGAATCAACACCGAGTTCGTAAGAATTGTCAACCGTCATACAATCAAGATGAGAGCCTACGAAAGAGGTAACAAGGAAACCTTTGCCTGCGGTACCGGTGCGGCAGCAGCAGTTGTAGCTGCAGTTGAAAACGGCTTCTGCGATAAGGGCGAAGAAATCACCGTAAAGCTTAAAGGCGGCGACCTTGCCGTAACCTACGACGATAACGGTATCTTCCTTACAGGTAATGCAGTTCTCATTTTTGAAGGTGAAGCAGAATATTAATAAAAAAGCGGCATTTTGCCGCTTTCAGACCGTCGATAAAGGCACAAGAACAACAATGCATAGATATACAGAAAGAACAGCGATAAAAAATTAAAAGCAAAAATACAGAGAAAAACGGTCGGGATATCGAATCCCAACCGTTTTTGCATTGTTTTGCCCTTTTTTCGCCCTCTCGGAGTACCGATGTACGCCTTCGGGGCGAAGAAAAAGTCATCTTGCACCTTTCTTGCCGACCTGACAGCTTGTCAAAAAAACTTTTTCGACAAGCTGAAAGCGGCATTTTGCCGCTTTTTTTATTTTAAAGAATCACATTTAAGTGAGCAAAAATGTATTGAATTTCAACAGAAAATACTATATAATATTCAATCAGAGTCGAATTTACAGGAGATTGTCTAATGAATAAAAAAATTATAGTTATCGGCGCCGGTGCGGCAGGACTTATGGCGTCAGGCGTTGCATCGGAAAATGGTGCTGATGTGCTACTTATAGAGCGTAACGACAGACCTGCAAGAAAGGTAATGATTACGGGTAAGGGACGCTGTAATGTAACCAACAACTGTACTATGATAAATGACCTTATTTCCAATGTGCCCACCAACGGAAGATTTTTATACAGCGCATTTTCACGTTTTATGCCGATAGATACAATGGAGTTCTTTGAAGATATGGGTGTTCCTCTCAAGGTTGAGCGTGGTAACAGAGTATTCCCCGAAAGCGATAAGGCGGTGGATATTGTTGATGCACTTAATACCTTCAGTCGGGATGGCGGTGCAAAACGTATAAAAGGCAGAGTAACTGAGCTGATAATTTCAGACGGTTCTGTTCGTGGCGTTGTTACAGACGAGGGAGAAAAATACGAAGCGGACAGCGTTATTATCGCAACAGGCGGTGTTTCTTATCCTCTTACCGGATCTACCGGTGACGGATACGAGCTTGCAAAGCAGGCAGGTCATACTGTAACCGACCTTAAGCCTTCTCTTGTGCCCCTGGTCTGCCACGAAGGCTTTTGCAGTGATCTTCAGGGGCTTTCACTTAAAAATACGGCAATAACAGTTCTTGATACTCATACTTATAAGGAAGTATATAAAGACTTCGGCGAAATGCTTTTCACACATTTTGGTGTGTCGGGGCCGATGATTTTAAGCGCCAGCTCACATTTTAAGGATATTACACCAAGAAGATATGAAATTCACATTGATTTAAAGCCCGCAGTTTCTTATGAACAGCTCGACAAGCGCATTCAGAGAGATTTTCTTGAGAATAATAACAAGAATTTCATAAATGCGCTTGATGCGCTTCTTCCCAAAAAGCTTGTGCCGGTTATTGTCCGTCTTTGCGGTATAAAGCCTGCGACAAAGGTTAATCAGATTACCAAGGAGCAGAGGGGAAATCTTGTAAATCTTCTCAAGGATTTAAAGCTCACCGTACTCAAATACAGACCCATTGAAGAAGCAATTGTAACCTCAGGCGGTGTTTCTACAAAGGAAATTGACCCCAAAACGATGGAATCAAAGCTCTGCAAAGGACTTTACTTTGCAGGTGAGGTTATTGATGTCGATGCCTATACAGGCGGCTTCAACCTGCAGATAGCCTTTTCCACAGGCAGACTTGCAGGTGAATGCAGTTGTAAATAATAATTCCGCAAATCAGAAGGAGTGTGTTAAATATGAAAGTAATCAATGTAGCAATTGACGGTCCTGCAGGTGCAGGCAAAAGTACGATAGCAAAAGCTGCTTCAAAAGCTCTCGGATATATCTATATTGACACGGGTGCATTATACCGCACCGTAGGTCTTAATGCTATGAGACTTGGCGTTGACCTTCAGAAGGATGATGAAATCATCTCTACACTTACAGACAACCTTAAGGTTGAACTCAGATTTGTTGACGGTGAGCAGAGAATGTTCCTTAACGGTGAGGATGTTTCTTCAGAGATACGTACACCCGATGCATCAATGGCTGCATCAAGGGTTTCCGCTGTTCCTGCAGTAAGAAAATATCTTTTTGACCTGCAGAAAAATCTTGCAAAAACCAATAACTGCCTTATGGATGGAAGAGATATCGGCACCGTTGTTTTACCTGAAGCAGATGTAAAAATTTTCCTTACAGCTTCGCCGGAAGCAAGAGCCCGGAGAAGACATAAGGAGCTTATTGAAAAGGGTATGAACACATCTTATGATGATGTTTTAGCCGATATGATCAAGCGTGACTATGATGATTCGCACAGAGAGATTGCACCCTTAAAGCAGGCAGATGACGCTGTTTTATGTGATACAAGTGAGCTCAGCCTCGTAGAATCAATTGAGCTTGTGATTTCAACAATAAAGTCCCTCATTTAAGCTCTTATGCGAATTAAAAATGCAAACATGGTTAACCTATAACTATCCGTTATTGAGGTGATTGTTTGCATTTTGATTATTCTGTTTTAAAAGAGCATAAGCTTTATTCTCTGATAAAAGCACCCTTATGGCTTGCCTCACACGCCGTTTATAAATACCGATGCAAAGGTAAGGAAAACATACCTGAAACGGGGAGCCTGATTATAGCCTGCAACCATGTTGCTTTCTCTGACCCTGCACTTATTGTTGCAAACTGCCCAAGAAAAATACACTATATGGCTAAGAGTGACCTTTTTGAAAATCCTGCTTTTGCGGCACTGCTGCGGAATATGAATGCTTTTCCCGTCAGACGCTGGACTGCTGACAGAGATGCACTGAGATATGCCAGAAGAGTGCTTGAATGCGGAGGCGTTCTCGGTATTTTTCCCGAAGGAAGAAGAGTACGCGGTGAGAAGGAGCCGGTAGACGCTCGAAACGGTATAGGTTATCTTGCAAGGATAACAGGCAGCGACATACTGCCGTGCTGTATATATAAAATCAATAAAAAGCATCGCAGCGAAATAACAGTGGTTTTCGGTACGGTAATCAGAAATTCTCAGCTTGGCTTCACAGGTGAAAACAGATCTGCCGAAATAAGAAATGCATCAAAAATAATTATGGACAGGATAAAAGAGCTATGGAAACTGGAAGAAATCAGATACAGACAGCGAGAACGGCAGGATTCTGCTTCGGAGTGAATCGTGCTGTTAAAATACTGAATAAAATAGTCGATGAAGGATCGAGAGTGTGCACTCTCGGTCCGATAATTCACAATCCTACGGTTATTGAGGAGCTCAGTGAAAAGGGCGTACTTATTATTGATTCACCTGAAGAGGCTCCTTACGGTGCTCAGGTCGTCATACGTGCTCACGGTGTTACCAAAGAGGTTATGTCTGTTCTTAAGGAAAAATGTATAAGTTACACCGATGCAACCTGCCCTTATGTACTTAAAATCCATAAAATAATTAAAGAAAATTCAACCGATGAAAATATTGTTCTGATTGCAGGTGACGAGAAGCATCCTGAGGTCTGCGGATTCAGAAGCCATTGCAGGGGAAAGTCCTACGTTTTCAAAAATGAGGATGAACTGACGAAAATTCTCGAAAAAAACGAAAATTTTGTAAAAAAAGAAATAATCCTTGTTGCTCAGACAACTTTTTCGGTAAAAGAATGGAAAAAAAGCGAAAAAATAATTCAAAAACTCTGTACAAATCAAAAAACTTTTGATACAATATGTAGAGCTACTCAGGATAGGCAGCAGGAAGCGGTGGAGCTTTCAAAGAAATCTGACTGCATGATAGTTATTGGCGGCAGATTCAGCTCAAACACAGTGAAGCTTTATAATGTTTGTAAAGAAAACTGCGAAACCTTCCTTATAGAAAAGGTAGAGGAACTGAGGGACATTGATTTTTCATCCTTCAGCAAAATTGGTATAACAGCGGGTGCATCAACACCTGCACGTATAATAAAGGAGGTTGAAGTCTTTATGACCGAAAACTTTAATGAAACAAAAAATATCAAGGAGACACAGGATCAGGAGTTGTTCTATGCAGCAGTAGATAGCATTGACGATACAAGCGATAATCCCTTTGTTGTTGGCATCGTTGTTGGCATTGCACCAAACGAGATTCAGGTTGATATCGGTAGAAAATATGCCGGCTTTATCCCTGTTGAAGAGTACAGCAATGACCCTACAGCCGACCCCGCTAAGGAACTTAAGATCGGCGACGAGCTCAATCTCATTATCATGAAAACAAATGATAATGAGGGCACCATGAAGCTTTCCAAGCGTCTTTATGACAGAAGAGCATCATGGAAGAACATCGTAGCAGCTAAAGAAAACGACGAAGTTGTTGAAGCTGTTATCTCAGAGGCAGTAAAGGGTGGCGTTATCGCATATCCTATGGGTGCAAGAGTATTTATTCCTGCATCACTTACAGGCCTTGCAAAGGACGAAGACCTTACCAAGCTTGTTAAGGAAAAGGTTAAGTTCAGAATCATCGATATCGATGAGCAGAAGAAGAGAGTTGTAGGTTCAATCCGCGCTATCCTCAGAGAAGAGCGTAAGGAGGCTACAGAAGCATTCTGGGCTAACATTGCTGAAGGTCAGGAATTCACAGGTACTGTTAAGTCACTCACCAACTACGGTGCATTCGTAGACCTTGGCGGTGTTGACGGTATGGTACATATCTCTGAGCTTTCATGGAAGAGAATCAAGCATCCTTCAGAAATCGTTAACGTTGGCGATACCGTTAAGGTATTTGTTAAGGCTCTCGATGCTGAAAAGAGAAAGATCTCTCTCGGCTACAAGAGAATTGAAGACAATCCTTGGGAAATCCTTAAGAGAGATTATCCTGTTGATTCAGTTGTTGATGCTACTGTTGTAGGTCTTACAACCTTCGGTGCATTTGCTACAGTTATCGACGGTATTGACGGTCTTATCCACATTTCACAGATTGCTGACCGACGCATTGCTTCCCCGAAGGAAGTTCTTAACATCGGTGATGTTGTTAAGGTTAAGATTACTGAAATCGACTTTGATAAGAAGCGTGTAAGCCTTTCAATCCGTGCTCTTCTTGAGCCTGTTGTTGAAGCTGAGGAAGCTACAGAAGAAGTAGCTGAAGAAGCTGTTGAAGCTCCCGCTGAAGAAGCTGCTGAATAATTAATACTTTAAATTAATCCGTTGGGATATATTTCCCGACGGATTTTTTTGTATTTACTAAAGCATTGACAAGGAAATAAATATATGGTACAATATAAACGAACAAATGTTCTTTGGAGATGAAGAAATGGAAAGAATTATTATCCATTCGGATATGAATTCCTGTTATGCATCAATTGAATGCAGCCTTAATCCTGTTCTTAAGGGGAAGCCGGTTGCTGTCGGCGGCAGTAAAGAGGACAGACACGGCATAATTCTTGCGAAAAGTGAAGAAGCTAAAAAATGTGGGGTAAAAACCGGTGAGGTCATGTGGCAGGCAGAAAGAAAATGTCCCGGACTTATAGTTGTTCCGCCTCATTTTGATATATATCAGAAATATTCACATCTTGCCTCTCAGATTTATGCCGACTATTCCGACAGAATTGAGCCTATGGGACTTGATGAAGTATGGTGTGATCTTACCGGCTATGCAAAAACCTTCGGTGAGGCAAAGGCAATAGCCGACGAAATCCGTGAACGCTTTAAAAACGAGCTTGGTATCACAGTTTCTGTGGGTATATCCTATAACAAGATTTTTGCAAAGCTTTGCAGCGATCTTGCCGGGCGAGATGAAACTTATACCGTAACGAAGGATGATTACAGAGAAAAGCTGTGGCATTTACCTGTATCTTCAATTATGGGTGTTGGAAGAAGGACTGCTAGAAAGCTTGAGGATTACTGTATTAAAACAATCGGTGACCTCGCAAATTGTAATCCGAAGTGGCTTAAAGATGTTTTTGGCGTTGTGGGTATTGATATGCATCGCAATGCAAACGGACTTGATATGTCTGAGGTCGCAAAATACGGTGAAAGGCCGGATGTCAAAAGTATAGGCCATGGCATAACCTGCAAGGCAGACCTTTCAACCGATGATGAGGTATGGAGGGTTTTTCTTTCTCTTTCTCAGAATGTTGCAAAAAGGCTTAGTAAAGAGGGAATGATTGCTGCAGGTGTTCAGATATCTGTCAGGGATAATCGACTTATAACAAGGCAATTTCAATGCGAAATCCCCATAGCCACAAGGTCGGCCTTTGAAATTGCTGAATGCGCTTTTGAGCTTTTCAAAAAAAGCTATCTCTGGCGCTATGATGTACGCGCTCTGACCGTACGTGCGATTAATCTGCAGAAAGAAGATGCACCCTTACAGCTTGATTTATACAACGATTACCGTAAGCATGATAAGCAGATGAAAATAGAGGATACGGTGCAAAATCTCAGAAGCCGCTTTGGTGAAAAGGCGATAATCAACTGTTGTCTGATGCTTGAGGATAAAATTCCCGAGGGTAGCGATGAAAAGCCCGTACCCTTTCAGAGAAATCTTATTAACGGTGAGAAAAACAAATAATAAGGAGCAGTTATGGCTAACATAAAGGTATATGTGGAAGTACTGATACGTGTGGATGAAGAGGGGATCAAACACCCTCTTTGTGTTATATGGGATGACGGCAGAAAATTTGAAATAGATAAGGTGTGTGATGTGCGCCGTGCCTGTGCTATGAAAACCGGCGGAACCGCCATACGCTATACGGTGCGTATAAAGGATAAAACAACCTATCTTTATGAGGATGAAGGAAAATGGTTTGTTGAATGTTGAGGGAAGCTTCTGCTCTGATATATTTTGCTATATCATACTTGATTTTTTGGAGAAAATAGTGTAATATTGCTTTAGTTGTGTAAAAAAATAAGATATTCCACAATATTTTGTGTTTTAAATTGATTTTTGTGAAAGGAAACTGATATAAATGGCTAAAAAAACCGGTTATTCCGATGACGACATTCTGATGCTGGAAGGCGCCGACAGGGTAAGAAAAAGACCTGCTGTTATTTTCGGCTCCAACGGTATTTCGGGCTGTGAGCATTCGGTTTTCGAAATTCTTTCAAACTCAATAGATGAAGCAAGAGAGGGCTACGGCGATAAAATCATCGTGACTCGTTTTACTGACGGCTCAATTGAAGTTCAGGACTTCGGACGCGGTATCCCTGTCGGTTACAACAAGAAATACGATAAGGAAAACTGGGAGATTATTTTCTGCGAGATGTACGGTGGCGGTAAGTATAACACCAACTCCAGCGGCAGCTATGAGTATTCTCTCGGTCTTAACGGTCTGGGTCTTTGTGCAACTCAGTTCGCAAGCGAATATATGGACGCTGAAATTAAAAAGGACGGCGAAAGACATACCCTTCACTTTGAAAAAGGTGTAAACATCGGCGGACTTACATCTGAGCCATACGGAAAGAGAGATACAGGTACAAGAATAAAGTGGAAGCCTGACCTTGAGGTTTTTACAGATATTGATGTGTCTTTGGAATATTTTCAGAATATTATGCAGAAGCAGGCAATTGTCAATCCTAAGGTGCGCTTCGAGCTGAAAAATCAGATCAAAGGCGGCTTCGAAACCTTTGTCTACTACTACGAAAACGGAATAAGTGATTACGTAAAAGAAATTGCCGGTGAGGATTCTCTTACTTCTGTTCAGTTCTGGAACACCGAAAGAATGGGTAAGGACAGAGATGACCTTCCCGAATACAAGGTGCGCCTTAATGTTGCTCTTACGTTCTCAAATAAAAAACAGATTATAGAATACTACCACAACTCAAGCTTTCTTGAATTCGGCGGCTCTCCGGATAATGCTGTCAAGAGCGCTCTCGTTTCACAGATAGATGCTTATCTTAAGCAGAGCGGTAAATATACTAAGAGCGATGCGAAAATTAAATTCCAGGATATTGCTGACTGTCTGATTCTTGTTTCCTCTTCTTTCTCAACAGAAACATCATATCTTAATCAGACCAAGAAGGCTATTACAAATAAGTTCATTCAGGAAGCTATGACGGAGTTTTTACGTCATCAGTTTGAGATTTATTTCATCGAAAACAAGCTTGAGGCAGATAAAATTGCCGATCAGGTGCTTGTCAATATGCGAAGCCGCGTAAAGGCTGAAAGCACAAGACTCAACCTCAAAAAGACTCTTGCTTCTTCAAACGATATGGCAAACAGAGTTCAGAAGTTTGTTGACTGCAGAAGCAAGGATATCGATAAAAGAGAGCTTTTCATCGTGGAAGGTGACTCGGCTCTCGGCGCCTGTAAGCAGGCAAGAGACTCGGAATTCCAGGCAATTATACCTGTCAGAGGTAAGATACTCAACTGCCTTAAGAGTGAATACGATAAGATATTTAAAAGTGAAATCATCACCGACCTTCTTAAAGTGCTCGGCTGCGGTGTTGAAGTGCACGCCAAGAATATGAAAAACCTTTCCACCTTCAGCATGGATAACCTTCGCTGGAGTAAAATCATAATCTGCACCGACGCTGACGTTGACGGATATCAAATACGTACTCTCATCCTCACTATGATTTACAGACTTGTGCCTACACTTATTAAAGAGGGTAGGGTATTTATCGCTGAATCACCTCTTTATGAAATTACAAGCGGTAACGAAACATGGTTTGCTTATACCGAAAAGGAAAAGACCGATGCTCTTGAAGAAATAGGCAATAAAAAATACACCATTCAGCGTTCAAAGGGTCTTGGTGAAAACGATGCTGATATGATGAATCTTACAACAATGAATCCTGCCACAAGAAGACTTATTAAAATCGATCCTACCGATGCGGCAAAAACATCTGAAATGTTTGATCTGCTTCTCGGTGACAATCTTTCGGGCAGAAAGGATTACATCGCAAATTACGGTCATCTTTATATCGATATGACCGATGTCAGCTGAGAGGAGGTAATACTGTGGCTAAAAAGAAAACTCCTGATAAGAAAAAGGAAGACAAGGATTTACTTAAAAATACCCATATAGCCAATGCCGGCGAAATGATTGAGCAGAGAATTACCGATACTCTCGAAATCAACTATATGCCCTATGCTATGAGCGTAATTTTGTCCCGCGCTATTCCTGAAATTGACGGCTTCAAGCCTTCTCACAGAAAGCTCCTTTATACCATGTATAAAATGGGTCTTCTCTCAGGCGGCAGAACAAAGTCAGCAAACATCGTCGGCCAGACAATGCGTCTTAATCCTCACGGCGATGCGGCTATTTACGAAACGATGGTACGCCTTTCAAGAGGTAACGAGGCTCTGCTTACTCCCTTTGTTGATTCAAAGGGTAACTTCGGTAAGGCATATTCAAGAGATATGCACTACGCTGCCGCACGATATACTGAAGCAAAGCTTGAAAGCATCTGCTCCGAGCTTTTCGGTGAAATTGATAAAGACACCGTTGATATGGTTGACAACTACGACAGCACAATGAAGGAGCCTTCTCTTCTTCCTGTAACATTTCCGTCAATTCTTGCCAATGTTAATTTAGGTATTGCTGTAGGTATGGCAAGCTCAATCTGTTCCTTCAACCTTAAGGAGCTTTGCGAAACAACTATTGAGCTTATCAAGGATAAAGAGCATAACTGCATTGACACAATGCCTGCTCCTGACTTTGTAGGCGGCGGAACAATTATCTGCAACCGTGAAGAAATGGAAGAGGTTTACCGCACGGGTCGTGGCGGTATAAAGGTACGTGCAAAATATACCTATGATAAAGAATTTAACTGCATTGACGTTACGGAAATTCCGCCTACAACAACGGCTGAGGCAATTATAGACAAAGTTATTGAACGTGTTAAAGCAGGCTCTATAAAAGAAATTACCGATATCCGTGATGAAACAGATAAACAGGGCCTTAAAATCACAATGGACCTTAAGAGGGGAACTGATCCGGACAAGCTTATGCTCAAGCTTTATAAGCTCACTCCTCTTGAGGATTCCTTCTCATGTAACTTCAATATTCTTGTTGACGGTTACCCAAGAGTAATGGGTGTCAAGGATATTCTTCTTGAGTGGATACGCTTCAGAGGCCGCTGTGTCTTCCGCCGTGTAAGCTTTGAGCTTAACAAGGCAAAGGCAAGACTTCATCTTCTCAAGGGTCTTGAAAAAATCCTTCTTGATATTGATAAGGCGATTGCAATCATCCGTAATACCGATGAGGAAAGCGAAGTTATTCCCAACTTGATGATAGGCTTCGGAATAGATGAAATTCAGGCTGAATATGTTGCTGAAATCAAGCTTCGCCATCTCAACAGAGAATATATTCTCAAGCGTCTTAAAGATATTGAAAATCTTGAAGAAACCATAAAGGATATGACCGATATTCTTTCTTCAAAGGCTAGAGTACGCAAGATCATCATCGGCGAGCTCAACGATATCATCAAAAAATACGGCACAGACAGAAAGAGCCAGATTCTTTATACTGCTGAAATCGACGATGAGGATGACGTTGAGGAAATTCCGGATTATGCTGTTAATTTGTTCTTTACAAAAGAGGGATATTTCAAGAAGATTACACCTCTTTCACTTCGTATGGGTGGTGATCATAAGCTTAAGGAAACCGATGAAATAATCCAGAGCTTTGAAACAACCAATAACAATGATCTTCTCTTCTTCACGGATAGAAATCAGGTTTATAAGGCTAAGGTTTCTGATTTTGCCGACAGTAAGGCAAGTGTGCTCGGTGACTATATACCCGCAAAGCTTGAAATGGAAGAAGGAGAGCAAGCGATTTATATGGTACTTACCAGAGAGTATGAAGGCAATATGATGTTCTTCTTTGAAAACGGCAAGTGTGCCAAGGTCAGCCTTTCATCCTATGCAACTAAGACTAACAGAAAGAAGCTTATCAAGGCTTACTGTGACAAATCACCCCTCGTTGGTATGCTTTATATGAAGGATGAGGGTCAGATTGTGCTAGAAACAACGGGCGGAAGATGTCTGCTTGTTGATTCCGCAGCTATTGCTTCAAAGGCAATGAAGGATACACAGGGCGTTGCATGTATCACAATAAAAAAGAATCAGAAGCTTTCGGTTGTCAGAGAATATGTTGAAGGTGAGTTTGTCAAGCCATCGAGATATAAGAGTAAGAATCTTCCTTCAGCCGGTGCTGTGCTTTCCAATGAGGATGTTATGAAAAGAAATAACGTTACATTTGAGGGTTTTGAATAATACTTTTTTTACGGACAGTTTTTGTTAACTGTCCGTTGTTTTTTTAAACACAAAAATAAGTATTATGTTGCAATAAAAGATTTTATCCAAATTGTGTTTTGAAACAGTACACTTATTATGCGTAGTGATGTTGCAAAAGTAACGATTTGTTCACAAGTTCATAAAAATTAATGTATATTATTCATATAAAATTACCATTGAAGTGCTGTAAGGAGAAGTGAAAAAATGGCTGGTGAAATATCAACAGTCAGACAGCTTGCAAAGTATGCTGCACAAAAGTACGCAGATAAGGATTTCTGCCGTTTCGTCCGTGAGGGTGAACTCCAGGTTAAGTCCTATAAAGAATTCTACAGTGATGCTCTTGCTGTCTGCAGATATATAAGAAAAACGGAAAACAGAAGAATGAACATCGGTTTTATCGGAAAAACAGGTTATGAATATATAGCGTGCCTTACCGGTATGATTTTCAGCGGAAACACTGTTGTTCCCTTTGCTCCGGATATAACCGTAAAGGAAGCACATACGCTTTTTGATGATGCTGATATTGAACTTCTTTTTTGCGAAGAAGAATTTCTTTCCACCGCTAAGGAAATCAAGCGTGCCTATGGCGGACTTAAAAAGATTATATCCTTAGGGGATTGGCGCTGGTTTGAGGCGATTTTTGATGAATATTCATCTTCAGCCGATGATGCCGAAGATGAAAATCCTGACAGTTGCGCTCTGATAATCTATACCTCCGGCACAACCGGTGACAGAAAAGGTGTTATGCTTTCAAACCGTAATCTTGCGGCTAATTCGTGTTATGAGGCATACAGTATGGATAGCGATGATATAAGCTTCTCAATTCTTCCTATGCACCACGTATTCTGTTATGCATGTGATGTTCTCAAAACCCTTTATGATGGCGGCACACTCTGCCTTAACGGCAAGCTTACAGATATGTTTAAGAACTTTCTCGTTTTTGAACCTACTATTATGAGAATCGTACCTGCGATATGCAAATCCATTCTCACGAAGATAAAGATTGCCGAAAGAAGAAATCCGAATCTTTCTAAACGTCAGGCCGCTGAGCTTGTTGTAGGTAAAAATTTCAGACGTATGATTGCCGGCAGTGCTTTTCTGAGTGCAAATATAATTGATGAGCTTGCAAAATACGGTATAACTGCAAGACAGGGTTATGGTATGAGTGAATGCAGCCCCAGAATTACCACCTCAGATTTTTCTGATGTTAATAAATATTCCAACGGCAGACTCCTCGGTACTGATGAAGTAAGAGTTCTTGAGGGTGAAATTCAGGTCAAGGGTCCTTCTGTAATGCTCGGTTATTACAAAAAGCCTGATAAAACAGCTGAAGCCTTCACCGAGGACGGCTTTTTGCGCACCGGCGACCTTGGATACATAGACGGTGACCACGTTTATCTTGTCGGCAGAAAGAAGAATCTTATCATACTTTCAAACGGGGAAAACATTTCTCCTGAGGAAATTGAAAATAAGTTTGTAGACGATGGCATTATAAAGGAAATTATTGTTCTCGCTGAGGATGACCGTATTGTCGCTGATATTTTTCCTGATTATGAGCTTGCGGAAAGTCTCGGCCTCAAGGATATTGAATCTGTAGTTGATTCGGTTGTTGATAAGGTTAATGTTTCTCTTCATTCCGACAGACAGATTCAGAAGTTCAGAATCAGAGAGGTTCCTTTCCCGAGAACCTCAACGGGTAAAATCAAGCGTACCGAATTCCATTATAAGGAGGCTTAAAATGACAGAAATCAAGCTTAAGACAGGTGAAACCGTAAAAGCCTATCCGATTACTAACTCACAGAAAATGATGTATCTTATGTCGCTGAAATACGGCTCAGGATACCCGGTTAATAACATCGGTTTCGGTTATTACTGGAAGGGCGAAATGGATAAAAAGGCTATGAAGGAGGCTATTTACGAAGCTATAAGCCGCTGTGATACAATGCGTCTTCGCTTTGTTATGGGCAAAAAACTGAGCCTTCATCAGTATGTAACTGAGAAAAGTGAGCTTCACGTTGAAGAGTGGAACTACAGCCACATGACAGTTGATGAGGCAGAGAGGGAGCTTACAAAATTTTCAAGAACTAACATACCAATGTATAACTGTGAGATTCACAGAATCGCTCTTGTTGATTTCGCAGAGGGATATAAGGGCATTTTTATGAGAATTCAGCATCTTGCAATGGATGCATATTCTCTCAAGGTTTTTGTAAACGATATAATTGAAATTTATCTTCATAAAACAAAGGGTACAGCTTATCCGAAGCCTATGCGCCCCTACATTCCTGTGCTTGAGCAGGAGCTTGCTTATGAGGGCTCAGCCCAGCACGAGGAGGATAAGAAGTTCTGGTATGATTCTCTTGCTGAAACTGAAGAGCCTATTTTTACCGATTACATGATCGATAACCGTCTCAAGCATCAGCAGGTCAAGCACCCGGAACATCGATTTGCCGATATTCATTCAGGTCTTCCCGATGCTTCAATGATGAAGTTCAGCATGTCAAAAGAGGACAGCGACAAGGTTATGAAGCTTTCCGAGGCACGCGGACTTTCCGTTTTTGCGCTTATATCCATGGGTGTACGTACCGGTCTTTCCTGCTTCAATGATAATCAGCAGGATGTTTCCTTCAAGATGATTATCAACAGACGTGGTACAATTGCTGAGAAAAAATCAGGCGGAATCAGAATCAACTTCCTTCCCATGAGAAGCATTATTAAGCCTGAAGAAACCTTTGCAGGTGCTGTTCAAAAAATCTCTGACATACAGAATGAGATGTATCTTCATTCAAAGCTTTCCTTCCTTGAAACACTTCACGAAAGACATAAATCTATGCCGAAGGATGCTAAGTTCGATTCAACCTATGACAGCTTTGGTCTTTCCTATCAGCCTCTCGTTAAGCTTACAAGTATTGACAGCAAGATGGGTGAAACCGCAAGAACAATCTGGTATAACAACGGTGCTACGATGATTCCTTTATACGTAACCGTACTTCACAGAACATCTGATGGCGGACTTGACTTTATCTTTGAATACAGACAGGAGCCTGAGGCATCTTATGACCTTTCGGTTCTTTATTCGAAAATAGCGAAAACTCTCGTTATCGGTGCTGAAAATCCCGATATTGCTGTCGGTGAAATACTTGAAAAAATTGCTCTTACAGAAGAAGAAAGGAACGGTAAGCAGGAATGTATACATACGAAAAATTTATTGAAATCATTGAAAACTACGTGGAAGTTGACGAAATCAAGAGTGAAGACAATTTTAAGCTTGATCTCGGCATGAGCTCCTTCGAAACCATGTGCCTTGTAACTGATATCAAGGATGAATTCGGTATTGAGCTTAAGGCTGCTGATTTTATCAAGCACAAAACTGTCGGCGAAATGTCTGACTACCTTGCAACAAAATAAAACAAAGTAAATAAAAAAAGAAAAACCTATCCGATTGTTACCGGGTAGGTTTTTTATCTATACGGTTGAGCGGGACTTCTCCGCATCAATCGTGGCGGAGAAGTCACAAACGCTCCAGACTTATCCGCGTGGTATTAGTTTGGCTTAAAAGCATCTGAATATTCAAAAGGTAAAATTTACTTGTTTTTAAGCTTGTTGACCATAATTTTAGCCGCTTTATAAATATCTCCGCAGCCGAGTGTGATAATTATATCACCTTTTTTTGCGTTGGAAAGAACATAATCAGAAATTTCTTCAAAGCTGTTGAACCATACGCTGCCTGGAATTTTTTCAGCAAGATCCTTTGTGTAAATGCCGTAGGTGTTAACCTCTCTTGAACCCATAATTTCAGTCATAACACATTTATCGGGTATCTGAAGTACCTTAACAAAATCGTCAAAGAGAATCTTTGTTCTTGAATAGGTGAAGGGTTGGAAAACTGCCCATACGGTGTTATAACCCATTTTCATAACTGCTTCAAGAGTTACCTTAAGCTCTTCAGGATGGTGTGCATAGTCGTCCGCAACGGTTATTCCGTCAATTTCTGCCAGCACCTCAAAGCGTCTGCCTGCACCCGAAAAGGCTTCGATTCCTGCTTTGCATTCGTCGGGCGTACAGCCTGCGTTTACCGCTGCTGCAAATGCGCCAAGCACATTCGTGATATTGTGCTCACCGGGAATTTTAAGTGTAAGTCTGCAGAGCTTTTCACCCTTGAAAATAACATCGAATTCAGCAAAAGCACCTCTGTTATATGAAATATTTTCTGCATAATAATCGTTGTTACAGTTTCTTCCGAAGGTGATTTTCTTTCTGTCAATTCCTTCTACAGCCTTAACAGTGTTAATATCGTCACCGTTATAGATAATTGTATCCGATGTAATAATAGAGAAATCGCTAAAGCATTTGATTATGTTATCAAGATTTCCGAAAAACTCAAGATGGTCCTCGTCAACATTGAGTATGAGAGCAACGTCAGGTGCAAGGTCGAGGAAATGTGCACCGTATTCGCAGGCTTCACATACCATAAGATCACTTTTTCCGGCAATTCCGTGACTGTCAATAAGAGGGAGTCTGCCACCGATAACAGCAGTAGGATCCTTCTGTGCCATAACAAAAATCTGTGTAAGCATTGCAGTAACCGTTGTTTTTCCGTGAGTGCCGCACACACCGATGCAGTTATTGTACATCCTTGTGATTGCTCCGAAAAGTTTTGCTCTTTCAAAACAGGGGATACCGCTTTCTTTTGCAGCAACAAGTTCAGGATTATCCTTAAGAATTGCGGCAGTATAAACAATAATCTCAGCGCCTTCAAGGTTTTCAGGCTTCTGTCCGAGGGTAACCTTTACGCCTAAGCCTCTGAGCTTATCAATATTATCACCGGTGTTATTATCTGAGCCGCTGATTTCATATCCCCAGGTATGTAATATTTCTGCGAGAGGGCACATGCCGCTGCCACCGATACCTATAAAATGAATACGTTTCTTTTCTTTTAGTAATTTATCTATTTCGTGCATAAGACCGCTCCTTATTAATTCATTACCCTATATTATATTGTATTTTTCGTATTTAGTAAACACCTAAATACAAATTAACAATAATTTTTTTAATTAATATAATGGTGTATAGAAAAAATCAGATGAAGGTGAGATGTATGCTATCCGATAACCGTATTCTTATAATTGGCGGAGACAAAAGACAAAGCCATCTGTGTGATGTGCTTCTCGCAAGGGGATATGTTTGTCTGTATGAAAACAACGACATAAAGAGAGTTATGTCCAAAATAAGAGAATGTAAATATATAGTCCTGCCTGTGCCTGTATCCCGTAACGGAAAACAAATTTATTCCGATAACAGTAAATTCAGACTTGATACAGAAAGGCTCGTTTCATCCCTCACGAACAGACATATTGTTTTTGGTGCAGGCTTTGATAAAGCGACTGCTTCACTTCTTGAAGAGAAGAATATCGTTTTTTCCGATATGAATTCAAATGAGGATTTTCTTTTATATAATGCTTTCCTTACTGCCCAGGGCGCTGTTTGTTTGCTTCTGAATAGCACAGAGAAGTTCATAAGCGGAAGCCGTGTACTTATTACCGGTTATGGAAGAATAGGAAAAGCTCTGACTCATTTTGTGAAAGGGCTCGGCGCTGAAGTTACGGTATGTGCAAGAAACGAGTCACAGCTGACAGGAGCAAAAAGTATCGGCTGTAAAGGTATAAGCATTAAGGATATGCCCAAGACAGTTCATATTTACGATTATATTTTCAATACCGTCCCTGATAATATTTTTTCGTTCAGTGATATTGCTCTTATGGATAATTCCTGTATATATTTCGAGCTTGCTTCGAAGCCATTCGGCGCAGCAGAAAGAATATTTGAAGAGCTTGATAAAAAGTATGTTTCAGGTGCATCTCTGCCCGGACGTTTTCTTAGTCAGTCAGCCGGAGAAAGAATCGCAAGCTTTATTGAAAAAATGGTTTAGGAGTTGATGTTATGAATGACAAGCTGAGAATTGCTTACGCGCTTACCGGCTCTTTCTGTACATTTGATAAATCCCTCAAGCAGATTGAATATCTTGTAAAATCAGGTTACGATGTTTTACCGGTTATGTCATATAATGCCTTCAATACAGATACACGGTTCGGCAAGGCTGTTTCTTTCAGAAAAAAGATTGAAGAACTGACAGGCGAAAAAATAATCAGCACAATTGTTGATGCAGAGCCTATCGGACCCAAAAATCTTGCAGATATTTTTGTTGTTCTTCCCTGCACGGCAACAACACTTTCCAAGCTAAAAAACGGCATATATGACACGCCCGTAACCCTTGCGGTGAAATCACACCTGAGAAATCAGAAGCCTGTTGTGATAGGAATTTCGACAAATGATGCACTCAGTACTACTGCAAAGAATATCGGAGAGCTTATGAATTTTAAGCATTTTTATTTTATACCCTTCAAACAGGATGCACCCGACAAAAAGCCTTTTTCAATTGTCTGTGACTTTGAGCTGCTTGAAGAAACCGTGCTGTCTGCACAGAAAGGTATTCAGCTTCAACCGATGATAAAATAAAAAAAGACGACTCAATCCTGTTTGCGGACTGAGTCGTTTTAATTTTTAACTATTAGAGAGAAGCAAATTTCTCTTTGATTTCAGCGCCTCTTCCGCAGGAAAGTCTTCCTTCGGGACATACACCGGTTATATAGCAGCTTGGTCCGTAATGGATGAAGAGTGAAGGATATATTCTGCGCAGCTTCTTAAGGAAATCAACTGCATACTCCTGGATTTCCCACTGGGCTCTTGTGCAGGAGCGCAGTCTGAAAAAGAGGAGCATTTCTCTTGCATTCATTGTTGTAACAATATCAAGAGTCGCACCGCTGAGTACGCAGTAAATAAGCTCATTATCGCTGTAGCCCTTACCCTTGAGAAGAGTATAAAGCTTTTCCATATCGGCAAAGCTTTCTTTATAGATTTCTTCGAGCTTTGCATCAGCTTTTACAGTTTCGGGAAGAACATAGTCATCACGTCTTGCCTTCATAAGCTCAGGAATACAAATGCTGTGAATTCTGTGCCTTGCAAAATGGGTAAGACAAGCTAGTGAAACACGGTTGAAGCGTACGGTAGCAGTCATGGCTTCAAGAGCGCGGGGTCTTGATGATTTTGTAAGTGCTGAGAGAATTTTACTGATGTTTTCTTCACTCTCAAGGATTTTATCTATCTGTGCAGATGAATAGTTGTATTTTTCTATAAGAGCAGAGCGGCAGATGTTCTTTTCTGCATCAGCCGTATAAGAGAGAATTTCACAAAGCTCTTCTGATGGCTTTTCTGCAGGTGCTTCGATATCAAAATCGTATGCATCCTTATACTTTTGTGCCTTGACTTCAAAATCACTGAAAATGCCGGGTGCTTTTTCTCTTGCCTGACCGAGAAGTGAAATGCCGAGGTTATAGATTTCCTTAATTTTACTGCCTCTGCCGTAAAGCATTGCATTAAGTACATTCACAAGCTCTCTGCCGTTGAGCGAGCAGAAGAAATTACTGTAGAAGCAATAGGGGAGAACGAAACGTGCATCCTCCTTGGGAATTCCTGCATCTGTAAGCTTTACGTATGATGCAAAAAGCTTATCCATTGTATCTGTATAAAGCTTTTTATCCTCTTCGTTAACAAAATCCGGAACATAATATCCACAGTCTGAAAAATCAACATAGCGTCTTGATTTTACCGTGAAGGAAGCAAGTCTGAACTCAATCATAAACTGCTCTACAACAACACTTACATTTTCAAAAGCAAGGTTAAAGAAAATGTGCTCAATTGTTGAAGTATGACCGGAACGGGTCACCTTTTCAATAAGCTTTGTATTTTTTTCTTCATCGTGGCTTCTTTCGAATATTTCAAGTGCTGTGCCGCTCTGAGTGGAAATTCTTCCCGAAGCAGCGCATACATCCTGAGTACAATTTGTTACGCCTATAATATAAACGCCGTTATCAGCCATATAAACACATCCTTATTATATATTTATATTATTGTAATTTATTATATTGAATTTGTCAACTTGTAATGTTCTATAAAAAGAATACGAAAAAATTATTCAAAAAGCATTGAATAAAATTGAAAAAGTTGATATAATCATATAGATTGTAAAAATGGGGGTAGTATGTATGATTAAAAGAAATGAAAATATGACAGAGTCCTTGAAAATCAATATGCGCGGCGGTGACGGACAGGTTCTTATCCGTGAGGTTCTTGATAAGGGCGAATATAAAGGTGCTTCAAGACTTGTTGCCGAAATTGTGCTTGAGCCAGGCTGTTCAATCGGTGCTCACGTGCATGAAAACGAGGAGGAAATTTTCCACATTCTTGAAGGTACTGCTACATATGACGATAACGGAAAAACCGAGATTCTTTCCGTCGGTGACAGCTGTGTTTGTCTTGGAGGAGAGAAGCATTCAATTGCTAACAGAGAAGCTGAGGGTACACTCAGAGTATTTGCCGTTATTCTTACATACTGATTTATTGCGGAGAATTTATACTATGGGAAAAATGATTGTTATTGAGGGGCTTGACGGCAGCGGTAAATCCACGCAGGCTGAGCTTCTGAAAAAATATCTCAATGATAGGGGTTACGAAACTTTTACGCTTGATCTGCCTTATTATAACGACTCCTCCAGTACACTTGTAAAGATGTATCTTGGTGGTGAGCTTGGCGATAAGCCTTCCGATGTCAATGCGTATGCGGCATCAACTTTCTATGCCGTTGACAGATATGCAAGCTACAAAAAGCATTGGGAGAAGGAATATAATTCTGATAAAATCACCATCGCTAACAGATATACAACCTCAAACGCTTCACATCAGATGACAAAGCTCGATGAAAGTGAGTGGGATAATTACCTTGATTGGCTCTTTGAATTTGAATATAAGAAGATCGGTGTTCCCGAACCTGATCTTGTAGTTTTTCTCGAAATGCCCGTTGAGGTTTCTCAGAAGCTTCTTACCAAAAGATATAAGGGTGACGAAACAAAAAAGGATGTTCACGAAAGAGATGTTAATTATCTTGCATCCTGTCATAAGGCTGCACTTTATGCCGCAAAGAAGCTTGGTTGGAATGTAATACATTGCTCAAAGGACGGTGAGCCCCTGTCTCTTGAAGAAATTTCTGATATGGTTTGCCGCACGGTTGAGGAGAAAGTTTTATAAGGAGATAATTTATGGTTTACTGTTTTCTTGCAGACGGCTTTGAAGAGCTGGAAGCTGTCGGTGCAGTTGATATGCTTAAAAGAGCTGATATCAATGTAAAGCTCGTCGGCGTTACCGGTCAGATTGTTACCGGTGCTCACGGAATTAAGCTTGTTTCAGACTGTTCCTGCGATGAAGTTATTCTTGATGCTTCCTTTGAAGCAGTTATGCTTCCCGGCGGCATGCCCGGTACACTTAATCTTGAAAAAAGTGAAGCAGTGCAAAAAGCGATTGATTTTGCGGTTGACGAAAATAAGCTTATATGTGCAATATGTGCAGCACCGCAGATTCTTGGTCATAAGGGCATTCTCGAAGGCAGATGTGCTATTGCGTACCCGGGCTTTGAAAAAGAGCTTAAGGGAGCAAAAGTAAGCTCTGATTATGTTGTTACTGACGGAAACTTCATTACTGCAAAGGGCGCAGGCGTTGCCGCAGATTTCGGTCTTGCAGTAGTTTCAGCTCTCAAGGGTGAAGAACTCGCTTCAAATATCAAAGCTTCTATTCAGGCAAGATGAACAAAATTGAGCTAAGAAGCTTTTACAGAAGCATAAGAAGTAATATTAAAAACAGAGAAAAAGCAGAAAATGTTATTGTTGAGAAGTTTTTAGGCAGTGATCTTTTTCTGAACGCTGAAAGCATCTTTCTCTATTTTTCATATAAAGACGAGGTGTCAACTGAGCTTATTGCTTATAACACCTTAAAGCTCGGGAAAAAGCTGGCTTACCCCGTGTGTACTGATACAAACGGACATATGGAGTTTTATTCAGTTGAAAGTCCTGAGAATTTGACAGAGGGTATGTACTCAATCATGGAGCCGGATAGAAGCATCTGCGAAAGAGCCATACCTGACAGTAATACCCTTACGGTTGTACCTGCACTGTGTTTTGACCGCAGGGGTTACAGGCTCGGATACGGTAAAGGTTATTACGACCGTTTTCTGAGTGATTACGCCGGAAAAAGCATTGGCCTAGCTTTTGAAGAATGTGTATGCGATTCTTTACCGTGCGATTTCCATGATATTAAAGTAGACAGTCTTATCACCGATAAGAAAATATATAATTTCAGTTTAGTCAAGGAGGAATAAAAATGGATGACCGTTTTCATACTGAAGATAAGAATTTAAACGGAAACAATTCTGATTTCGCTTCCTATAATACCGCAAAGAGATCCGGACTCGGTGATTTCAGCGAAAACATCGAAACCAAGAGTGGCGATGGTCTTAATTTCACGCCGAAGACAGGAAAGTTTCAGGTTCATATTGCGGATTATGATAATTTGCCCGAAGAGGTTGTTGAGACGCCTCCTCAGCCAAGGGTTCAGCCTCGTCCTGTACAGAAGAGACCTATTTCCGCTCAGCCTGCAGCACAGCGCAGAACAGCCGGCTCAAGAGCTCCCGTGAGAAACGGTGCTCCTGCAGGTAAAAAAGTCGCACCGCAGAAACGTGTTTCCGGTAATCTTTCAGACATAAACAGTAATTTTACAGACAGGTCTGAAAGAAAAGCTGCAGCTAAAGCACCTGTTAAAAAGGCGGATATAAAAAAGTCTGTTATTAAAAATGCTGATACAAAAAAAGCACCGGCTAAAAGTTCAGCTCAGGCACGCCGTAAAGCAAGAAAGAGATATAATTTTATAAAGAATCTTCTTATATCCTGTGTATGTATCATTTTTATCTCAATTATTACTGCATCTGTTTCTTCTGTTGCACTCGGATTTCTCAATGATGTGCTTGTTATAAGTGATGACAGTGATTACACAGCAATTGTTGAAATTCCTGAAGGCGCAAAGTATGACGATGTTTTTGCGGCTCTTTGTGACAATGGGCTTGTCCGTCAGCCCTTCCTGACTGACTTTTTCCTGAGATTCAGACATTACGACTCGATTGAGGTGTATGACAAGACAACTGAAACCTATGTAACAAAGGAAATTCAGTATGAGCCGGGTAAGTACTATCTTGAATATTCTGACGGTATTGAAACAATGATTGAAAGCATTATGGTCAAGCAGAATTATGCCAAGGATACAGTACGTCTTACCTTCCCCGAAGGCTGGAATATTGCGCAGATTTTTGAAAAAATAGAAAAATACGAGGTTTGTGAGGCGGATAAGCTTTATGCCAACCTTGATATTGTTGCAGAGCAGTACGGTTTTATAACTGAAATTGATCCTGTCAGCGGCAGATACCTTCTTGCTGAAGGATATCTTTTCCCGGATACCTATGATTTCTTTGTTGGTGAATCCGCTTCATCTGTTCTTAAAAAGCTTTTCAATAATTTCAGTGCGAAGTGGCAGGAAGATTATAACGATCAGCTTAAAAAGCTCGGCATGACCAGGGATGAAATAATCACAATCGCATCGATTATTCAGCGTGAAGCCAAGGACGGCTCACAGATGAAGGATATCTCATCTGTAATCCATAACAGACTTGCTGATGCAACTAACTTCCCCAACATTCAGATGAACTCCACAACAGACTATATCACAAACTTGAAGCCCTATAATGTGTTTACAGATACCTATTACTCAATTTACCTTGAGCAGTATAACACCTACAGTAATCAGGGGCTTCCTCCCGGACCTATCTGCAATCCGGGCATCAAGGCAATTGAAGCAGCTCTTTATCCTTCAGATACAGGCTATTATTTCTTCTGCCACGATACATCAGGTAATGTTTATTATGCTGAGACCGCTCAGGAGCACGAGGCTAACACATCGAAGGTTCTTTACGGAGATTTAAGCTGATGAGTGTAGAAAGAAAGATTAAAAAGCCTGAACTCCTTGCTCCTGCCGGAGATATGGAAAGACTTGTTGCAGCGGTAAGATACGGCGCTGATGCAGTTTATCTCGGCGGCACGGTTTTCGGTATGAGAGCAGGACCTGCAAATTTTACCGACAGTGAGCTTCACGAGGCTGTTAACTACGCTCATTCACACGGTGTTAAGGTTTATCTTACCTGCAATGTTCTTCCCAGAAACGATGAGCTTCAGAGGCTTCCTGATTTTCTCGTAAACGCTAAAAATGCAGGCGTTGATGCATTTATAATATCTGACCTCGGCGTATTTGAGTATGCAAAAAAATACGCTCCCGAGGTTGAAATACACATTTCAACACAGACAGGTATTGTAAACTATGCAGCAGCAAATGTTTTTTACAATATGGGCGCAAAGCGTGTTGTTACAGCAAGAGAGCTCAGTATGAAGGAAATCAGCACACTCAGGGATAATATTCCTGATGATATGGATATAGAGTGCTTTGTTCACGGTGCAATGTGTGTTTCATTTTCGGGCAGATGCCTTATATCAAATTATCTCGTTAACCGTGATGCTAACAGAGGCGAATGTGCTCAGCCTTGTCGCTGGAATTACCGCCTTGTTGAAGAAAAAAGACCCGGACAGTATTTTCCTGTCGGTGAAGATGAAGGCGGAACATACATCATGAATTCTAAGGATATGTGTATGATTGAGCATATCCCTGAAATGGTTGATGCAGGTATAACAAGCTTTAAAATAGAGGGCAGAGCAAAGTCAGCCTACTATGTTGCGGTTGTTACAAATGCATACAGAAAGGCTATTGATGCTTATTGGGAAAATCCGTCTGCCGATTATAAACCTGAGCAATGGCTTATTGATGAAATGACTAAAATCAGCTACCGCGACTATTGTACCGGCTTCTTTTACGGGGATCCTGCATCTGATGCGCAGATAAGCTATAAGGGCGGATATAACCGTGAATGGGATGTTATGGCAATAGTTGAAAAATATGAAAACGGAATAGCCTACTGCTCTCAGCGCAACCGTTTCTTTGAAGGTGACAGCCTTGAGGTAATGGAAATCGGTAAAAAGCCTTTTAGCATAATTGCCAGAGGTCTTAAAAATGCTGACGGCGAGCCGATTGAAAGCACAAATCATCCAATGATGAATTTTACATTTGAATGTGATATACCCCTGGAGGAAAATGCAATTCTCAGAAAACAGAGAGATGAAAAAGCAAGGGTGATTATTTAACAAATTAACACGGAGGTGTTGAAAAGTGGCAGCAAAATATACTGTTTCACTTGCAAAAATACTGAAGGATCTTCAGTTTGAGGTTTTATATATGCCTAAAGATCCCTCGGAAATACTCATTTCTTCACTTGATGTTCACAGACCGGGACTTATTATTTCAGGCTTTGACGATTTCTTTGATAGTGCAAGAATCAACTTCCTCGGTAAAGCTGAGGTTGAATATATCAACCGTTTTCCTAAGGTTGAAAGATATGAAAAGGTTGAAAAGTATATGGCAAAGCATCCGGCATGTATTGTTGTGTCAAGAAATCTTGACTGCCCTGATGCAATAGCAGATCTTGCACCGAAGTATGAAATTCCCATACTTAAAACAGTTGACACAACTTCACGTTCAATGGCGGCAACTATTTCATATCTTAATATTGAGCTTGCAGAAAGAATCACACGTCACGGTGTTTTTGTTGAAGTATACGGTGAAGGTGTGCTCATTCTCGGTGACAGCGGTGTCGGTAAGAGTGAAGCTGCGGTTGAGCTTATCAAAAGAGGTCACAGACTTATAGCTGATGATGCTGTTGAAATCAAGAAAACAAGTTCACGTACCATAGTTGGCTCAGCGCCTGATAATATCAGGCACTTCATAGAACTCAGAGGCATTGGTATTATCAACGCTCGCCGTATTTTCGGTATGGGTGCCGTTAAGCTCAATGAAAAAATTGATATGGTTATTCAGCTTGAGCCCTGGGACAGCGATAAGGTGTATGACAGAATGGGCATCGAAAATGAATATACTGAAATTCTCGGTATAAAGGTGCCTTATACCTGTGTACCTGTTAAGCCGGGCAGAAATTTAGCTGTTATTATTGAGATTGCAGCTATGAATAACAGACAGAAGAAAATGGGAT
>JAZPZK010000042.1:0-30520 GCA_045544675.1 Acutalibacteraceae bacterium
AAAAGCTTTATTTTGGGTTACCCGACGGCGTACAAAGGTACTCCGAGGGCGAGGTTTGTTTATAGCATAAAGCACAAAAACAGTGTTTTTGTCTGTTCTTCATCATTTTTTATATTTTAAAGGGTTCCTTCGGTCAGCTCATAACCGAAGAAACCCTTTATTTTTCTTGTTTTATGCGGTCTGCACTTTTTTTACAGCCCCTTTTTACATATATTTGCCCTTTTTTCACCATCTCGGAGTACCTTTGTACGCCTTCGGGGTGAAGAAAAGGGCATCTTGCAACCTTCTCAACAGTATCTCAGCTTGTTAAAAATACTTTTTATCTGCAGAAAACGTGATTGCCTATGGTGGTTATAACCGGTCTTGAAAACATAAAGCTGTTGGAGGTTTTTCTCGGATTATAATAGTATATTGCTCCGCCGCTTGGGTCCCATCCGTTTATGCAGTCTCTTGCAGCCTTGATTGAGGTTGAGTCAGGGGACACATACCAGTTGCTGTCGTTTACACAGGAAAAAGCACCTCGCTGATAAATCACACCTGCTATTGTATCGGGAAAGGAGGCGTGTTCAACTCTGTTGAGTACAACTGCACCAACGGCTACCTGACCCTTATAGGATTCACCTCTTGCCTCAGCGGCAATAAGCTTTGCAAGAAGATTTACATCACTTCCCGAGTAACCGCCTGCACCTGATGTACCGGAGCCGAGTCCCATAAATTTAAGTGTCTTCGGACCTGCAATACCGTCGGCTGTAATACCGCAGTTTTTTTGAAAGTTTTTAACAGCCTTCTGAGTTCTGACTCCGTAAATGCCGTCAACAGAGCCGTTATAATAACCAAGCTCCTTGAGCTTCGTCTGAATACGTCGCACCTCATTACCCCGTGAGCCGAGCTTTGAAAGGGTGCTTACCGAGCTTTCTTCTGTCGGGATAGCCATACAAGCCATGAGCAAAACGATAACCGTAATCACAGAAAGAACTGCTTTAACAGTTTTTTTATTCATAAATATAAATTCACCTCAGAGATATTTTTCCCTGAGGTGAAGCTTTTATTTACATTATTATGTATTATTTGATTGTATATTCGAGTCTGGTATAATCGCCTTCTACATATTCGCCCTTGAGGAAGTTTCTTGCTTTGAAAACAACCTTATCCTCATAAACCTCACAGTAATAACCTACACCGCAGTCTGTGATGCCGAAATTGTTTTCTTTTCTGTAGCCGGGGATGCTGATTGAATATACGCCGTTCTCTGAGTTAATGGTTTCTGCAATTTTTTCAAAGATACCGCCGTGAAGATGGCCGTTGATAAAGAAAACGTTTCTGTATTTTTCCATAACGGCTCTCACCTGATCATTCTGTTCACCCATATCGCCTGTTTTCCACACCTCGGGAAGGCCGTGAGTTTCAGCAAAGGGCTGATGGCACATTACGAATACGGGCTTTCCGTCCTTTGTACCTCTTTCAAGCTCCTTATCAAGAAAATCAATCTGCTGCTGAGAAATATAAGCCTTTTCAAGCACTCTTTTTTCGGTGCAAAGCACAATAAGGGTATATCCGTTTATGTCGTATGAATAATAGGGCTTGCCGTTACAGTTGATTCCCAGATATTTCTCTGTCTTTTTGATAACGATTTTGCTGTTCTTTGAGAAAAAGAAGCGTGCATCATGGTTGCCCATTGTAACAAAGATGTTCTTTACAGTATTCTGATTATCAAATACTCTGAAAAATCTTTCGTACTCATTATTTGTGCCGTAATCGGCAATATCGCCTGCCATAAGGAAGGCATTGAATTTTTCTTCTGAGTTTGCAAGATCCTTAATGGCATTTCCCAGATTCAGCTCTGCACTTTCTCTGTTAGGAAGGTGAGTATCAGCGATAATAGCCATTGAGAGCTTAACATTTTTACTGTCTTCAAAGACAATAGGTGTTTTATCCGAAATTTCATAAATAACATCATATTTCGGATTAAGCGCTTTGAACTGCTTTACATATTTATCGATAAAAATTTTTGCCGACATAGTATTTCTCCGTTTCATGCTTTTATTATCATATGTAATAAATTATAATCATAAACCGTCGGTTTTGCAAGTGGTAAAGAAAAATCTTATGAATTTGATTTAATGAACAAAAAAGTACCCACCCAAAGGTGAGCACTTCGTTCTGAGTAGAGGTGCCGAAAAAGATGCAAACATCCTATAATTCTATACGATAAAAGTTCTTGATTCCGGTAGCTCGAAACAGAAAACCTCCGTTCTTTACAATGATTCTGTTTGAGGCTACATTATTGGCATTTGCCCCAATTTGCACCTTTTTAATATTCAGCTTTTTACATTCTTCTAGTAATAAAGACAATATTTTGGTTCCATAGCCCTTGTTTCGTTCTGTTTGACGAATAGCATAACCAACATGTCCACTCGTCTCTGCCAAATTATCATTTAGATAGTGGCGTATTCTTCCATATCCGATCACTTTTCCATTATCATATAGCCAGTACGATGTCTGCGGAACCATCCAATCTTCCAAATTTCCGTTATCAACAGCGTATTCATGTTCAAGCCACTCTTTGAATTGCTCATAAGTCATCCCATAGACTTTATTGTGAAACCCGTTATCATTAGCGGCAATTTCTTGCAACATATCATAGATTTCTCTACCATCGGCTAACGAAAGCATCTTTAAATATATCATTTGGCATTCTCCTTGGCGGTTCTACAAGATGAGATAAGCATTACACGGATAGTTGTGCATTTGTCCGACAAGATTTTATACTGTTGGTCATTGATATAGTTCGTTCTATGTAAAAGTTCAAGCCAATAGCCTGTTTCACTTGCTTCTTTGAGGGCTATTTCGAGCTTTGAAATAAAATCCTTTTTGCCTTGTGCGTACTGTGCTTCGTGAATATTTGCGCCGATTGAAGTACCGCTTCTGCCGATTTGGTTAGCAATAATCGTTTCGTGATTGGATTTCAAATATTTGACAAGATTTATAATATCAACGGAAAAGTCCATTGATAATTCACGCAATTTTGATTCAGCCATACTAGCACCTCGCTTACACCGATATTATACCAGAATTTCGAGCATTTGTAAAGAGTGATGTAGCGGCGTTGCCGCAGTGATGTTATTCGCTTTGCTCATAGTGATGGATTGCGCCGATGGCGCAAAGTGATGTGATGTGTTCCTTACTCACGCGCGAAGCGCACACCACAAGGCGAAGCTGTCATCACGCACGCAGTGCGCATCACGTTCCGCGTGCGGAACACATCGTTCCAAAAACGAAAAAGCAGTCCAATGGACTGCTTTCGTTTTTGGTTGCGGAGACAGGATTTGAACCTGCAACCTCCGGGTTATGAGCCCGACGAGCTACCGGGTTGCTCCACTCCGCGATATATCACTTTCTCAAGTGCTAGGTTATTATACACTATACACTTGAGAAAGTCAATAGATTTCAGAAAGATTTTTTAAAATTATTCTTCGACAGAGTTTTCACCTTCATCCGGTGTGTCTGCAGCTGCAGGCTCTGTGGTGGTCGGCTCTGTAGTAATCGGTTCAGTAGTTGTCGGCTTAGTGGTGGTAGGCTTGGTTGTAGTCGGCTTGGTTGTAGTCGGCTCTGTGGTGGTCGGCTCTGTTGTTGTAGGAGCCGTAGTGGTCGGCTCTGTTGTTTCCTCCTCGGGCTTATCCCATACATAGAGTGTGATTTCTGACCCCTTTTCAGCAAGCATACCCGGCTCAATGCTCATGTTGGAAACCGTGTCTGCAGGATTCTTATCCGGGTTTTCAATAACCTCTTTCTTAACCTTGAAGCCTTCCTTCTGAAGGATTTTCTTAGCTTCATCGTAGGGCTTTTCAAGAACATCGGGTACAACTATTTCAGGCTGACCGGTGCTGATTACAAGTCGGATCTGTGTACCGGTGAGAACGCTCTCATTTTTGTTGACGCTCTGACTGATAACTCCGCCCTTTTCAACCTCTGTGCTGGACTGATAATCATATATAATATCGAAGTTGTTAAGGAAGGTTACATTTGCGCGGATGTAGTCCTCGTTAAACTTTGTAAAGTCGGGAACGGTGACATAGGTAGTGCCGTTGACGGTGGTGTCCTGAGTGTCGTCATCGATTAAATCATCTGTAATATTGCTGTCAGCGTCCTTATCCTTATTCATGGGAAGGAATGTAAAGGACGAGAACATATTGTCGAACATGGGAACCTCAATGCTTTTATAAAGCACTGTTGAATAGAGAACTGCAAAAAGAATAAAGCAGATGATTATAACTGCAACGCAGGTAAGTGAGCCGAGAAGGGGAAGGGGAATTTCCTTCTTTGCGATTACGGTATCATCCTTATCCTCATCCTCGTCGTATTCGTAGCTGCCATCATCCTCGTATTCCTTTACGGGAGCTTTCTTCACGGCAGATGGTCTTTTTACTTCAGCAGCAGGAACAGGCATTGCCTGCGTTTCGCCGTTATAATCAGGAGCAGCGTAATTGCTTACTTCTTCTCTTGCTGCCGGTGCGGGAGCGGCGACTACAGGTCTTTCAGGTGCAGGTGCGGCCGATGCTTTCTTTGCCTGAGTGAGAAGAGCGATGAGCTCTTCTGCTTTTGCAGGTCTTGCGGTAGGCTGAACTGCAAGTGAGCGTGAAAGTGCATCAAGCACTGGGCGTGGTACATTCTGAACAACTGCAGACGGCATTGAGAGCTTGCTGTTGCTCACACGTTCTGTAGCTCGGGGAAGAACTATACCTGTTACGGCATAGTAGAAAACAGACATAACGGAATAGATGTCTGACTGATTTCTTGCAGTGCCTCCCTGATAGATTTCAAGGGGAGAGAAGCCTGAAACGGGCTTTGCAGCGAGCTCGGGAATATCCGAACGGCACTGAGGAATTGAAAATCCTATAAGATTAAGTCTGCCATCGGCACCAACCTGAATTGTAGAGGGCGTTATATTACCGTGAATAATTCCTGCGTTATGAAGAAGCTTGAGAGCGTTCAGCAAAGGCAGAAAAGCTGAAACCGCTTTGTTGGGATTAAGAGGACGTCTTGTTTTTGCAAAGTAGTCCTTTAAAGCTACGGTATTCTTATATTCGGAAACAGCGTATGCGGTGCCGTTTTCACGGAATATGTCTGTTACTGTGGGGAGACATCTTACGTCGTCAAACATCTTTATACCGCGCCACAAGCCGAGAAAGCTCTGAAGACATGAATCATAGAGCTGCTTTTTTTCCTGAGAGGGGATAACAGAGCAGCCGTCGGTATCTCTCGAAGCAATTTTTTCAGGGAAGAATTCGTAAACCGTAACGGTCTTTTCGGTTGTTTTATCAAGACCGATATAAATTGCGCTGTCGTTATATGTTGCAACCGTTTTGCCGATAAGATATCTGCCGCTGACGGTTGAGCCCTGCGCGATGTGGGAAGCCTTATTGCCGAGGTCGGTACTGTAGTGACAGTTGGGGCAGATGGTGGTATGCTCATCAACAGGCTCCATGCAACCCATACAGTAGCGTTTATTTTCTGACATAGAAGTTTCCTCCTTAAAGGATTATTTACAACACATAATTATACAAAAAAAGAGCCGAAAAGTCAAGAAAAGACTTCCGGCCCGGTTTTTTCACTGCATCAGGCAGCCATACTGCTGTTTCTTTTTACTGCAACACGGTTATTTCTTGCTGCTGTTTTCTGAGTAGGGTAAGGCTTTGCTGAAGTGCGGCTTATGTTTCTTACAGCGGCTCTTTCGGCGTGACGCTTTGCAGCTTTTTTTCTGTTGTGCTTCTTTTCAAGAGCTGTGAGCTTATCCTCAAAAGCAATAGCAAGAATTATAAGAGCAAGACAAGTGAAAAAGAAAATTGAAAAAGATTCTAAATTTGCAAACATAATATTTACCTCCGTTTGACGAACATACGTTCTTTTTATCTTGATTTAATTATAGCACGCAAAATTTAAAAGTCAAGACAAATGTTCGATAAATTTAAATTTATAGTCCTAAAAAACGGACTTTGGTCGTATTTTTGCAAAAAAAAGGCTATTTGTCAAAAAAAACGGCTCAATTTTGTTGATTATGACCTTCAAAAAACAATCCGAATTGTGTTTACATCGAACATTTTATGATATAATCAGTATGTACTATTGTATTATAAGGAGGAAAACATTATGTCATTTATCAAAAAAGAATTCACATTTCCGTCAACCTCAGGCCTTGCCGATATCCATTGTGCCTCATACCTTCCCGAAAACGGAGAGGTAAAGGCCGTTCTTCAGATAGCACACGGTATGGCTGAGCATCTCGAACGCTATGAGAAATTCGCATCAGTGCTCTGCGATAAGGGTATTGCCGTATATATCAATGACCACATCGGTCACGGTAAGAGCGTAAAGAATGATGACGAACTCGGATACTTCGGCAAGAGAGACGGCTGGAAGTGCTTTGTTGAGGACTGCTACGAGCTTTCGCTTATTGCAAAGAAGGAGAATGAAGGTAAGCCTTTTATTTTCTTCGGTCATTCAATGGGTTCGTTTGTTGCGAGAGCATACTCCTTTAAATACGCAAAGGATATAGACGGCGCAATTTTCTGCGGCACAGCAGGACCCAATCCCGCAGCAGGAGCAGGTATTATCCTTGCAAAGCTTATAGCCAAGGTAAAGGGTGACCACCACAGAAGCAAGCTTATAAATGCTGTCGGCTTCGGCTCGTATAACAGTAAGTTTGAAGACAGAACTCCTTTTGACTGGCTTTCAAGAGATAACGAAGAGGTAGACAAGTATATAGCAGATCCCTATTGCGGATTCCTTTTCACTGCACCCGGTTACGGTGACCTTTTCGGAGTTCTCAACTATGTTTCTTCAAAGGAATGGTTTGCAGGTCTCAACAAGGAGCTTCCCGTGCTTATGATTGCAGGCGAAATGGACCCGGTAGGCGAGTACGGCAAGGGTATAAAAAAGGTTGAAGCAATGCTTAAGGATGCAGGTAAGAAAAACCTTGAAACAATCCTCTATAAGGATGCAAGACACGAAATTCTCAACGAATCACAGTGCTTCGATAAGGTCTGTGATGATGTGATCGGCTGGATTGAGAAAACTATAGCATAAAAACGGAGACAGAAAATGAAAATTAACGGTATTTACAGTATCGAAAACAGATTTTTATCCAAGGACATCAATATAGAAAATGGCAAAATAGTTTATTCCGGCGCTTTTAATAAGCTAAGCTCAAGTCAGATTAAGGGTGACTGCACCGAATTCATAATATATTTCAAGTGCGGTTTGTTTTCAAAATATGCCCTTAAGAGCGATGATTTGAACATTACCGATGTTTCAGTTGATAACACCTCATCCGAAAAGCATCTTACGCTTACCTTCTCAGAGTATACGATAAAGGGAAGCACATTTTCCGTACGTCTGAATTATATACTTGGTGAGGATGATGCCTTCTGCAGAAAATATGTTGAGATTTCCGCAAAAAAAGTAAATAAAAAGCTCATCCTTGAGAGCATTGATCTCTATAACAAGGCTTTTCCCGCCGATGTTAAAAGCTGGAGCCTTCCCGAACAGAAGAACTCACACATTTCAGGCTTTCTTATGAGTGTGGGACAGCCGGTTTACGTTGACTCCTTCTACTTAGGCTGTGAATTTCCTCTTGCACGGAACAGAATTGAGGAAAACAGAGTTGTTGTAACCTCCTATATAGGTAAATCTGTTTCAGAGCTTACCGGGAAGGGTACATACAGGAGCTATAAGGCTGTTTTCGGGGTAAGTGAAAACGATACCTTTGCAACTGTACAAAAGGCATTTTTCTCTTACATAAGAAGCATATCCAAGCCTATAAAGCTCCGTCTTCAATACAATTCATGGTATGACAATATGCTCAATATCAATATTAAAAACATTACAGAATCTTTTCTGAGCATTGATAAAGGTCTTACCAACAGCGGCACAAGGGTGCTTGATTCCTATGTTATGGATGACGGCTGGAACGATTATGCCGCAGATTTCTGGAAGTTCAACAAGAAATTTCCCGACGGACTTTCTTCCTTCACAAATCTAAGCGAAAATCTCGGTTCACGCTTCGGTCTGTGGCTCGGCCCGAGAGGCGGATACACAAATGATACGATAAAGTTTGCCCGTAAAATACAGAAGGGCGGCAACGGCTATGTCAATAAACGGTCAATGGACATCTGTGTGGGCAGTAAAAAATATGTTGACAGAACAGCCGATATGCTTCTGGACTTTACGAAGGAATATAACCTTAATTATTTCAAGCTTGACGGCTTTGCTCAGCGTGCCTGCAAAAATAAAAAGCACGACCATCTTGCCGGCGGCTATGAGGATATGTATTTCTTTACCGACGTGTGGGAAAAGTGGATAGCCTTTTTCGAAAGGGTATATGAGCTTGACGAAGATTTCTGGATAAATCTTACAAGCTACACGCCGCCGAGTCCCTGGTTCTTGCAGTGGTGTAACAGTCTGTGGATGCAGATAAGCAATGACCACGGCTTTGAGGGCGAAAAGAGCTGTGATAAGGACAGACTTCTTACTTACCGTGACAGCTGTTACTACGATTTCTATAATATCCGTCAGTTCCAGGTACCTCAGTTTGCGCTTTATAATCATGACCCGATTTACGGTAAGGATGCAAAGGTTAAAATGACCGATGACGAATTCAGGGATTATCTTTTCACTATGGCAATGAGAGGCACCTGCTTCTGGGAGCTTTATTACAGTCATACCTTGTTTAACGAGGCGAAGTGGAGAATCAATCATTCTGCGCTCACCTTTATTGAGGATAATATGGATATCCTCTCGAATTCCGTAATTTTCGGCACCGACCCTGCCAAGGGAGGAATTTACGGCTACAGCTGCTTCGGTGCTGATGAGGGCATTGTGTGCCTGAGAAACAGCACTTCTGAAAAACAGACCTATACTCTTGTGCTCGATGAGAAAATCGGCGCTGAGAGGGGACTGAGAAATGCAAAAGCAACCCTTATGCTTCCCTATGCTCTTTCTCAGAATGACCGTATCTTCAGCTACGGTGACGAAATGACAGTTGAGCTTAAAGGCTTTGAAACGAGGATTTATCATTTCAATAAGAAGCTGAAGCTCATGGTGCCGACCTATGTGAAAGCACTCGATAAGCATACCGTTGAGGTATCCTTCAATCAGTTCATTGATTGCAGAGAGCTTTCCTGCGAAGAAAACTCGATTGAAGAGGTTGAGCTTCTTGAAGATTATATGACGGTGAAAATCAGCTTCAGAGATAAGCTGGACAATCTCAACTGCTATACTCTTAAAGGTGTTACGGATGTTCTCGGCAACCGCACCGATGTTGAACTTAAGTTCGATTATTGGAAAAAGCACAAGGTTGAGGAAGGACTCTTCGGCGACGGAGATTTCACTGTCAGAGCTGAAAAGGTAACGGATAAAAATACCGTGCTTTTCAGTCAGGGAGCAGAAGCAAACCTTTCTGTTGACGGTGAAGGATATGTGAGCTTTACAATCGGTAACGATACTCTGAGAAGTCGCAGACCCGTAGACGAAAAAGAATCACTAACCGCCGTGAGGGAAAGAAACGGGGTAATGAAAATTTATCTGGGCGAAAAGCTTGACTCGGGCAGAAATTCAGTACCGACCATCTTAAGCGGCAAGAAAGCCGATTTCGACAGTAAAAAGGTCAGAGTATACAACAGAGCACTTGCCTTCGATGAGGTATAATACAACAGCCGGTATGTCCTTTTGATATATCGGCTGTTTTTTGTTGACTTTTATCAAACATTATGGTATATTAAGGATGCAACACATAACCGCATATTATACTTCGCGTGGGAAACACTTTGAAAAAAGTGTATCTCTTATTAACTATACCCACGAGGAAGAAGTTAGGTTTGTGTTGCAGCAAATGAGATGCATTTTTTAGTGCGCTCGTTTGGGTGCACTTTTTTATTTTATTTAAAATGTTAAGGAGGAAAAATTTATGAAAAAACTCAGGTCAATTATCATTTTTGCGGCTGTTTTAGCCACAATGACACTTCTGTTCTGTCTGAGCGCAAGCGCAGCGGAGTGGAATGAACACGGCGTTTTGTATAGCTATGACGAGGATACCCGTGTAATGGTTATCAAGGGTGAGGGAAGAACTGCCGACAGGCACACCTTCGGCTACTTCACACCCTATTGCTATAGTGAAGAGGGCATGTGCTATTGCTGGGATTGTCCCGATGAAGATTACGACTATTCCGAGGCATATCTGAAAGCTGTCAACAGTGCCAGAAATGCAAAAATCGTAATTATAAATGATGGGGTAAAGCTTGGAAGCGGCGCTCTCGGTCATTTTGATAAAATGGAAACTCTTATACTCCCTGAAACCGTTACTGTTATTCCGGCAGGTCTTTGTTACGGATGCGACAGTCTTAAAACAGTAGTATTGCCCTCAGGTCTGACAGAAATAGAAATGGATGCTTTTTCAGGCTGCGATAAGCTTACAAATATCACAATACCCAAAACCGTCAAAGCAATCAGAAAAAATGCATTTCTCAGAGTCGATACCTCGGACTTTCTTTTCACGGATAAAATAGAAACGGTTGAGAGCGGAAACAGTCTGTACCCTGAGCGTATTGAGAAGGTATATACCTCAGCTCTTGATAATTCTGTTTCGATCCAGTGGGATAAGGTCAATAATGCAAGCGGATACAGAGTGTTTATAAGAGAAAACGGCAAGTGGAAGAAGCTGAAGGATGTAGAGAGAAGAAACGGTATAAAATTCCACTTTTCCGCATCAGACCTTGAGAGCAACACAACCTATACCTTTGCAGTTCGCCCTTACAATGAGTTTTATGATGAAACCTACTGGTGTCCTACATATAAAAAGGTAGTTATCACAACCAAACTTGATGATGTTACAGCTAATGCATCTTCAACAAGCACAAGCCGGGCAAAGGTAAGCTGGAACAATATATCCTCAGAAAACGGATATCAGATATGGATAAGCGAAAAAGAGTATTCAGGCTATAAAAAGGTTTCTAACTATAAGGCAAACACAACCTCGGCAACCGTAAAAAATCTTAAGAGCGGAAAAACCTATTATGTAAAGGTTAGAGCATATAAGAAAACTGCCGACGGCTATAATTACAGTGAGTTCAGTAATGTGATAAAGGTTAAAATTAAATAATTAGGTTTAAAATAACAACGAAAGGAAGCGGTAACCCGCTTCCTTTTACTATTCCTAATCCCTAGTCACCGGTTCCTAAATAATAACCTTTCTGTGTCCCTTTATCTTATCGAGGGCACCCTTTTCAAGCCTTGAAACCTGAGCCTGAGAAATACCTATTTCCGATGCAACCTCGGTCTGAGTCATACCGTTCATAAATCTTAAAGACAGGATTCTTTTCTCTCTTTCCGGCAGCTCATTTATTGCTTTTTTCAGAAGGATTTCATCTATCCAATCTACATCACTGTGGCTGTCGCCGATCTGATCCATAACATAAATGGTATCACCTGCGTCGTAATATACAGGCTCATAAATAGAAATCGGCTCTACAATCGCTTCCAGGGCAAGAACCACCGTTTCTTTTTTTACGCCCATTTCCTTAGCGATTTCTTCAACTGAGGGCTCCTTCTGAGTTTCGGCCATAATTCTTTCCTTGATTTGCATGGCGTGATATGCTGTGTCCCGTACTGAACGGCTGACCCTTATAGGGTTGTAGTCACGCAGATAGCGCCGTATCTCACCGATAATCATCGGAACTGCATAGGTGGAAAACCTCACATTCTGATTAAGATCAAAATTGTCGATTGATTTTATAAGGCCGATGCAACCCACCTGAAACAGATCATCCAGATTTTCACCGCGCTGAGAAAAACGCTGAATAACACTCAGCACAAGTCTGAGGTTGCCGTTGATAAGCTCTTCACGCGCATTTTTGTCACCGCTTCTGCTTCTTCTTAAAAGCTCGGTTTTCTCGCTCTCCTTCAGAAGCTTAAGTCCGGATGTATCGATACCGCAAATTTCAACCTTGTTGTAGTACAAATGAATTACCTCCGAAGATTAAAAATCCTGTCGGTAAAAGTATGGTCTGAAGAAGGGTATTTTAACAGATGAAATTTCTGGCAGACCTATTATAAACAAAAACTTAAGATTTTACGCAGAGCTTTTCTATTGACAAAAAACTTCAGCGGATTTATACTGTATTTGCTCTAAAACAGAAAGAAACATCTTTTCAGGGAGAATATATAAATGCAGGAAGTTACAGAAAAAACAGATACCCGCCTCGGGCTCAATCAGATTGTTGCACGTGTTGCGGTTTTTGCCCTTCTGACGGGTATTCCTTTGTTTATGACAAATAAATATTTCAATATAACAATTTCGAAGTTTTTGTTTTTTGCGGCAATAACAACATTGAGCTTTGTGCTTTGCCTGTTTTTAAAGAGCGAAAAACAGACGGGAGAAATCAGTAGGCCTCACAAGAGTATGGATATTGCGGTTTTCGGCTTTCTCGGAGCAAGTCTTTTTTCGGTGCTTTTTTCCGAATACCGTGTAGAGGCATTTTTAGGCTCAGCCGGAAGAAGCATGGGCTTTTGCTTTGTTCTGCTTCTTGCAGGGCTTTATTATATGGTTTCACGTAATTATATTGTCCATGAAGGGGCAATGCTGGGCTATTTTGCCGTTTTTCTGATTGTTGCCTTTCTTGCATTTCTGCAGTTTTTCGGTGTAAATATCTTCGGTCTTTACGATGGAGTTACTCAGCAGACAATTGATAACTATTATTCAACCATCGGCAACATAAATGTTGTTTCATCATACATCTGTCTTTGTGTCCCGTTTATAATGTATGCCTTCTGCTTCACAACACGTATATGGAAAAGATGTATGCTTTTCGTGCTGTGCTTTTTCGGTTTCTGTTTTCTTGTAATCGCCAACAGCGATAGCGGTTATCTCGGTATATGTGCGGCCTTCTGGATGCTCGGAATATTTCTTACACGAAAGAGAAAGTATTTTCATAAGCTTCTGTTTCTCGGCTCGGCATTTCTTTTTTCCACAAGATTTGTCTGCTTCCTCAGCAGAACCTTTGAAACCAAGGAACTTTCACCGCTTGCAATTCTCCTTGGTGAATCCGATATCATTCTGATTATTGCCGTTGCTTTGCTTGTTCTGGGTATACTGCTTATAAACGTAAGAATAAGCCGTCCCGTAATGGGCTTTATAAAAACCTTGTTTATAGTTGTGCCTATAGTTCTCGTGCTTGTTCTTGTGGGTGTTATTGTCTATTATTCAGTATATGACACAAAAACAGATCTCGGTGAGCTTAAAAATTATCTCAGATTCAATGATTCATGGGCAACGGGCAGAGGACAGATATGGCGTATGACAATGGAATCCTACAGTGACTTCCCGATTATAAGGAAGCTTTTCGGCTGCGGACCGGATACACTTGTGCTTGTTCTTAAAGACAGGTTCGGCGAAGAAATGCTCAAAAGGGGAGCACTTGCCGATAACGCTCATAATGAGTTTATGAATTACCTTGTAAATCACGGAATCGTGGGTCTCGGATTTTATATTTCAATTGTAGCAGTTGCACTGAGAAACTGTTATCTGAAAAGAGAAAACGGTATGCTTTATAAGGGTCTGTTTCTTGTAATTTTCAGTTATCTGTGTCAGTCGGTTGTTAATATATCACAGCCACTCACAACGCCGTTTTTCTTTGTTCTTGTGTTTATAAGCTGCTGTGACTATGTCAAAACTAAAAAAATAGTGATAATCGAGGAAGAGATGCGGTAAAATGGAAAAATTTTTCATTTTATTGTTGATTTAATGTGTCGGATTTATTATAATAAGAAATAGTATGGATATTTATGTGTGTTTCAGATAAATCCAATTTTATTCCGGAGGACTGCTGTATTATGGCAAAGAACTCAAAGAAAAAAGAAACACCCGAGGTGCAGACTTCTGCAGTAAAGGGTGAAGGTAAAAAAAGAAAGAAAAGGAAGAAAAAGCATCCTGTGCTTTTCGCCATATTCCTTTTCTTCTTCAGCATTTTTGTTGCAGGTATGCTTACTGTAATAGTTGTTGGAGGAACTGTTCTTGAAGAATATGATACCAGGGTTTACGGTGATATAGCCATTGACCTTGATACCTATAAGAATTCACAGAATCAGACCTCAATTATGTATGCCTATGACAGTGAGGGCGGAGTTGTTGAGCTTACCAGACTTCACGGTGAGGAAAACCGTATCTGGCTCAGCTATGACGAAATGCCCGAGAAATTGTGCTGGGCATTTATCTGCCTTGAGGATAAGCGTTTTTATGATCATATGGGCGTTGACTGGATACGTACCATCGGCGTTTTCATCAATCCTGCCTATGAGGGTCAGGGTGCATCTACCATTACTCAGCAGCTTATCAAAAACCTTACTGATGATAACGAGGTAACCTACAACAGAAAATTCAACGAGATCCTCAGAGCTCTCAATATGGAAAACAACTATTCCAAAAAGGATATTCTTGAGGCATATCTCAATACTGTTTCACTGGGTGCAGGCTCATACGGTGTAAAGACCGCTGCAGAAACATACTTCAATAAAGAGGTTGACGAGCTTACACTTTCCGAGTGTGCAACTCTTGCAGGTATAACAAAGGCTCCTTATTCACTCAACCCTTATGCAGACTTTGATGAATGCATGGAAAGACGTGACCTTTGCCTCTGGTATATGTGGGATCAGGGCAAGATTACCGAAGAAGAGTATAACGATGCTGTTGCAGAGAAAATCGTTGTTGAGGAATATAAGGATGTATCCGACGATGATACCGAGGATAAGAACGAAGATATTTATTCCTGGTATGAAGAATATGTAATCGATCAGGTTATCGCAGACCTTCAGACGGAATACGGATACGAATACACCGAGGCATGGCGTCAGGTTTATTACGGCGGTCTTAATATTTACGCTGCAGTAGACCTTGAGGTTCAGGATACCCTTGAGAGTATTTACCGCAACCGTTCGGGCTTCCCCTCATCAAGATATAACTCAAGAGGTGAGCTTCCTCAGTCATCAATGACAATTATGGATTACCAGGGCAGAATTGTTGCTCTTGTGGGCGGTGCCGGTGAAAAGAAGGAAAACCGAAGCTATAACCGTGCTACAGACAGCAGAGCAAAGCGTCAGCCCGGTTCATCAATCAAGCCTCTTGCTGTTTACGCACCCGCAATTGATTTAGGTCTTATTACTCCGAATTCAACAGTGCTTGAAAAGGCAATTGTTGTTAACGGAGACGAATGGCCCAGAAACTTCAACGGTGACCACGGTTCAGGCAATTATGTCACTGTAGAAATCGCACTTATGAAGTCTCTTAATACAGTTCCCGTAAGAATTCTCGACGGAATGCTCGGAACAAAGAACTCCATAAAGTACTGTAACGAAAGATTCCACCTTAATCTTGTTGACGCACCGCCTCCGACCGGTGACAGAGATCTCAGCCCCCTTGCTGTTGGCGGTACAACAACAGGCGTTACAACACTTGAGATGGCAGCAGCCTTTGCAACCTTCGGTAACGGCGGACGCTATTATGAGCCCTACAGCTACTTTAAGGTTACAGACAGAAACGGCAACATTGTTCTTGACAGAACAAAGGAAGTTCCTCAGCAGGCAATCAAAAAGGAAACTGCATCTTCTATGCTTTCAATGCTTACCAAGGCTGTAACACAGTCTGCAGGTACCAGCTACGGCTCAAAGATTTCAGGCTTCCAGACCTTTGCCAAAACAGGTACAACCTCTGATAACTGCGATAAGTGGTACTGCGGCGGTACACCTCACTATGTAGCAGCTGTATGGTACGGCTATGACTACAGAGAGGATATGCGTACAGGTACATCAAACCCCTCAAAGACCGTTTGTAAGTATGTTCTTTCAAGACTTCATGAGGGACTTGAGAGTAAGAGCTTTTCCGATGTGGTTACCCAGGTTGATACAAGTATAGAGCAGCTTACAGCCCAATAAGGTGACGGTATGGTAATTTTAGCTGTTGATTACGGTGATGCAAGAACAGGCCTTGCCGTATGTGATAGAATGGAAATTCTTGCTTCGCCCGTCGGTGTTATAAACGAGGGCTATGAGCCGAAGGTTATCGCTAAGGTAGCCGAGGAAGCAAAAAAGCAGGGTGCTGAGCTTATTGTTGTAGGCTTACCCAGAAATATGGATGGCTCCGAGGGCTTCCGTGCGGAAAAATGCACAGGCTTTGCAAAGCAGCTTGAAGAAGCAACAGGCATAAAAACGGTTATGTATGACGAACGACTTACCACCGTCTGGGCGCACAGAGCCTTAAGTGACAATAATGTCAGAGGTAAAAAGCGCAAGGCTGTTGTAGATGCTGTTTCAGCTGTTGTTATACTTGAAGGCTTCCTTGCATCAAGAAAATAAATGAATAATACTCCTGCAACTTATTTTGCAGGAGTACTTTTTTTGAGTGAGAAAAGCTGCTTTAAGGCGAGAAGAACAACAAACACCCCAAAAAGCTTTGAAAGATAATCTGCAGGTATCATCGGCAAGGTCAGATGACCGATTAATATACCTATTACCGCACCGATGCCGAGCGGGATGACTTCTTTTAAATTCACAAGTCCTTTTCTGATGAAAAATATCAGAGAAAACAAAGCACAGGGGATGAAAAATAAAAGATTTACTCCCTGAGCCTGAAGCTGCGAGTATGAAAGCTGAGTTGTGAGCCATATAATAAGAACGGTACCTGAGCCGAATCCCATAGCGCTGAGAATACCTGCCAGAAACGAAGCTATAAAAATCTGAAAAAGCATTTTAACCTCACAAAATAAAACGTATGCCGGTGTAAAGCAGAAAGATTGAAAAAATCAGGTTGAGAATTCTGTTGGGGATTTTGTTTACAACCAGAACACCGATCAGAGCACCGAGAAATCCGAAGGGCAAAAAATATATTCCGTCTGAAAGTGAAAAATAACCGTTAAAATAATAGATAACAGTATTTATAACAGAAATCGGTAATAAAACAGCAAGCGCTGATGCCTGAGCTTTTTTCTGGCTGAGACCTCTGCTTTTAAGGTATGGTACGGTAAGTATACCGCCTCCTGCGCCGAAAAGAGAATTTATAAAGCCGGAAAGAACTCCGAAAAGCAGTGATTTAAGGTTGAACATAATTCTTCAGCTCCGCTAATATTCTTTGAAAGTAAGATGCTGTTTAATCAGGTAAATATTTGAAAATGTTTAATATTAACGAAAAATTATAAAAAAACGGAGAAAAAATAAAAAAATCGTTGAATTTATTTAAAATAGCTATTGTAAATATTTTTTTTTAGTGATATAATCTAAGCAAAGTTTTAAGGAGGATTATTTTTATGACTTGTAAGTTTTGCGGAAATGTAATCGAAGATAACTCAGATATTTGTTTCATTTGCGGCCAGAAGGTTGAGGCAGCCGAGGCTCCTGCAGCTCCCGAAGCAGACGGATTTGCTCCTGCAGCACCCGTAGCTCCTGTTGAAGCAGCAGCTCCCGTATATGCAGCAGCTCCTGTATATGCAGCTCCCGCAGCAGCACCTGCAGCAGCTCCCGCTATCCCCACAAAGGCAGAAATCAAGGCAGCTAAGAAGGCAGCTAAGAAGGCTAACAAGGAAAACGGCATCGGTGGCGCACACAAGTTCTTCACAGTTTTATTTGCAATTGCTTTTGTTGCTCTTGCATTTATTCTTGGCGGCATCGGCTCAATCGTTTGTGCAGCTCTTCTCGGTATCTATGCTTTTGCAGCATACAGATCATACAAGAAGGCTATTGAAATCGGCAAGACAGGTAAGGCAGAAGCTTTACGTGACAGCGCATGGAAGGGCATCATTGCCGGTATGGCAATTGCTTGCGTAGTTCTTGTTTACAAAGGATTCATCGCTTAATTACATAAGCTTACTCCCACGGTGCATACCGTGGGAGTTTTCTTTTTTTCTGATATTTTGTTAAAGTGTTGAATTGTTGCCGTATATTTTGTATAATATCAGTATAAACAAGGAGGTATGAAGCAATGAAAAAGACAATATCTTTAATACTCAGCTTAATAATGATTTTTACACTCAGTATGGGCGTATGTGCCGTAAGCGCCGAAAAGCCTTACAGCAACAGTAATTTCTATTCTGTAGGCGATTATACTCTTCACTACAGAGTTTATGAGCCTGAAAATGAAGCGAAGAATCAGCTTTTTCTTATTCACGGCTTCTGCCTTTCAACAGCTTCTCTTGAAGGAATTGCCGAGCAATATTGTGCTGAAGGCTACCGTGTAGTTACTGTTGATGCTCCGAATTTCGGCTACTCATCCCGTGAAACCGTGGAAACTCAGCAGATGGACAGAGAAGAGGTTATTTATTCGCTTATTGAATCTCTCGGCGGAAAGTGGATTGCAGGCGGTCATTCTATGGGCGGCGGTATTGCACTCAATCTTGCCGCAGACCATCCGGAAACCTTCACAGGTCTTGTTCTTTTTGCCCCTCAGACCTCCAAGGAGGTTACCGGTGCAGGCAGACTTATTGCAGGCTCTTCAATAATGCGCAGTATGTACAGTATTATCCTTAAAATTGCCCTGAAGCTTCCCTTTATGGTGCGCAGTCTTGTTGAAATGAGCTTCAGCGATGCAGAATACGCTAAAAAATATGACCTTGACCGTATTTCCGATCCCTTGTCTCTTGAGGGCACCGGTGCGGGAATTGCAATAATGTCATCCCATACAAGAGGCACGGATTTTGAAAAGGTAGCGGAGCTTGATATTCCTGCTGTTATGATAACCGCTAAGGAGGATCAGGTTGCTTCAGCGGAAAACCTTCAGCAGATTATTGATGCTCTCGGTGAAAACGTAACCGTATATGAATTTGAAAAGGGCGGCCATATGATGATGGAATATGACCCTGAGCTTACACTTGAAAAAACCTTGCCTACAATTGAAAAGTGCAGATAAATCTGTTTATTACTCCGAATAAATAATATGGATTCGGAGTAATATTTTAATAAAAGAAATGAGGTAAATTATGCTTAAAACCAAAGAACTTCTTTCCTTGGACAAATCGGCAGCAGGGGAGTTTCTGTCAAAATTTGAATATCCCTGGCAGGCCTTATCCTCGATAAAGGGATTTATATCAGAATACGGAAAAAGCCTTGATAAGGCTGAATATGATGAGATTTCACCCTGTGTATGGGTACATAAAACTGCAAAGCTTGCTCCCACAGCTTTCATCGGTTCACCCTCTGTTATCGGTGAGGGCAGCGAGGTGCGTCATTGCGCATTTATAAGAGGCAGCGCACTTGTGGGCAAAAACTGTGTTATCGGTAATTCTACGGAAATTAAAAATGCTATACTTTTCGATAACGTTCAGGTGCCTCACTATAACTATGTGGGTGACAGTATTCTCGGCTACAAATCCCATATGGGTGCCGGCTCGGTAACATCTAATGTCAAGAGCGACAAGACTCTTGTTGTGCTTAAAAACAGAAATGAAAAAATTGAAACAGGACTTAAAAAGTTCGGTGCAATTCTCGGTGACGGTGTTGAGGTGGGCTGTAACAGTGTTCTGAATCCGGGAACTGTAATCGGCAGAAACACGAATATATATCCTCTTTCATCCGTAAGAGGAGAAATCCCTGCAGACAGTATTTTCAAGTCTGCGGCAAATATCGTAATCAAGGAGAAGAAATAATGGGTAAGTATTTTGGTACAGACGGCTTCAGAGGTGAGGCTAACGAGGCCCTCACAGCAGATCACGCTTATAAAATAGGAAGATTTCTCGGCTGGTATTACACCGAAAAAAGAAGAGAAGAAAACAGAGATCCTAAGGCAAGAATAGTTATCGGTAAGGATACAAGACTTTCAAGCTATATGTTTGAGTATGTTCTTGCAGGTGCAATCGTTTCCTCGGGCGCAGATGCCTATCTTCTTCACGTTACAACAACGCCCTGTGTTGCTTATGCCACAAGAACAGATGAGTTTGATTGCGGTGTTATGATTTCCGCAAGCCATAACCCCTATTATGATAACGGCATAAAGCTGATAAACTCCAGGGGCGAAAAGATGGAAGACGATGTCATTGAGCTTATTGAAAAATACATAGACGGCGAATTTGAAGTTAACGGTGAAAAGGTATGTGAGCTTCCCTTTGCAACCGGTGACAGAATCGGTAAGAGCGTAGACTATGTTTCGGGCAGAAACAGATATCTCGGTTACCTTATTTCTCTCGGTATGTATTCCTTCAAGGGCAAAAGAATCGGTCTTGACTGTGCAAACGGCAGCTCATGGAATCTTGCAAAATCTGTTTTTGAGGCGCTTGGTGCAAAGGTATATCTTATAGGTGCAGAGCCTGACGGTACAAATATCAACAAGGACATCGGCTCAACCCATATCGGAAAGCTTCAGCAGTTCGTTGCTGAAAAGCAGCTTGATGCAGGCTTCGCTTTTGACGGTGATGCTGACAGATGCCTTTGTGTTGATGAAAAAGGTAATGTTGTTGACGGCGACGCCATTATGTATATCTACGGCCGCTATATGAAGGAAAGAGGAGAGCTTAAAAACAACACCGTTGTAACAACCGTTATGTCAAATTACGGACTTTTCAAGGCCTTTGACAAGCTCGGTATTGACTATGCAAAAACCGCAGTAGGTGATAAGTATGTTAATGAATATATGGTTGCTAACGACTGTATAATCGGCGGTGAGCAATCGGGACATATTATTTTTTCCAAATACGCCTCAACGGGTGACGGTATTCTCACCGCACTCAAAATTATGGAGGTTATGATGGCTAAAAAATCCGCTCTTTCCGAATTGGCATCACCTTATAAGAAGTATCCTCAGGTGCTTATTAATGTGAGAGTGGCATATAAAAAGACTGCCCTTGAAAATGAAGGTGTAAAGGCCGCCTATAATGAAGCTGAAAAAGCTCTGGAGGGCAGGGGACGTATTCTTCTTCGCGAATCAGGCACAGAGCCGGTTATCCGCGTTATGGTAGAATGTGATAAGGAAAGCCTTTGCGATTTATACGCAAATTCCGTTGCCGATGCGGTAAGATCAGCAGGCAGATAAAAATTTCCGCACATATTGCTTTTTCCACCGATTTATATTATAATCGTCGGGTCGTGAAAAAACGGTCAGTTCGAAACCTTCCTGACCTAAAACAAAACTAAAGGAGCATAAAAAATGAATATTTCAAAAAGAAACCGCAGACTTGTAACATCTGCGCTGATTGCGGCTCTCTACGTTGCACTAACCTATGCACAGACCGCTATTTTACCGGGCAGCACAACTATGGCTGTTCAGTTCAGAGTATCTGAAGCTCTGACTGTTCTTGCAATTTTCACCCCGTCTGCAATACCCGGTCTTACTGTAGGCTGTATTATTGCCAACGTGGTATCTGTCGGTGCTTTGCCGATTGATATGGTGCTTGGGTCACTTGCAAGCTTTCTGGCGGCATGTGCGATGTACAGATTGAGAAACTTTACCGTTAAGGGTATTCCGTTGCTGTCGCTGCTGATGCCTGCACTTTTCAACGGAGTTATCATCGGTGCGGAAATTGAAGCCTTTTTTATTGACGGTCCATTCCGTATTTCCTCGTTTTTAGTACAGGGCGGATTTGTGGCGTTGGGTGAGTTCCTGGTGCTTATGACACTCGGTCTGATGCTGGTAAAAATTATTAAGAAGAAAAATATCGAAAAATATCTCAAAACTATTTAAAAATTCATATTGCTCTGCTATAATAGCAGGGCAATAGTTTTTTAATAAATTCAAAGGAGAAGTTCGAATGGAAAACAAACTTACCAAAAGAACGTGGCTGAATCTGATTGTTTTCAGCTTCATGGGCGGTATTGCATGGAATCTTGAGAATATGTACTTCAATACCTTCCTTTACGACTCGATTTATGACGGCATATCAAAAACACAGCTCGAAAATTGGGGGATTATGGCTCCTTCAACCGCTGTCAGCCGTATGGTTGCTCTTTCTGCAATCACTGCTGTTGCCACAACCTTCATAATGGGTACTCTCAGTGAAAAGATGAAGAAGCGTAAGGTTTTCATCTCAGTCGGATACATCGTATGGGGCTTGATTACCGCATCCTTCGGCTTTATTTCCAAGGGTAATATTGCTGCTCTTTTCGGTCTTGAAGGTGAAGCAAAGATACTTCTTTACACAATCTGGGCAGTAATCATTATGGATATGGTTATGACCTTTATGGGCTCGACGAGTAACGACTCCGCCTTCAATGCGTGGACAACCGACGTTACCAACCCTGTTGTAAGACCTAAGGTAGAAACAGTGCTTCTCTTTGTCGGTCTTGTTGCAATGCTTGCAGTTATGGGTGTCGGAAGTCTCTGTCAGGCAGATGTTGTTTCCTATAAGATGTTTTTCCTTATTCTCGGTATCATCGTTTCAGCCAGCGGTGTATTCGGCTTGTTTGCTCTAAAGGATCCCGAAATCAAGGGTGAAAAGACAAATTCCAACTATTGGAGCGACCTTTTCTACGGCTTCAGACCTTCCGTAGTCAAAGAGAATTCAATGCTTTATCTTGCGCTTGCCGCAATCTGTATTTACAATATTGCTATTCAGGTCTTCTTCCCTTACCTTTTCGTATATCTCGGCAGTGTTATCATTCCCGGTGCAGTCTTTGATATTAAGACAATCATCGTTGCCGTACTTGCGGTTGCAGGTCTTCTTGCAGGTATAATCCTTCTTCTTAAGGCATCAGGCAAAAACAAGGTTACGGCATACATCATCACAATCGTACTCTTCGTTGCAGGTCTTGCAATTCTTTCCACATCAACAAATATAGTTGTTGTTCTTATAGGTATTGCACCTACTCTTATCGGTTATGTAGTTCTTCAGATTCAGCTCAACGCATCTGTCCGTGACTATATTCCCGAGGATAAGGTTGGTCTTTTCCAGGGTATCAGAATGATATTCTTCGTGCTTATTCCTATGATTGTCGGTCCCGCACTCGGTGATATTGCTATCAGAAGCTCCAACTTCACCATTATTGAATACGGTGAGCCTAAGGAAGTACCTTCAACAAGTATGTTCTTCTATGCCGCAATCGTTGCTCTCTTTATTTTCGTACCCCTCTTCCTTCTTACCAAAAAGGAACCCGGTGCTGATAAGAGCAAGAAAAAGTTTATCGTTGCAATAGTTATTTCTGTTGCTGCTGTCGTGCTTTTCACTCTCCTTAAGGATTTTATGCCTGCAGGCGCCGTTGTAACACCTACAGATGCAACCCCTACTGATGTTATAGAGACAACAGCAGCTCTCATACAGTAATAAATAAAGCAGTCGGTTTTCTACCCGGCTGCTTTTTTTGCGATTGATTTGGTGCTTTTAAGCGTCTTTTATACCTTTTCCGAGGTCAAGATTGACAATTTTCGTGGGGGATAGTATAATATAATTACCCTGATATATGAAGGAGGTATTTTTATGAAGAAAACTTACACAAAATTGTTCGCGCTTGTAGCTTTGATTGCTCTTGCTTCAGTTCTGCTGTGCTTCTCCGTCAGCGCAGAAAACGAAAGACTTACTGACGGAGTTTATACATATACCGTCAAGGACGGCAAAGCAACGATTGTCGGCGGCGGTGTAATTGACGGTGAACTTGTCATTCCTTCCGTTGTTGACGGCTATCCCGTAACAGCTGTCGGAAGTAAGGCTTACCAATGGAATAAAAATATCACATCGGTTGTAATCAGCGAAGGTGTAGAGACTATCGGTGACGGTGCTTTTTACCATGTTTCGTATATGGAAACCATTGCTCTTCCCGCAAGCCTTTCGGATGTTGGTAAGAATCCCTTTTTACATTGCTATCATCTTGAGAGCATCATTGTTGACGAGGACAGTCCCTATTATTCAAACGATGAATACGGAGTATTATTCAATAAGGATAAAACCAAGCTCGTGAGATATCCTATGGGAAATGAGCACACCTCCTACAGTATTCCCGATACAGTTAAAACTGTGGGCTCAAGGGCTTTTTATTGGAGTGACAAGCTTGTTGAGATAACTATACCTGATTCTGTAACAAGCTTTGAGCCTGAGGCATTTGCCTTCGTCAATATTACCTCTGCCGTAATTCCTGACGGTGTAACAAAGGTAGAGGACGGCTTGTTCTATGGCTGCAATGAGCTCGCTTATGTAACAATACCCGACAGTGTTACATCTATCGGAAAGGATGCCTTTACTGATGCTGTTTTTGATACCTTCACAATATCTGAAAATATTACATCTATAGGAGATACTGCTTTCTGGGGTTGCCATAATCTGAAAAGTATTACAATTCCCTCAAATGTTAAATCAATCGGAAAAGGTGCTTTTTCGGATACGAGTCTCGCTGAAGTAATAATCTGTGACGGCGTTGAGTTTATCGGTGACTATGCTTTCGAAAATTGCTTTGACCTTGTTAGCGTAAAAATCCCCAACAGTGTAACCTCAATCGGCTCATGTGCTTTTGGTTGGTTTTTTGAAGAAACTGATTGGGGCGACGGTTCATACAAATACAGTGATTTCACCATCACTGCGGGCGAATGCTCAGCGGCACATAAATATGCCGATAAGTACGACTTTATATTTATAGACGACGGCTCTAAGGACCACAGCTTTACAACCGTTTCAGAAAAAGCAACCTTCGAAACGGACGGCAGTGTGGTTACAAGCTGTGAATGCGGCGAAACAAAAACAGAAACATATCCCGCAGTTACAAGCGTTACTCTTTCCACAGAAAAATATGTCTACAACGGCAAAAACAGAACTCCCAAGGTAACTGTTAAGGATAAAGAGGGTAATGTGCTCACAAAGAATGTTGATTATAAGCTCAGCGTTGCATCAAACAGAAGCGGCATCGGCAGATATACCGTCAAGGTAACTCTTATCGGTAACTACGAGGGTACGAAGAAGGTGTTCTTCTACATCCTTCCCGGTGTGACCTCAGAGGTTAAATCAACTGCGAGAACAACGTCCTCAATCAAGCTTTCGTGGAAGCCTGTTGACGGAGCAAAGGGCTATAAGGTTTACCGTTACAGTACTTCAAAGAAGGCTTATGTTCTTGCAGCTACAACTGAAAAAACAAGCGTCACCGTTTCAAAGCTTTATGACGGTACAAAGTATACCTTCAGAGTTGTAGCTTACGGTGAAACTGCCGCAGGTAAGCCCTATGACAGTGCGAAGTACGCTCTTATAAAGACTGCTACCTGCACCGAAACTCCCACAGTAAAGCTTTCATCGACCTCAAAGGGTAAGGTAAAGGTAACCTGGTCGGAGGTCAGCGGTGAAACAGGCTATCAGGTATGGTACAGCACCTCAAAGGACGGCTCGTATAAGAAACTTTCCAACATCGCTGCCAATAAAAACGATGCAACCGCATCAGGTCTCACAAGAGGTAAAACCTACTACTTCAAGGTCAGAACCTATAAAACAACCGACAGCGGCTATGTATATTCACCCTTCAGTACTGTACAGAGTATAAAAGTAAAATAAAAAAGGACTGAAGGTCAGTCCTCACATTGTAAAAAGCTCCGTGGTTCATTACGAATCACGGAGCTGAATGTTTAATCAAGAATATAAAGTCCCGATTTGAGCCAGACGAATTCCTTACCCATAACGTTGATGTATTTATACACCTTCTCGTTAAAGATACGGTAATCTCTTACGGAGTTTGTCTGAATGTTGAGAGAACGGATTTTTCGTGAGCCCTGATTGCAGATGTAAAGATTGTTGCCGTGAAGGCTTACTGCGCAAGGTCTCTCGAAGGCTGTGTTTTCACCGCCGCCCACACGAAGAAGAATTTTTCCGTCACGGGGGGAGTATTTGATGATTGCATTTTCGTTAGGTACTGCACACCAGACGTGGCTGCCGTCAACAGCAATATCGCATACGGGTGCTCCGTGATAGGTAAGCTGAGAAGCTACGTTAAGTGATCCGTCGGTGTTGAAGATGTTATATTCACCGTTGGGGAATATAGCCATAATTCTGTTATCGTTGAGCACGCCTACATCGCAGGAAACATAGTCACCGAGCTGCTGAGCGATTTCCTCATATTCGTAGCCGAATTTTATTTTTAAAAATATGGATTTCTTAATGGGTGTGAACTTATCGTTTACAGCATCATATCCGAAAAAGCTTGCCTTGAGCCTTCCGTCGGGAGTTGCACTTCTTGTGGCGAAAACAAAGCCTTTTTTAAAAGGAGTTATGTTGAGTATTTCACCTGAGAAAACATTTTCCATTTTTATAGTTCCTTTCGTGAAAATTGTCTTTTATTTTTAACTGACTTTATCTTATTCTTCATAATATAATACAATATTTTTTACTGAAGGTCAAGTGAGAATTTTCTATAAATTCCAAAATGAAAAGAAAGAGAAACAAAAACAAAAATATTGGCGGTGCGTATATAAAAACCTCTGTATAATGTTGACAAAATATGATATTTAAAGTACAATATTTAAGTAAATTTAATGGGTAATTGTAATAATTTTTATCCGTTAAAGCAAGGAGGAGACAGAAAATATGAAAGAGAAACTCGTTCTTGCCCTTGACCAGGGCACAACAAGTTCGCGTTCAATCGTTTTTGACAAAAAAGGCAACATAATTGCCAAGGCTCAGAACGAATTTGAACAGATTTATCCCAAGGCAGGCTGGGTTGAACATGACCCCCTGAACATTCTTTACAGTCAGCTTAATTCAATAACAACAGTTCTTCGTTCAGGCAAGTTTTCAGCTAAGGATATTGCGGGTATCGGTATTACCAATCAGCGTGAAACAACAATTCTCTGGGACAGAGCTACAGGTAAGCCTGTTTATAATGCAATCGTATGGCAGTGCAGAAGAACTGCAGATATGTGCGAGGAAATCAAGAAGGACAAGGAACTTTGTGATTATATCACAGAGCATACAGGTCTTATTGTTGATGCATATTTCTCAGCAACAAAAATCAAGTGGATTATCGACAATGTACCCGGCGTAAAGGCTCTTGCCGATGCAGGTCAGCTCCTTTTCGGTACAGTTGAAACCTGGCTTATCTGGAATCTTACCGGCGGCAGAGTTCACGTTACGGATTACTCCAACGCATCAAGAACAATGCTCTTCGACGTTGATAAATTGCAGTGGGACGAGTATCTTTGTGAAAGACTCGGCGTACCTATGGGTATACTTCCCACTCCCGTACCCTCAAGCAAGGTATACGGCTGGGTAGCAAGCGGCATTATCGGTCTTGAGGAGCTTGAAGGTGTGCCCATCTGCGGTGCAATCGGTGACCAACCCTCAGCACTTTTCGGTCAGGCTTGCTTTGAGCAGGGTATGTCAAAGAATACCTATGGCACAGGCTGCTTCCTGCTCATGAATACCGGCAACAAGAGAGTCAACTCCAAGAATAACCTTCTTACCGGTGTTGCGTGGAGCCTTAACGGCGAAACAACCTATTCAATCGAAGGCTCAGCCTTCAATGCAGGCTCAGTAATCAAATGGCTTCGTGATGAGCTTCAGCTTATAGACAGCCCCAAGAGATGCGACGAGCTTGCTGAAAGCGTACCCGATGCAAACGGTTGCTACCTTGTTCCCGCGTTTACGGGTCTCGGTGCTCCCTATTGGGATATGTACGCAAGAGGCTGTATTGTAGGTCTTACAAGAGGCGTTAACAGAAAGCACATCGCAAGAGCAGTGCTTGAATCCATCACATATCAGATGACCGACCTTCTTGAGGCTATGAAGGATGACTCAGGTATTGATATTTCCGAGCTTCGTGTTGACGGCGGTGCATCCGTAAGTAACATTATGATGCAGATTCAGGCTGATATGGCTCAGGTAAAGGTTGACAGACCCAAGACTGTTGAAACAACCGCCCTCGGTGCCGCATATCTTGCAGGTCTTGCAGTCGGCGTATGGGAAAATCTTGACGATATTCAGCAAAACCGTGAAATTGACAGAATTTTCACCCCCGAGATGTCTCTTGAAGAGAGAAACGCCAAATATGCAGGCTGGAAAAAGGCGGTTACCCGCGCTATGAATTGGGAAGAAAAAGAATAAAATCAGCCTGAAAAAGCTGTTTTATGGTAATAATAAATTATAAATATTTTATAGGAGTGAATAAAAATGCCTAAAATGATCCTTGATTGGAAAACAACACACGACTTTATCAAAGACGCTTTCATCGGTGTCGGCGTACCCGCTGACGAAGCTGAAATCGTAACCGACGTTCTTCTTGAATCTGACAGACGCGGTATCGAATCACACGGCTGCAACCGCTTTAAGCCCGTTTACATCGACCGTATCCACGCAGGTATCCAGTTCCCCACAACCAATTTTGAAATCATTAAGGAAACCGAAACAACAGCAGTTGTTGACGGACACCACGGTATGGGTCAGGTTATCGGCTATAAGGCTATGAGTATGGCTATTGAAAAGGCTAAGAAGTACGGTATGGGTATGGTTACGGTTCGTAACTCAACACACTACGGTATCGCAGGCTATTACACCACAATGGCAACAAAGGCAGGCTGCATCGGTATGACCGGTACAAATGCACGTCCTTCAGTTGCTCCCACACTCGGCGTTGAGGGTATGTTCGGTACTAACCCCTTCACACTCGGTGTACCCACTGACGAAGAATTTGACTTCAACTTTGACTGTGCAACATCAATCACACAGAACGGTAAGGTTGAATACTATGCAAGAATCGGTGAGGAAATCCATCCCGGTACAGTTATCGACCTTGAGGGTAACCCCGTAGAAGGCGACTCAGGCGAAGCTCTCAAGAAGATCCGTCAGGGCACAGCAGCTCTTACCACCCTCGGCGGTATCGGCGAAGCTCTCGGCGGCTACAAGGGCTACGGCTTTGCTCTTTTCGTAGAATTCCTTTCATCAATCCTTCAGGACGGTATGTACGGTAAGGATCTTGACGGTAAGGATGCAGACGGCAATATCCGTCCCTATCATCTCGGTCACTTCTTCATTGCAATTGATACAAACCACTTTATGGGTGAAGAAATTGCAAGAAAGAAGGCAGGCGACATCATCCGTTCAATGAGAGCATCAAAGAAGGCTCCCGGAGAAGAGAGAATCTATACTGCAGGTGAGAAGGAATACGAAATCTGGCTTCAGAGAAAGGACAGCGGTGTTCCCATCAACGAGTCAGTTCAGGCTGAAATGAATAAGGTACGTGAAGACCTCGGTCTCACACAGTACACCTTCCCCTGGGACAAATAATTGAATACTCATCACATTCCGCAGGTTTTACGGCCGGCGGAATGTTGTGCTTGAAGAATAACACATTATAAGGAGAATAATTATGGATTACGCAAAAGAATCATTAAGACTTCACGGCGAATGGAAGGGTAAGATTGAGGTCGTTTCGAGAGTTGCCGTTAAGGATAAGGAAGCACTTTCACTTGCATACACCCCCGGTGTTGCACAGCCCTGCCTTGAAATTCAGAAGGATATCAACAAGTCCTACGAGCTTACACGCCGCTGGAATACCATCGCAGTTGTAACCGACGGTACTGCAGTTCTCGGTCTTGGCGACATCGGTCCCGAGGCAGGTATGCCCGTTATGGAAGGCAAGTGTGTGCTTTTCAAGGAATTCGGCGATGTTGATGCAATTCCTCTTTGTGTCAAGTCAAAGGATGTTGACACAATCGTTGATACCGTAGCTCTTATTTCCGGCTCCTTCGGCGGTATAAATCTTGAGGATATCGGTGCACCCCGTTGCTTCGAAATTGAAAGAAAGCTCAAGGAAAAGACAGATATTCCCATTTTCCACGATGATCAGCACGGTACTGCAGTTGTATGCTCAGCAGCACTTATCAATGCTCTTAAGCTTTGCGGCAAAAAGATTGAGGACTGTGTTGCTGTTTTCAACGGTGCAGGTGCAGCGGGCGTAGCTATAGCAAAGCTTTTCCTTGCTATGGGCATCAAGGATGTTATTATGTGCGACAGAAAGGGTGTTGTTCATAAAAACAGAGAGGGCATTGAAAATGACCCTGCAAAGAAGGAGCTTGCGTCCTTCTCAAATAAATCAGGTAAGACAGGAACTCTTGCCGATGCACTCAAGGGTGCAGATATCTTTATCGGTGTTTCCGCTCCCGGTTGTGTAAGTCAGGATATGGTTCGCTCTATGGCTAAGGATCCCATCGTATTCCCTATGGCAAACCCCACACCGGAAATTATGCCTGATGAAGCCCTTGCAGCGGGTGCCTGCGTTGTAGGTACCGGCAGAAGTGACTTCCCCAACCAGATCAACAACGTTCTTGCATTCCCCGGTATCTTCAGAGGTACTCTTGACGTAAGAGCAAGTGATATTAACGAAGAAATGAAGATGGCGGCAGCAAAGGCTATTGCTTCACTTGTAAGCGATGATGAGCTTTCAAGTGACTACATTCTTCCTGCAGCCTTTGACGAGAGAGTCGGCCCCACCGTTGCAGAGGCAGTTGCCAAGGCAGCAAGAGACAGCGGTGTAGCAAGAATCTGACACCGTAAACAAGGAGATTAAAATGAAAAAGGTTGATTTAAAAACCTGTATTAAAATTGCC
>JAZPZK010000043.1:0-7973 GCA_045544675.1 Acutalibacteraceae bacterium
ACCTCGGTCACCGTAGTTACGGCTTTGCCATTACCCCTTTGTCTGCTTCGCAGACATTTTTTGCTCCGCAAACGGGCACACCCTCGTCACTTCGTGACACTCCCTCTAACAGAGGGAATTACCTTTCAAGGGAGCCGAGTAACCAAAGAACTTTTCTGCTTTCCGACTCGGCGGACTGCACCTTGCCGTTTCAGAAAACTTCACCCGCGATTGCGCATTGCGAATTGCGAATTGCGCATTGAAATGCCCGAAGGGCATTCCCTTACTACTATCCGAGTGTCTTTATGCAACTTGCATAGTTTTACCCCTTCAAATTATACTTGCTTTTTTTTGTTAAAATTGTTAAAATAAACTGAATATGATTTGAAACGGAGATAATTATGTTTAAAGGGGAAGCTTACTGCAAACCGACCTTTAACAATATATCAGAAGAAAAAAGAAAAAAGATTCTCGATGTTGCCGTCAATGAATTTGCAAATGAGGGCTTCGAAAACGCGAATATCAACACCATCGCTAAAAAAGCTCAGGTAAGTGTCGGTGCTCTTTATAAATACTTCGACACAAAAACCGATCTCTTCCTTATGAGTGTCAATTACAGTATGTCTGTGCTTGACTCGGTTATGGAAAGTATAGTTTCATCCGATGAGGATGTTATGGTAAAGCTTGAAAAGCTCATACGCAGCGATATTGAATTTTCACGCCGATCAAGGGTGCTCATCAAGCTTTATAATGAGGTTACGAGCGAAAGCAACAGCACCGTTGTTGAAAAAATCGCGGCAGATATCGAAGAGAAAAGCTGTGCCGCCTATAAAAAAGCTATCGAGGACGGACAGAGAGCCGGCGAAATCCGAAGGGATATCGACCCGGGTATTGCCGCCTTCCTTGTGGATAACATCCTTATGAATCTGCAGTTTTCCTACGCTTGTGATTATTATTCCTACAGGTATAAAATCTATGCCGGCGACGATATAATGGAAAGGGACGACTTTGCCGTCAACAACATTCTGCGCTTTATCAAGGGCGCACTCAGGACAGAAAAAAATAAAAAGGATTTATAAACAATAAAACCGTGAAAGGATTGTGAATATTATGAAATACGCACTCGCTTACGACATCGGCACAACAGGAGTAAAGACCTGCCTTTTTGAAATTGATAAGCAGATAAAGCTTATTGCTGATGCAAATGAAGGCTATGAGCTATACATTTTCCCTGACGGAGGCGCTGAGCAGGATCCCGATGAATGGTGGGAGGCTATGCGCAAAACCACCGCAACAGTTTTCAGCAAAACCGATGTAAAGCCCGAGCAGGTAGACGGTATCTCCTTCTGCTCACAGGCTCAGGGACTTGTTCTTGTTGATAAAAACGGCAGACACGTACGCCGCGCCATGAGCTATATGGACCAGCGTGCAAGAGAAGAACGTAAGCAGCTTATGGCTCACGGTGTTCAGATTGCAGGCGCAAGCATTCCCAAGCTTCTTGTGTCCCTTGCAAAGACAGGTGCTGTTGCTGCAAGCGTAAAGGACCCTGTATTCAAATACAATTGGGTAAAAAACAACGAATCCGACAATTTTGAAAAGGTTCACAAGTGGCTTGACGTCAAGGAAGCTCTTATTGCCAGAATGACAGGCAAGTTCGTTATGACTGAGGACTCTGCCTTCGGTACTCTTCTTTATGACATACATAACAAGTGCTGGAGCCAGGAGGTCTGCAAGATCCTTCATGTTGACATGCGCCACCTTGCAAAAATCGTTAAGTCAACAGATGCAGTAGGCGGACTTACAAAGCAGGCTGCCGAGGAGCTCGGTCTTAAGGAAGGCACAACCGTTTTCGGCGGAGGTATGGATGCTTCACTCATCGGCGTTGGCGCAGGTGCAGTAAACAAGCACGATACTCACGTTTATATGGGTACATCAGGCTGGGTATCAACTGTTGTAGACAAGAGCATCGTTGACGCTTCCGCTATGATCGCTGCAGCTGTCGGTGCACGTCCCGGCTTCTATAACTACTTCGCAGAGCTTGAAACCGCAGGTAAGTGCCTTGAGTGGGTTAAGAATCATCTCGCACTTGACGAAATCGGTATCTACCTTAAGAAAACCGATGTTGCCGAGGATATGGAATCCAAGTTCACAAACCTCTATCAGTATCTTTCATCTGTTATTGAAAAGGTTCCCGCAGGCTCAAACGGCGTTCTCTTTGCTCCCTGGCTTCACGGTAACCGCTGTCCCTTCGAGGATCCTAACGTAAGAGGTATGTTCTACAATCTCAGCATTGAAACAGGCAAGAGCGAAATGATACGCTCCGTTGTTGAAGGCGTATGTATGCATATGCGTTGGATGCTTGAAATTCAGGAAAAGAAGACAAAGACTTCAAATGTTATCCGTTTCGTAGGTGGCGGCGCTCTCAACGATTCAACAAGCCAGATTCTCGCTGACTGCACAGGCAGAACAGTTGAAACTGTTGCAAATCCCCAGAATGTCGGTGCTGTCGGTGCGGCTGTTGTTGTTGCCGTAGGTCTCGGTGTTATCGACTCCATCGCAGAAGCAAATATGCTCATCGATGCTGAAAAGAGATTCGCACCCAATAAGGCTAATAAAGCTGTATACGACAAGATGTTTGCCGCATACAAGGAGCTTTATTCAGCTAATAAGAAAATCTTCAAGCTGCTTAACGGCTGATAAAAAATCAAAAAAATATGCAGTCTGCTGTCCTTTTACGGATGGCAGACTGCTTTTGTTTTACAGGGATGTACAGGTGGGCTTCGGCTCCTTCCCCCGGCGTCTGCCGTATGACAGCCGCCGGGGCTTTTGCTTTTAATGCAAAAGTGCGCATCACCGCAGATGCGGTGATGCGCAAAGGAGCCGTGGCTGACCGTCAGCACAGCCTCAATGTTCAGCTCTTCTTTTTTTCTTAAAAGTTAAATCCGCTGTATCCCCAATGGCTTATTTCATTATACTTAACGTATATTCTGCCCTTGTCGATACCCAGTTCATCTGAAACTATGTCGGTAACAGCCTTTGTCAAAGCATCGTAGCCGCTGTCTGTTGCCTTGCCGAAGAGATCCACCTCAACCATGGCACACGGAGCATCCTCACCCTTGAAGTAAAGGTGGCAGCTTTCCTGAAAATCAATCATGAGCCAGCTTTCGGTTTTGTTTATAAGCTCAATAGCCTTTCCAAGCTTTGCTTTTATGGCAATTTCCTTTTCTTTTGATATTTCTGTTGAAACCTTTGCTGTTATAAGAGGCATAATTATTTCTCCTTTTATGAATTACTGATTACAGTCTGTCAAAGGCTGTGGACTCCATAGCAAAGCGCAGAACGTTCATAGCACATCTCTGCATTTCACCAAGAGTGATACCGTCCTTTTTACCGTAGGTTTTAAGAAGGGTGCCGTCAGGCTTCTTGATAATGGCAACTCTTTCTCCTCCGGGCATAAGCACGTCTACCTGAGCACGGACTCTGTATGCCTGGTTGCACATTTCGGGAAACTCCTGACTCTTTGAGCTTCTCATCCACCAGTCTGTCATAACGTTGCCCTTATAGCCCCATTCACCGCGGAGAATACGGGTACAGAGCTCGTAGTTATAGTGTCCCCATACGCCGTTGATAAGGTTATATGAGGTCATAATATTTTTCGGTGCAGCTTCCTTGACACAGATTTCGAAGCCTCTGAGATAAATCTCACGTAAAGCTCTTTCAGAAAGCCTTGAGTCATTACCTGCACGGTTAAATTCCTGATTATTGCAGGCATAATGCTTCGGACAGGCTGATTTGCCGTTTTTCTGAACACCTCTTACGTATGCGGCGGCAATTTTACCTGTAAGGAAGGGATCCTCTGAGAAATATTCAAAGTTTCTTCCGCAAAGAGGCGTTCTGTGTATGTTCATACCGGGAGCAAGGATAACGTCTGTCTGTTTTTCTGCCATTTCCTCTGCTGTTTTTTCCATGAGAGCTTCAACAAGCTTTTCATCAAAGCTGCAGGCAAGAAGAGTGCCGATGGGCATAAGTGAACAGCAGGCAGAAAGTCTTATACCTGAAGGGCCGTCGGTGGTTGTTACGGCGGGCACACCCTTCTCACGAAGAGATGGAAGAACACCTGCAAAGCAGCCTGCATTACCGGGTGCACCCAGTTCACTGCCCATAACATAATGGCCTCTTGAAATAGCTTCAAGCTCCTTGAGGCTGAGCTGAGCTACAAATTCCTCCATTGTATTTTTTCCGCTCTTAACGTCGGCAAGCTTAATGCCCTTATCCTCGGTCTGCGGAATATCGCAAGGAAGATTTTCAGTTATGATTTCCTTAAGGTCGTATTCTCTTTTCTGTACTTTTGCCTTTTCGGCAGCATATTCTCCGTCCTTTAAGGTTGCCTTGAGAACTTCAAAGTCAGCCTGAGGTGCCGAGGTCTGGCTGAGCTTTTCATAAAGCTCGTTTTCTTCCACAGCTTCGGTATAAACGGTTTTTGCATCTCTGACATTATCGCCAACGGCAATACCGTATGTACCCTTTTCAATGACGTATGATGAGCCGAAGCCTGTTGCACCTGCTTCATCGTAGCTTGCAAAGGCTCTGCGGCAGACCTTAAGGGTAAGCTCTTCACTTTCACCGGTATCAAGAACCGATGTTTTAGCGAATGCGCAAAGCTCACGCACCGGGTTTCCGAGCACACCGCAGGGCTTTTCAATATAAGCCTCCACAACCTGCTTTGAAGGATTTTTACCGATGTTTGTTACCTTACAGATGATTTCAACGCCGCAATCGGTTTTTTCTGCTGAAACAACCTCTGTTTCAAAATCGGTATAGGAAAGTCCGTAGCCGAAGGGATACTGCACGGCATCCTTCATAAAGGTTTCAAAATAACGGTAGCCGACATAAATATCTTCTGTATAGTTATTGAAATCCTTACCGCCGAAATCCTTACTGCAGGGATAAAGGTCATAGTCTGTAACAACGGTGTCGGTAAGTCTGCCCGAGGGAGAAACCTTACCGCAAAGAAGATCGCACACCGCATTGCCGCTTTCCATACCGCCCTGCCATACAATCATAACTGCAGAGGGCTTTTTGGGAAGCACCTCAATAAAGGACATATCCATAATACTTCCGATATTAAGAAGAAGTACGGTCTTATCGAATTCTGCAGTAACCTTGCAGAGTAAATCAAGCTCTTCGTCGGTGATATAGTAGCTACCCTTTTCAAGTGCATTTTCTCTGTCCTCACCTGATGAGCGTCCGATAACAGCAACAGCCACATCGGAATTCTTTTTTGCAAGGGATACGAAATCTGCGCTTACGGGCATTTCAGGATAAAATCTGGGCCAGTTGCCCCAGTAGCCATGGTCAACAGGGTTTCTTTTGCACCAGCTTTCATAAAGCCTTGCAGTATCCTCGTCAAGCTCAAGGCTTTCGCAGTTTCTCATACCCTCGATAAGATTTATAGCATAGGGCTTATTAACGTCACCGCCTGAACCGTAGCCGGTATAAAACCAGTCGTTCTGAACTCTTCCGAAAAGAGTGACCTTAGTACCATTCTTGAGAGGAAGCACCCCGTCGTTTTCAAGAAGCACCGCACCCTGGGCAGCCACATTGCGAAGCAGCTCAGGCATACCGGGTGTGATTGTTTTTTCAGCATTTCTTCTGCTCTGCTCAGCCTGTGAAAGAGAAGTGAATGCACCTACTGCCGATGAAATAATCTTTTTGATTCCCATAATATTTCTCCTTTATTCAACATCAATTATCTGCTTGAATTTATGTCTGTTTATTTCGTGCACAACCACGGTTATACAGATGATTCCCACTGCAAGGCCGAGAGCTACTGTCAGAAGCTCATTTGCGGTTTTGTTGAAAAGCTCCGTTTCGCCCATAACAAAATAATAGGTGGTGTAGTAGAGCTTGCCTCCCGGTACGAGAGGAATTATCGAACAGGCAAGAATAGGTGTTGCCGGTGCTTTTACCACTCTTGCCATAACCTCGGCATATACCGTTGCCGCAACGGCGGGATAAAGATTACGGAAAAACTCCTGATCCGTAAGTTCACAGCATATCACATACACAAGGCAGGTAAGAAATCCGCCCAGCACGTTGATAAACGTTCTTCTTTTCGGTGACTGGAATACATAAGAAAAGCCGAGAGCGCCGACTGCACCGGAAATAATAAGAATAAGATCCTGTTTAATATCCATAATACGACCTCACCATACCTTTCCCAGAGTCATAATTGCCACAGCAAAGCCGCAGGCAATTGCAAGAGCAATAACTATTGATTCCAGAAGTCTGAGAAGACCCGACATAAGGTCACCGCAAAGCATTTCTCTTACGGAATTTATAAGCATAAGCCCGGGTATAAGAAGCATTATATCGCCTATCATTATCATATTCGCATCGTGTCCGAAGCCGAAATGCACGCTTGCTATAGCCGCAAAGCCCGCAAAGGCGGAGGAAAGAGCTGTGAAAAACAGCTTGTTTACCCCGTTGCTCTTTACATACAGATTGATAAGATAAAGCACGCAGGCAATAGGTGCGCTTGCGAGACTGTCCAGAAGGCTTCCGCCGAAAAATACGGTAAAGCCCATAGCCGCAACAACATAACCAAGGCAGCTGAATATATCAAACCTTTTATTTTCGATACATATAACCTCAAGCTCCTTACGGGCCTGAGCAATATCCGGCGTGGTGGCACAGATTTTTCTTGACAGAGCATTAAGGTTTTCAAGGCGGCGGAAATTTACCCCACGCGTATAAATACGGCGGGTCTGGGTTTCCGTATTCCCCTCTTCATCGGTAACGGTGGCAGTTGTCATTGAAGTAACGGAAAAAACCTCGGTTTTTTTAATTCCGTAGGCGTGACAGATTCTTATAACCGTTTCTTCAACACGGTTGATTTCCGCACCGCACCGCACCATGCTTTTTCCCACATCAAGGGCAAGAGCAAGCACAGCCTTCATATTTATTTCTTTTTCCTTCATAGCATTCTCCCGAAAAATAAAGTTGCTGATTTGATTATACTAAAAGCTGAAGCCAATAGCAACACCCGAAATGAAAATATGTTGACTTTTTTCCTGCTGTAAGTTAAAATTTTTATGAGGAATTTTCAAAAAAAGGACGGTGATAGCTTGCACGGCAGATTCACTCTCTATTATTCTGATTCACGGCACCGTACCATACATAAGTATGCGACCTTCTTTATGTTTGTTGCCCTGGCTGTGGAATCTCTTATTGACTATGCCGAGGCCTTCTATTACGAGGGCGACCTGGTTTTCAGAATAAGCCTCGAACCTGATAAAATTGCTTTTACTATTATATATTTCACCGTGGCCCTTCTTATCGGTCTGAAGGTGCGGTATAAATTTCTTCTTATACCGGATTTTTTCCTGCTTCTGCTTAAGCTTTACACAGCAGTAAAGGCTCTTCTTTCACTTATAAGCTTTGAGGGCTTTTCACTTCTGGAGCCTGAATGCTGTGCCCTGGCAGAAACCTTTACGGAAAACCTTCTCTTTTCGCTTTTCCTGATTGTTCTTTTCACGGGAAAGCTCTCGCATCTTGCGCAAAAGGCTCACGACAGACTTCCCTTTCTGTGCCTTCTGACCCTTGCAGTCTGCATACCCTTCACACTGTTTTTTGAATCGGTCAGCTTTGTACAGCAGCTTATCACGGCTGAAAACACAACAGCACTTTCCCTGTTTAATTTTATACGCGGCATTCTCAACGAATTCTTTCTTGATATGCCCTATGCCCTGCTTATAATCCTGCTGTTTTTCATCCCTGAAAAAGGTAAGCAATAATGCGTTAAAAATCACCGATATGCGTCAGCATTATCGGTGATTTCTGTCTTTTACTGCATACTGATTTCGCATTTTAAAGTGCTTCGCAGTTTCGTAAGAACTGAAAATTTCTTGTATTGAAGCCACAAAATGCAGCAAGGCTGTCGCCTTGCGAGGCTTTTGGCAAAAATACGGGGAATTTTGTTTGAGAAACAAATA
>JAZPZK010000044.1:0-12556 GCA_045544675.1 Acutalibacteraceae bacterium
GCACCTCCAAAAGTGTCTAACTTTTGGGGTGCATATCATAGTCTGCGGGGTTTGCTTTGACCTGGTTTTAATTATTCTTCTTCGCCGAAAATGTTGAAAAGGAATTTGAAGAAACCGTCAAAAATTCTGCTGAGTGCAAGATATGCATTCTTGATTATGGACCAATCCATCTTAAAATTCTCCTTTCAAAATTATTCTGCCTCTTCGTCGCCGAATCCGGGGAAGGGTTTGGGGGGCCACTCATCTGTAGCTCCAAATACATACATGAGCCACTGAACTGCTCTATCCATGAATGCGAGGAATTCTTCCCATACTTCAATTGCGTTGTCCCAGTTCATAGTTTTTTCTCCTTTCGAAAAAGTTGATTATCTGTCATGGGGACACTTCCCCCCACATTGTTCATTGTTATTCTACTACTTAATTTTTGCTTTGTCAATTGTTTTTTTTAAAATCAATCACATTTGTTAATTTTGTACAGAAAATATCAAGAAATTGTTAAGGTGTTTAATTTTTATTTCTCTGAAAAGAAAAAAACAGTCTTTATTGACATTTTTCGTCGACACATAACCATATCTTGTGTTTTTGCTTTATGGAAATTTTGCACAAAGCCGCAATGTATATTTTGCTGAATATCTTTGTTGAAAATACATCTTGAGCAAAATAAAATAAAAATGTTATAATTTAACAGTAAAAGGTATATTTATCCCAAGGGAGGTATTAATATGAAGAAGAAAATCATAACCGTCAGCAGACAGTTCGGCTCAGGCGGAAGAACAATCGCAAAGGCTCTTGCCGAAAAGCTCGGCTATGCTTATTACGACAGCGAGCTTGTTGAAAGGGTTGCCAAGGAGACAGGCTTTGACCCCTCATATATAGCCGATGCAGGTGAATATGCGCCCGGAAGAAGCATCTTTTCCTATGCGGTTTCCACATCTGTGCCTGCCGCTTCCCGCGGAATGAATGCTTCGGACTATCTCTGGTCTGCCCAATGCAAAATAATCCTTGAAATTGCCGAAAAAGGAAACTGTGTCATCGTAGGCAGATGTGCAGATTACATTCTCCGTGACAGAGAGGACTGCCTGAATGTGTTTATCCACGCCCCCACAGAGTACAAGGCAAAAAGAATTGTTGAGCATTACGGTGTGACAGACAAAAGCCCGGAAAAACGCCTTGAAGAAAAGGATACCCGCCGCAAGGTAAACTATAAATACTTCACCGGCAGAGAATGGGGTCTTACGGAAAACTACCACATTTCCCTTGACAGCGCTGCTCTGGGCGAAGAAAAATGTGTGCAGATAATTGCAGATGTGGCTTCAGCATCGGAATAATAAAAGAAAAACAACAAAAAAAGAACCGCTGCATTGCAACGGTTCTTTCGTTTTTTAACTTATGCTTCTGCGTCTTCGTTTTCAGTTCCTTCTTCTTCAGTCTGGGGGAAAAGCTTAGCGAAGAAATCTCTGATTATCTTGAGAACACCCTCGATATACGCAAATACTGTCTGTAATGCTTCCATAATTGCACCTCCTAAATAAATCGGATTAATTTCCGTGCTTTTATAGTATCAAATTTTATCCGATTTGTCAATACTTTGAAATTTTATAATAATTTATTATAATTCCGTATAACCTGTGAATTATTCCACACCCTCAAGAGAATACTGCTTTGAGAACTCAGCATATCTCTCATTGAAGTCGTTTGAGCCCTTCTTGACCTTCTTGAGATATTTATGAATATCCATTTCCTTATGGGCAATTTCAATAATAAGACCTGCGATATTTGAGCAATGGTCAGAAACTCTTTCAAGGTTTGTGAGAAGGTCGGTAAGAATAAAGCCGAGCTCTATTGTGCATTCGCCCTTCTGAAGACGCTTGATGTGTCTTGCCTTAAGTTCATCCTTAAGATCGTCAACAACCTGCTCAAGAGGCTCAACAAGAGAAGCCTTGTCAAGGTCATTATCAAGGAATGCCTCGTATGAAATGTTGATAACCTGCTTGACAGCACCTATCATAACCTCAAGCTCCTTCTGACATTCCTCGGAGAATATAATCTTTTTATCCTTGATTTCCTCAACGGAATGAAGCACATTAACCGCATAGTCAGATATTCTTTCAAGGTCACCGATTATATGAAGAAGCTTTGTTGCCTCAGCCGCATCGTTATCTGAAAGCTCAAGGGCTGAAACCTTAACAAGATAGCTTCCAAGACGGTCTTCATAACGGTCTGCCTTCTTTTCGTATTCCACAACCTTGTTGAAAAGCTCTTCATCATAGCCCGAAAGCAGCTCAAGAGCGCCGTCAATAGCAATTTTTGAGATTTCCGCCATTCTTTCCGTAACGGTTTTGCATCTTTCAACGGCAACAGCAGGTGTTGCAAGAAGTCTGCCGTCAAGAATCTCGTAATGCTCTTTTTCCTTGGAATCCTTGACAGTAAGAACTGCGATTTTTTCAAGCAGCCTTGTAAAGGGCATCCAGAGACATACGCAGCACACCTTGAAGGCCGTGTTGATAATGGCAATCCAGAATTCGTCAACCTTATCGTCAAGGAAATCAAAGCCTACAACTGCATTCAGGCCGTAGAAAATCAGAAGAAGAATCGGTGTGCTGATTGCATTGAAATAGAAGTGAGCAAAGGCCGCACGCTTAGCATCCTTATTTGCACCGGCGGATGAGATAAGAGCAGTAACCGTTGTGCCGATACCCTGACCCATAATGACCGGGATAGCCGTACTGAAGGGAATTGCGCCCGTAACGGAAAGAGCCTGAAGAATACCTACCGAAGCAGACGATGACTGAATTATAGCTGTAATACCTGCACCTGCAAGTACGCCTAAGGCAGGATTTGAGAAGGCAGTGAGAATCTGTGTGAATTCAGGAACGTCCTTAAGACCTGCAACCGAATCGGACATAATGGACATACCTGTCATAAGAGTTGCAAAGCCAAGCATAATGGTTGCGGTATCCTTGCTCTTGTTATCCTTTTTAAACATAATCATGGCAACGCCGATTATTGCAAGAACCGGCACGAAGGAGGAGGGCTTTAAGAACTGCATAAAGCCTGCACCGTCAATAGCCATAAGAGAAATAAGCCATGAGGTGATTGTGGTGCCGACGTTTGCGCCCATAATAACGCCGATAGCCTGGCGCAGAGTCATAAGACCTGAGTTAACGAAGCCGACAACCATAACGGTAGTAGCCGATGAGGACTGGATGATTGAAGTTACACCAAATCCGAGAAGGAAGCCCTTGAAGGGATTGCTTGTCATTTTACCGAGAAGGCTTTTAAGCTGACCGCCTGCCTTCTTTTCAAGAGCGGCGCCCATAATGTTCATACCGAACAGGAAAAGAGCAAGTCCGCCGATAAGATCCAATACGTCAAAAATGGTCATAGTACACCTCTTTTTTAAAATTTCACCTCAAAGGCAGGCTAAACCTACCTATTATGATAATAACAAAAAGATGCGACAACTTTCAAGTAATTTCTGAATATTTATACATTTTTGTAAAAAATGATAAATATAACTGTCATTGTTTATAGCTTTTGCGGCTTTTGCACTTATATATATTGACCTTAAGGATTTACTGTTATAAAATATAATCGGAGGTGGTAATATGATCGGTAAGGATGTAAAAATAATTGAATACCCGAAAAAAATTGAGCTTTTTAACTTTCTGACACACCTTCTCGGTGCAGTTCTTTCCCTTGCAGGTCTTATTTTTATGCTCACAAGCTCAGATTCCGTAAGAGAAGTTCTTTGCAGCCTTATCTACGGCACCACTCTTCTGACGGTTTATACTGCCTCATCCGTATATCACGGACTGAAGCCCTCTGAATTAAAGCGTAAGGCAAGGCTCATTGACCATTCGGCAGTCCCCCTTCTCATAGCAGGCACAACAACCCCCTGCGCCCTCATATCCCTTTATAACGTAAGTCCTGCCCACGGCATAACCGTTCTGGTCTGCGGCTGGATATGTGCTTTTTTCGGAATATTTTCAAAGCTGTTCTTTTTCGAAAAGCTGAAGGCTCTGACTATGGCAGTATATATAGTATGCGGACTTTCAATGCTCCTGAGTGCAGTTCCGAGGCTTGATGAGCTGAACAGCGGCGGTTTCCGATGGCTTGTTTTCGGCTGTGTCTTTTATGTAATCGGTGCCCTTCTTTGCGGTATCGGTGCAAAAAAGCCGATGTTCCACGTGATTTTTCACGTTTTTGTAATGTTCGGAAGCGCCGTTCATTTTTATGCTATTAACTTTTATATTCTTATGGCACACTAACTGTGAGCAGAAAAAAGCACCCTTTGGGCGGCACTTCAATGCGCAATGCGCAATGCGCAATCGCGGGATGCTCGGGTGAAAACAAGAAAGTTCAACCCGCCTATTTTATTCGGGTTACGGTCAGAATGGGTAGACTGTGTGGAAGAAAGGGCAGAGTACCCCTTCCGTCACGACTGACGTCGTGCCACCTCCCCCAAAGGTGGAGGCTAATGCAGTTGCACCTGCGGTGCTATTGAGAACCCTTCCGTCACGACTACGTCGTGCCACCTTCCCCCAAGGGGACGGCTAAAGCAGTTGAACCTGCGGTGCTATTGAAAACCCTTCCGTCACGACTACGTCGCGCCACCTTCCCCTGAGAGGGTCGGCTAATGAATTGCCTTCACCTAAGAGTAAGATTTGAGTTGCATCAAACGGACGGTCAATGGCCGCCCCTACAATAGTTACCGTGGCGGGCAGAGCTTACCCATTTTCACTCAGACCGGGCGCGATTGCGCATTGCGCATTGCGAATTGCGCATTAAAAAAAGCACCCTCACGGGTGCTTTTTTATTAACCGAAGAATGCCTTATGAACTGCGGAAACAGCCTTGTCGGCATATTCCTTATCAATAAGAACTGAAATTGTGATTTCACTTGTGGAAATCATATTGATGTTGATGCCTGCTTCGTAAAGTGCGCCGAACATCTTTGATGCTGTGCCCGAATGGGACTGCATACCTGCACCGACGATTGATACCTTTGCAATTGTTGTATCCGATGAAACAACTGCACCCTCCATATCGAAAATATCCTTAAGAATTGCAACTGCATCTTCTGCACAGCCCTTTGAGCAGGTGAAGGAAATATCCTTTGTGCCGTCACGGCCTACTGACTGAAGAATAACGTCGATATTTATACCCTTCTGGGCAAGTCTTGAAAACATCTTGAATGCGTTGCCGGGAATATCCTTCATTCCTACAACTGAGATTCTGGCTACGTCTGTATCCTTTGTTACGCCTCTGATTAACATCTTTTCCATATTAGCTACCTCCCTGACTATTGTTCCGTCTTCTCTGACGAGGCTTGAAAGAACTTCTAATTCAACATTATATTTTTTTGCCATTTCAACCGAACGGTTATTGAGCACCTGTGCACCTAAGGTTGCAAACTCAAGCATTTCATCGTATGTGATGTCCTTGAGCTTCTGTGTGTTTTCAACCTTTCTGGGGTCAGCGGTGAAAACGCCTGTAACGTCGGTGAAAATCTGACAGCGGTCTGCGTGAAGTGCGGCGGCAATTGCAACTGCACTTGTGTCTGAGCCGCCTCTGCCGAGGGTTGTCATATCGTCATACTTATTAAGACCCTGGAAGCCTGCAACAATAACAATTTTTCTTGAGTCAAGCTCCTTGTGAAGCCTGTCTGTGTTGATTTCGTGAATTCTTGCCCTGCCGTAGGCTGAGTTTGTTTTGAAGCCTGCCTGCCAGCCGAGAAGGGAAATAACAGGAAAGCCGAGCTTTTCAATTGCCATTGCAAGAAGTGAAACAGAAATCTGCTCACCTGCGGTAAGAAGCATATCCATCTCTCTTTTTGAAGCGTTGGGATTGATTTCCTTTGCTTTTTCTATAAGATCATCGGTTGTGTCGCCCTGAGCGGAAACAACTACAACCACATTGTTGCCCTTCTTATAGGTGTCTGTAATTATATTGGCAACATTGAAAACTCTTTCTGCATTGGCAACAGAAGAGCCACCGAATTTCTGAACTATAAGTGCCATACTATATCCTCCCGATACATACTTTATCAATACTCTGCAACTCTGATGCAGTTCAATACATCAAGACCTGTTGTGTCGAGTCTGGTTCTTAAATCCTTTTCCTTTTCCTTACCGGTTATGAAGGCAATTTCATCCTCAGCACCTGCGGCACGAAGATACTGCACCTCACCGAAGGCCGAGGTTATTGCTTTTTCTGCATTGTCCTGAGCCTTTACTCTTACATAAAGAGCAGTTTCAACCTCAAGGTGGGAAACAAGGGTGTTTGCTCCTGCATCGTCCCAGCCGAAGAATTTACGCTTTTCGTGGTTGGCGGCACAGTCAATAATGTCACCCACAACTGCAGATGCGGTTGCAAGCTTACCTGCGCCCTTACCGTACATAAGCACATCACCTGTGGCATCACCGCGTACAAGGCAGGCGTTGAACACGTCGTTTACTCCTGCGAGCATGCTTTCCTTTGAAATGAGGCAGGGGGAAACCATAACAAGAATTTTATTTTCTTCAAGCTTTTTGGTTCTTGCAATAAGCTTTATCACACAGCCTGCGTTATCGGCAAAGGCAACGTCGCTGAGAGTCAGCTTAGATATACCCTCGGCATATACACCGTCGGGATAAACGTGGCTTCCGAAGGCAAGGGATGCGAGAATACATATCTTTCTCATAGCATCAAGACCTTCAACGTCAGCTGTAGGATCCTTTTCCGCATAACCTAAATCCTGAGCAAGCTTAAGAGCTGAGTCAAAGCTCATACCCTCTACTATCATTTTAGTCAGAATGAAGTTTGATGTGCCGTTAAGTATACCTGCAATTTCACTTATTCTGTTTCCTGCAAGGCAACGGCTGATAGGTCTGATAATGGGAATACCGCCGCCGACGGAGGCTTCAAAAAGGAAGTTTACATTATTTCTTCTTGCTGCTTCAAGAAGTTCAAAGCCCTTTGTTGCAACAAGCTCCTTGTTGGAGGAAACAACGTGCTTACCCTTTTCAAGACATCTTAAAACAAAATCAAAGGCAGGCTTCACACCGCCCATGGTTTCAACAACGATATCAATATCATCATCGTTAACAATGTCCTCAAAATTCTTTGTCATAAGAGACTCAAAGGGATTGTTTTCAAAATCCCTGATATCAAGAATTCTTTTGAGCGACAGGGAAACGTTACTGTTTTTCATTATAGAATCCGAGTTGTTTGTTATAACCTCGGCAACACCCGAGCCGACAACTCCGAAACCCAGAATTGCTACGTTCATGTTTTCACTACCCTTCTGTTTCTATCTTTGAGATAAAAAACAAGTTATAGGATATAATATCACATTTTATCCGTTATGAAAAGTATTTGTCTGAAAAAATTTTTATTTTGTTAAATACATTGATTTTGCCGCGGATATAGGTTAATATAATATAAATATAATACAATATTGCAGATAAAAAGGCGGTGTTCAGCTTGGATCACGTTGAAAAAAGAAGAAGATTTATAATAAATGCCGTATATTTCACTCTTATTGCGGTTGTTGCCTATGTGCTTTACAAATATGCGCTCGGCATCTGCTTCCCTCTGGTGTTCGCCTTTACGGTGGCAGCTATTCTGCAGAAGCCGCGTAACTTCCTTATGAAGAAAACCTTCCTTAACAAAACCTTCTCAAGCGCTGTGTGCATAATTACCTTCCTCGGTATTTTTGCGGTGCTTTTCACCCTCATCGGTATAAGAATCTCTCAGGAAATACGCACCTTTATAGACTATGCGGTTATGCGCTTCAGCGATATTGATACTCTTGTCAACGATGTTGAGGATTTCCTTCTTTCTTTTACCGGCAGACTTCCCTCCTTCGTTTCACAAAGCGCTACCGACGGTGTTTCACATCTTTTTGTGCAGATTAGAGAGGTTATCGCCGGCACAAGCACCGAGCTTACGGATAACATTGCAAGCGGCCTTGGCGATTCCTTCAGCGTTTCATGGATAACCGCACCTCTTTCGGGTGTTATCTCCACCGTTTCACAGATTCCCTCAGCGGTTATTTCAATAGTAATTTCCATTGTTGCCCTTTGCTTTATGACGGCTGAGTATGATTATATCCGTCACTTCATTCTTATTCAGATTCCCGAAGGTAAGCGCAGGGACCTTTCAAGAGCAAAGCGTCTGCTTACATCATCTCTCAGTAAGATGGGCAAGGCATACGGACTTATTATGCTTATCACCTTTGCTGAAATGTTTGCAGGTCTTACGATATTGCGCCTTGCAGGTGTTTTCAAGTCAGATTACATCACCTACATTGCGATTATAACATCAATTATTGACATTATCCCCATCCTCGGCACAGGTACCGTGCTTCTTCCCTGGGCGGTGTATAATCTTATCGTAGGCAACTACGCTATGGCAATCGGTCTTCTTATCATCTATGCGGTCATCACCGTTATAAGGCAGATTATTGAGCCGAAGCTCGTTGCGGGTCAGCTGGGTCTTTCACCGGTAATCACCGTCTGTGCTATGTTTATCGGTCTTAAGTTCCTGGGCATTCTCGGTATTTTCATCGCTCCGCTTACAGTTATTATGCTCAAGCTTCTGCACGATGAGGGTATTCTTCATCTGTGGAAGTCACCTGTGATATACGCTGCAGAGCAAGCGGCAAAAAAGAAAGAAAAAGAAGAAAAAGCAAAAGCAGAAGAAAAGGAAAGCAAGTCCGCAGAGGAAGCCTGAAAAACAGACGGACTTAAAGAAAGTGAGTTAATTTATGAACATTATTGTTGCAGGCTGCGGAAAAATAGGCGCATCCCTCGTTGCAACTCTCGAAAGCGAAGGACACAGCCTTACGGTTATTGATACCTCGGCAGCCGTAATTGATGAAATGACAAATATTTACGACGTTATGGGCGTCTGCGGCAACGCTACAGACTGCGAAACCCTCACCGAAGCCGGTGTGGACAAGACCAATCTGTTTATTGCCGTTACCGATTCGGACGAGCTGAATATGCTTTCCTGCTTTCTTGCAAGAAAGATGGGTGCTCACCATACCGTTGCAAGAATCAGAAATCCCGAATATAACGATAAATCTCTGGGCTTTTTGCGTCAGCAGCTCAACCTTTCAATGCCCATAAACCCGGAGCTTCTTCTGGCTCAGGAGCTTTATAACCTCCTTAAGCTGCCCTCAGCCTTCAAGGTGGAATATTTTGCAAGACGTAACCTTGAAATGATTGAGATGCGCCTTAAGGCAGATTCTCCTCTTTGTAACCAGAAGCTTTTCAAGCTGCGTGAAAAGCAGAATGTTGAATTTCTCATAAGTGCCGTTCTCAGACAGAGAGAGGTAATTATTCCTGACGGTAATTTTGAGCTTAAGGAAGGCGATATTGTTTCCGTTGCCGCTTCCCCCCATGATATGCAGAAGCTTCTCAAAAGCTTCGGTATGCTCAAAAAGCAGTCGAGAAATATTATGCTTCTCGGCGGCGGTAAGACCTCATATTATCTTGCAAAAATGCTTCTTGCTTCAGGCAACGACGTAAAGATTATTGAAAAGGACGAAAAGCGCTGTCTTGACCTGAGTGAGGAGCTTACAGGTGCTGTTATGATACACGGCGACGGCTCTCATCAGGAGCTTCTTCTTGAGGAGGGTCTGCGCTCCCTTGATGCCTTTGTGGCCCTTACGGGTATGGATGAGGAAAACATCCTTACCGGTCTTTTTGCATCGGGTCAGCAGGTGCCTCAGGTTATTGCAAAGGTAAACCGTCCCGAGCTTTCTTCAATGGCGGAAAAGCTGGGTCTTGACTGCACTCTTTCAACAAAATCAATAACCTCAGATATTGTTCTGAGATATGCAAGAGCTCTTGAAAACACCCTTGGCAGTAACATCGAAACCCTTTATAAGATTATGGATGGCAAGGCTGAGGCTCTTGAGTTCAATGTAAGAAATGAATCCGCCGTTACGGGAACTCCTCTTAAGGACCTGAAGATCAAATCGGGCATACTTATTGCAGGTATCATCCGCTTCGGCAAAAAAACAGTTATTCCCACAGGTAACGACAGCATTGAGGTCGGGGACAAGGTTATAGTTCTTTCCTCAGAGCATAAGCTCAGCGACCTTAAGGATATTCTCAGATAAGAGGTACTCACATGAACAGAAGAATGGTGGTATACACAGTGGGTACCGTTATAAAAATTGAAGGACTTTTAATGCTCCTTCCCACTGTATGCGCTCTTATATATAAAGAGGATTGCCTTAAGGCCTTCCTTATTTCAATTGCAGCCTGCCTTATAGGCGGCTTTGCCCTTACACTTATAGCAAACCCCGGGAACAAGGTTATTTATGCCCGTGAAGGCTTTATCACTGTTGCTCTTGCCTGGCTTGCCCTTTCCTTTTTCGGTGCATTACCCTTTTATATAAGCGGTGAAATCCCCCGTTTCATCGATGCTTTTTTTGAAACAGTAAGCGGCTTTACCACAACAGGCGCATCAATTCTCCCCGATGTTGAAGCTATGAGCAAGGGTCTTCTTTTCTGGCGAAGCTTCACCCATTGGGTAGGCGGTATGGGTGTTCTTGTTTTCATTATGGCTATCATACCCTCCCTTTCCGACAGAAACATTCACCTTCTTCGCGCAGAGGTGCCCGGCCCGATAGTCGGCAAGCTTGTGCCCCGTATGAGACAGACTACACGTATACTTTATATCATTTACATCGCACTTACCCTTGTTGAAATATTCCTTCTGCTTATCGGTAAAATGCCTCTTTTCGAAGCACTTGTCCATGCCTTCGGCACTGCTGGCACCGGCGGCTTCGGTGCAAAAGCTGACAGTATTGCCTCTTATTCGCCTTACCTACAGTGGGTCATAACCGTGTTTATGCTGCTTTTCGGAATCAATTTCAACGTTTTCTACCTTATTATTCTCGGAAAATTCCGTTCCGCCTTCAAAAGCACTGAGCTTTGGGCATATTTAGGAATTGTAGCAGTATCAACAGCGGCAATAACCGTAAACATCCTCCCTATGACCGATTCTCTTTCCGCAAGCCTTCGTGATGCCGCTTTTCAGGTTTCCTCAATTATCACCACCACAGGCTACGCAACGGCAGACTTTGATAAGTGGCCTGAGCTTTCAAAAACAATTCTGCTTGCTCTTATGTTCATAGGTGCCTGTGCAGGCTCAACCGGCGGCGGTATCAAGGTTTCACGAATTGTCATTCTTGCAAAATCCGTGAAACGTGAAATTAAAAAGCTTCTACACCCGAGAAGCGTCAGCGTATTACGCTTTGAAGGCAAAAGGCTTGAAGAGCAAACAGTTTCCTCTGTAAGCTCATACCTTGCTGTTTATATTTTCTTTTTTGCAGGTATACTGCTTCTTCTCAGCTTTGAAAATCAGAGCCTTGAAACTAATTTCTCAGCAGCTGCCGCCTGCTTCAACAACATCGGTCCCGGCTTTGCAGCAGTTGGCCCCACACAAAACTTCGATATTTATTCACCTTTCTCAAAGCTCATTCTTTCCTTGGCAATGCTTTTCGGAAGACTTGAGATATATCCCTTATTCATTGCATTCTCACCCTCAACGTGGATAAAGAAATAAGAAAAGCACCCTCTCGGGTGCTTTTTTAGTAGCAAGTAGTAAGTAGTAAGGGAATGCCCTTCGGGCATTTCAATGCGCAATTCGCAGAATCTCTCCGTCACCCTTCGGGTGCCACCTTTTTCTCCGAAAACGGGAACCCTTTTGTCTGCTTCGCAGACATTTCCCCTAACAGGGGAATTACCTTTCAGGAGAGGCAAGACTGAGGTAGCTCCTACGGAGCACTACAACGCAATCGCGCCCGGTGTGAGTGAAAATGGGTAAGTTCTGCCCGCCACGGTAACTGTTTAGGGGCGGCCATTTGCCGTTCGTTTGATGCACCTTAGGTGCAAACAACTTTAGCCGTCCCCTTGGGGGAAGGTGGCACGACATCAGTCGTGACGGAAGGGTTTTCAATAGCACCGCAGGTGCAACTGCATTAGCCTCCACCTTTGGGGGAGGTGGCACGACGCAGTCGTGACGGAAGGGGCTCTCTGCCCTTTCTTTCACACATGCTACTGATTAAACGGGAAGGCTCTGCTTTTTCATCTTAATGCTTAATCAGCCTTTCATTCGACTAACGCTCATGCCGCTGTGGCACATCCTTTGTCCGGAGCGACAAAGGATGCAAAGCGCTCTTGGCCGAGGAAACAAGTTTCTCGGCAGGCCGCTGAAAAGTCTTATGTCTCTTTTACAGTTATTACGCAAAATTTTGTCTGATAATTAACCCATTTTACATAGTTCCTTACTTAAATGCTTTATCAAGGAGTAAGTGTGATGTTTAAGTAAGGTTTTCGGCCGAGGAAACAAGTTTCTCGGCAGGCCGCTGAAAAGTCTTATGTCTCCTTTACAGTTATTACGCAAAATTTTGTCTGATAATTAACCCATTTTATATAGTTCCTTACTTCAATGCTTTATCAAGGAGTAAGTTTGATGTTTCCCTCTGTCTTTCTCCGCCTTTCCCTAACCCTACAAAGGCCGGAGGAATTCTTTTACTGAAAACTCACTTGAGC
>JAZPZK010000045.1:0-7298 GCA_045544675.1 Acutalibacteraceae bacterium
CTTTGGGAGAGGTGGCAACCGTAAGGTTGACGGAGAGGGCATCTTGCCACCCCTCTCAGGGGAAGGTGTCAGCCGTCAGGCTGACGGAAGGGGCACTCTGCATTTAAAAAACCGGCCGCTGACCGGCAAACACCACCCAAAAACAAAAACGCCCTCTACGGAAAAAATCCGTACAGGACGCCCAACATATCCATAATAGCAAATCTTAAATGCAAAGTCAACACTTTTTAGTAAATTTACATAATTTCATCGTTTTATGTTAAAAACTTAGGTTAACTTTGTACAAAATTACATATTGCATTTTCCGTTTTTCTGTGTTATATTATAGTCACAGAAAGGGAAAGGTGATACCAATGTACAGGTAAAAACCAAAAGCTTCTTCTGACAGGTTAAAAAAAGAAATTAAAAACTAACCAAAAAAAGTACCGAAACCAAAAACAAAAAAACTTTTAAAAGGAAGAAAAAATTAACCTGAAAAGAAGCGAAAAGACCTTTGAAGCATTTCTTTGCTGAAGAAATAGATAAGTAATAAAATTTAAAAAAAAGAAGGCAGAGAAAGGAAAGAAAAGGTCAGAGATTCTGTAGAAAGAGAGGAATAAAAAAGATGTTAGATATCAAGAGTTCACAGAAATAACCCCCCGACCAGAAAATGATGTGTGAAGAAACATCGGTCCGGGGGTTATTTCTTTTTTTATGCTCTTTTTTTACTGACGCCGAAGGGCGCCTTTTTTTATGTCCTCTGAAAGCTATAGGGAGAATCAGAGATATTTTCTAAGGCATATTCCAAGCTCTTCCTCTGTGCAAAGAAGTCTTTCGGCAATTTCTCTTGCACGGCTGTCCGCCTGCTTATAGGTGTTAAGATATTCGCTCAGCTGACTTATGCCCATATTGCAGCCCTCAAGCATAAGCTTTGCTATTGTTTTATCCTTGGGGCTTTCAAGCAGACGTATGTTTATCTTCATCCAGGACATAAGTCTTGCCATTGCCGACGGGTCCTTCTGCTCCTCACCGCATTTATCAAGGCATCCGCTGATTTCGTTGTGAATGTATTCGTGCTTATTAAGCGATGTTACAAGCTCGTCCCTGAGCTTTGCACTTTCAACGTTATCCAGAACCTCTTTGATTGAGTTTATCGCTGTAGCGGCACCGGCACGGCATTTCTTTAATAAGATATTACTTTCATTTTCCTGCATATATTTTCCGCCTTTCTTGTTTTACTAAAAGTATTGACGGAAAATGTTTTTTTATGCAAAAATACCGATGCTTTCGCATCGGTATTTTTGCAGTAATTTGAATGAGGTAACTATGAAAACGAAAAATTACAAAATCAAAAGTAGTGTTTAACTACAACTTAACTTTAACATTCATGACAAAATTAGTCAACAGTTGGCAGATATTGTTAACAGTTTATTCATAAGAAAGATAAAGATTTTGAGCCTTTTTGTAAAACAAAAATAAAAAAACCGCTGCATTTTTATACAGCGGTTTAAGTATTTATCAGCCGAACATTGCAAGAAGGAAGCCTGCCGCAACTGCGGAGCCGATAACACCTGCAACGTTGGGACCCATAGCGTGCATAAGAAGGAAGTTTGCCGGGTTATACTTTCTGCCTTCATTTTGAGCAACACGGGCTGCCATAGGAACAGCAGAAACACCTGCTGAACCGATAAGGGGATTAACCTTACCCTTGGTAATGATGTAGAGAAGCTTACCGAGAAGAAGACCGCCTACGGTTGAGAAGCAGAATGCAACAAGACCGAGAATAACAATCTTGATTGTATCCCACTGAAGGAAGGTCTGTCCGTTGGCTGTTGCGCCTACGGTAAGACCGAGCATAATTGTAACGATGTTCATAAGGGCATTCTGTGCTGTATCGGAAAGTCTGTCAACAACGCCGCACTCCTTGAAGAGGTTACCAAGCATAAGGAAGCCGAGAAGAGGAGCAACGGAACGAAGAACAAAGGCACAGATAATAAGAACAACAACGGGGAAAACAATCTTTTCTGTTTTTGATACCTTGCGAAGCTGCTTCATTTCAACCTTACGTTCCTTTTCGGTTGTAAGAGCCTTCATAATGGGAGGCTGAATGAAGGGAATAAGTGCCATATATGAGTATGCGGCAACTGCGATGGGACCTAACAGATGTGAAGCAAGCTTACCCGTAAGGAAAATAGCCGTGGGACCGTCTGCACCGCCGATGATAGCGATTGAAGCCGCTTCATTGGGCTCAAAGCCGAGAAGGATTGCAATAACAAAGGCAACATAAATACCTAACTGAGCTGCAGCGCCCAGAAGAAGTGATACGGGATTTGAAAGAAGAGGGCCGAAGTCGGTCATACAGCCGATACCAAGGAAGATAAGGCAGGGGAAAAGGCTTGATTTAACACCTGCATATATGAGCCTGAGAATACCGGTATCATACCAATGGGCACCCTCGATAATGTTTGAGGTGTCCATCATACCTGTGGGGTCATCCATAAGACCTGCACCGGGGAGGTTTGCAAGAAGAATACCGAAGGCGATAGGTACTAAAAGAAGGGGCTCGCATTTTTTCGCAATGGCGAAATAAAGAAGCACACAGGAAACAAGAATCATAACGAGATTCTGCCACAGAAAGGTTCCGTCTGCAAAAAGGGCATAGAAGCCTGAGGATTCCCAAAGGCCGGTAAGTACATCCTGAATCATATTACCTGTCTCCTTTCTTTTCGTCTTTTATGTGTTTTATCGATTTGAAGCTGAGTCTTTCAAGAGGGATACCGCTTTTTTCGGAAACGATAGCCATAATAACTGCCGCTTCCTTTTCGTCTGTATCTATAAGCTCAACCTCACCCTGACTTGTTCCTGCAGCGGCATGAAGAAGTGCATCGGATGATGCTTTTTCCTGTGAAGATGCGTCCTTATTTTTGGAAAGTGACGCCTCAAAAGATCTGACTGTCTTTGATACTGCAATAATAAGCACTGCAATTACGGCAAGAACTATCATAACCGTAAGTATACCGATGAGCGAAACCGACAAAGCCTCACCGATAGGCATTTTAATAGCTAAGGGAATCATTATAATTCCTCCGTTTCATATAAGAATTGTAAAAAAACAGAGGCTATCGGAACGATAGCCCCGTAAGGATTATTTTTTCTTTTTTTCAGGTATGTTGTTAAGGGCATTAACAAAAACAACAATTACGCCTGTTACAACGAAAATACCGAGCATACCCTTTCCCATATAGGGAAGAGAAGAAATAAAGGCTTCAACATCAATTAAGTCTAAAAGCTTATTAATAAAATCCATAATCTTTAACCTCCTTGATTATCTGAAGAATGTGAGGATAAGACCGCCGGCGATAACCGATGCAATCTGACCTGAAACGTTAACACCGATTGAGTGCATAAGAAGGAAGTTCTGGTTATCCTCCTCAAGACCCATCTTATGAACAACACGGGCTGCCATGGGGAATGCAGAAATACCTGCAGCACCGATCATGGGGTTGATCTTCTTCTTTGAGAAAAGGTTCATAAATTTTGCGAGCATAACACCTGCGAAGGTATCGAAGATGAAAGCAAAAAGACCGAGACCGATGATGAGAAGGGTATCAACCGTAAGGAATTCCTCAGCACGCATACGTGCGGCAATTGTGATACCAAGGAAGATTGTGATAAGGTTTGCAAGAACCTTCTGTGCTGTTTCTGAAAGAGAATTGAGCACACCGCATTCACGGATAAGGTTACCGAACATAAGGAAGCCGATAAGAGCAACAGCATCGGGAGCAACAATACCTACGATGATTGTTACAACGATGGGGAAGAGAATCTTTGTAAGCTTTGAAGGCTGCTTGCCCTGAGAGTTGTCCATACGGATGAGGCGTTCCTTCTTTGTGGTGCAGAGCTTGATAATGAGAGGCTGAATCAGAGGCACAAGAGCCATATAGGAATAGGCCGCAACCATAATCGCACCGATATAATTGGAATCAAGCTCCATTGAAACGGCAATAGCGGTAGGACCGTCAGCGGCACCGATAATACCGATTGAAGCAGCATCGTTAAGGTCGAAGCCTACAAGACGTGCAAGGCAGAGGGTAAAGAATATACCGAACTGAGCCGCCGCACCGAAAAGCATAAGCTTCGGATTTGTAAGAAGGGGCGTAAAGTCGATCATTGCACCGATACCGATGAAAAGCACAAGGGGCATGATTTCACCGAATTCATTATCGATACCCACACGGAACATTACGTCAATAATATGCTGAGCGCCTGAATTGGGAAGGTTGATGAGGATTGCACCGAAGCCCATGGGAAGAAGAAGTGAGGGCTCCATTTCCTTTTTGATTGCAAGGTAAATAAGAAGTGCACCGATAATCCACATGGCAACCTGCTTGAATTCAAGGGTAGTAAAATTCGCAAGTAAATCTGCCATTATATATACCTCCGTTATCAGATAACGATAAGAACATCGTCGGTGTTAACGGTTGAACCCTTGGAAACAAGAATCTGCTTAACAGTACCGTCACAGGGAGCTGAGATGTCATTTTCCATCTTCATAGCTTCAAGAATCATAAGTACGTCGCCTGCCTTGACAGCCTGACCTACGGTTACATTAACATTAAGAATTGAACCGGGCATGGGAGATGCAATTGTCTTGCCTTCTGCGGAAACGGTCTGTGCAGCAGGTGCAGCTGCGGGAGCAGCGGCAGGAGCGGGAGCAGCAACAGCAGCAGGTGCGGGAGCTGCAGCGGCAGTTGTGATATTTGTTACAACTGCTTCCTGCTCTGTAACCTCAACCTCATAATTTTTTCCGTTTAAATTAACAACATATTTCATAATTATTTATCCTCCGTAAGTTTGATTGAATCGAATCTGAGTCTGTTAAGGGGAATACCTGTTTTGTGTGAAACAACAGCCATAACAACTGCGGCTTCCTTTTCGCTTACACCGATAAGCTCGGGACCCGTATATACGGGAGCGCTCTGCACGGCAGCTTCAGAAGGTGCGGAAGGCTCTTCCGCCACAACCTTCTTTGCGTTGATTGCCTTCATAGCATAAACATATATTATGAAAAGCACCGCAAAAACAGAAACGCATATTGCAGGCCAGGGAATATCGCCTGCAACTGTTACAGATGTGGGACCGTCGGCACCGCCGATAAGAGCAACGTCGGTTGAAAGAAGATTTAACATTCGTATACCTCCTTATACCTCTCTGATGGTGTATCTGAAGGTGTTTCTTTCCTTCTCGTCACGCTTATCGAAATAAGCCTCAGCCTGCTGGGGGAATGCGATGTAGGAAAGAACATCCTCTTCACTTCTTGCCTTGTCGCCGATTTCTGCCTTAGCCTTTTCCATATAGGGCTCGAGGGTATCAGCAAAGCGGCAGGTCACGGGTGTCTCATCGCCGAGAATCTTCTTTTCAAGCTCCTTGTTTACTTCGCCGGGAGCCTTACCGTAGAAGCCGAAGAAATAGTTTTTGATTTCCTTTGAGATGTTCTTGTATCTTTCGCCTGCAAGAACGTTCTGTGTTGCCTGAACGCCTACCATCTGGCTCATGGGAGTTACAAGGGGAGGATAGCCTAAGTCCTCACGTACTCTGGGTACTTCAAGAAGCACCTCTTCAAACTTATCAAGCTTGCCTGCGGCTGTAAGCTGAGCTACAAGGTTTGAAAGCATACCGCCGGGTACCTGATAGGAAAGTGCATCTGTATCTGTTGCAAGAACAACGGGGTTGAGAAGTCCGCTTTCAAGTGCCTTTGCACGTACGGGCTTGAAGAAATCGTTGATTTTCTTAAGCACGTCCATATCAACATCAATCTCGTAGCCCTGCTGCTTGAGAGCATAAACAAGAGTTTCCGTGGGAGGCTGTGATGTACCGCCTGAGAAGCAGGAAATAGCAGTGTCGATAATGTCTGCACCGGCTTCAACTGCCTTCTGAAGTGTGAGTGCGCCAAGACCTGTTGTTGAGTGAGTATGAACAACAACGGGAAGGTTAACCTCAGCCTTGATAGCCTTTACAAGGTCATATGCCTCCTGGGGACCCATAATACCTGCCATATCCTTGATGCAGATGGACTTGACACCCATTTTTTCCATATCCTTTGAAAGCTTCACATAGTTTTCAAGGTTGTGGATGGGAGAAAGTGTATAGCAGATTGTGCCTGAAGGATGAGCACCGCACTTAAGGGTTTCATCAACAGCAACCTCGATATTGCGAAGGTCGTTAAGAGCATCGAAAATACGGATGATGTCGATACCGTTTTCTACGCTCTTTCTGATGAAGGCACGAACAACGTCGTCGGGATAGTGCTTATAGCCTAAGAGGTTCTGACCTCTTAAGAGCATCTGTAATTTTGTGTTGGGACAAGCCTTACGGATTTTGCGAAGTCTTTCCCAGGGATCTTCACCGAGATAACGAAGGCATGAGTCGAAGGTTGCGCCGCCCCAGCATTCAAGTGAATAGTAGCCTGCTTTATCGAGCTCCTTAAGGATAGGCTCGAACTCATCAAAGCTCATTCTTGTTGCAATAAGGGACTGATTGGCGTCACGAAGGATAGTTTCTGTAAATTGTACTTTCAAATTATCACCCCAAAATTTTATTATTAAGCAGCAAAAAGCTGCAATGCTTACCGAGAAAAGATTGTTAAATCCAAATCTCCGCTGTTTAATATAATACAGAAAATTTGTCAAAAATTCAACAGTTTTTTTCTTTTTTTCATTATTATTATGTTTTAGCTTATTTTAGTGAAAATATTCTGTCTTTTTTGTTAAAAAAAGCAGATTTCACGGCAGAATTCCCGCAAAGATGCACTGACTGCTTTTTCACATTGATGATTAATCAGCCTTTTGCCGTGGTAGCGCTTATGCCGCTGGGTTGTGCTTTTTCACCTTAATATTTAATCAACCTTCCACTCGACTAACGCTCATGCCGCTGGGCACTTCCTTTTGTCGGTTGTGACAAAGGCATCGTCGGCGAAGCGCTCGCGGTGCGAGTGAAAATGGGTAAGCTCTGCCCGCCACGGTAACTATTGTAGGGGCGGCCATTGACCGTCCGTTTGATGCAACCTAGGCGCAACTGCTCTAGCCTCCACCTTTGGGGGAGGTGGCACGACGTAGTCGTGACGGAAGGGTTCTCAATAGCACCGCAGGTGCAACTGTTTTAGCCTCCACCTTTGGGGGAGGTGGCAGCCGTCAGGCTGACGGAAGGGTTCTCAATAGCACCGCAGGTGCAACTGCATTAGCCTCCACCTTTGGGGGAGGTGGCACGACGTCAGTCGTGACGGAAGGGGTTACTCTGCCCTTTATTCCACACGTGCTATG
>JAZPZK010000046.1:0-14617 GCA_045544675.1 Acutalibacteraceae bacterium
TAATAAAAAAACAGCCCAGCTTGTCGAAAAAGTATTTTCGACAAGCTGGGCTGTTGGGAAAGGTGCAAGATGACATTTTCTTCGCCCCGAAGGCGTACAGTGGTACTCCGAGAGGGCGAAAAAAGGGCAAAACAATGGAAAAAATGGTCGGGATTCGATGTCCTGACCATTTTTCTTTGTATTTTGCTTTTATTTTTTATTGAGGTTCTTTCAGTATATCTATGCATTGTTGTTCTTGTGCCTTTATCGACAGTCTGAGCCTTCCTTAACCGGAAGGCTGAAGCTGTTAAATGAACATATTTATAAGATAAATCAGAGCAAGATGGCAGGGGTAGAAGGCATAGAAAAAATACTTAAGATTCATTTTTCCCGCTTTGCCGTTATAAAAGAGTAGAAGCCCAAGGGGAATGAGTGAGCATAAATATAAGCTGCCCGTACTGTAAAAGCTGAAGCCAAAAGCTATTTGTGCAGCCGAAAAAGCAATAAGCTTGGTTCTTTTGTTTTTCGAAATAGCGGCAAAAAGGGGAAGGAATATGCCGAAAATACCGTAGTCAAATTCAATGTTTATGCCTGTTATATCGATGCTGTTTTCGCAGAAAAGTTCAATTAAAAGAACGGCGATAACACATAGGATAAATGCTGTTGTGCTTCTGAACTTTATATCGCTGTCGCTTTGTCGGTTCTCTTTAAAATAAAGAAAGCTGCTGCAAAGCACAATTGAAAGCGAAAAGGTGAGAAGAATGTTAAGATACAGTCCCGAGCCGGATTTTGTGATAAAACTTTCTGCAACATAAACCGCCTGACAGATAAGACCGAGTATAAACACCCTGAGAAAATACTTCTTTCTGTTTTTTGTGTAAAGGCAGCCTTCACCAATAAAAAAGGCAAATAAGGGCATTGCAATTCTGCCTATAAGCCTGAAAATTAAAACATCAGGGAAAATAATATAGCCGATGTGGTCAACAAGCATTGATATGCAGGCTATGATTTTCAGCTGATTTCTGTTCAAAGTACTCACCTCAGCCTTATTTTAGCATAAGAAAGGGGAAGAGTGCAACCTTATAGTAAATTTTAAGAGAGATCTTTAAAGGCAAAGGGAGGAGGAGGTCAGCCTCGGCTCCCGCGCCCGAATTCGGGCGCCTTTCGCAAGCGAAAGGCTTAAATGGCGGCCGCAGGCCGCCATTTGCGGGAGCCGCCTCGCTGATTTTTCCACCTTAATTAAGTTGCATCCCTTCCCAACCTAAAAAACGCTCAGAGCCAATGCTCTGAGCGTTCATAACAATTATAAGCTATCCACAAAGCTACATGCGGCAAGGGCGGATATTGCACCGTCTGAAATTGCCGTAGCAATCTGTCTGATTCTTTTGCTTCTGCAGTCGCCCGCAACGAAAATACCCTTTTCACTTTCGGGTATGCAGCTTTCGTCTGCATCAACATAGCCCCAGTCGTTAAGCTTAACGTTATTTCTGAAGGGCTCATTCATAGGCTGCTGACCGATGGCTACGAAAATACCGTCAAAGGTAAGGTCTGTCTTTTCCTTGGTTTCGGTGTTTTCAATTGTGATACCTTCGAAGGTGTCGCCGCCGTTGAGTGAATGAACAATACTTGAAAGAATAATCTTAACGTTATCCTTGTTTTCAAGCTCTTTCTGAAGCTTGCTTTCACCTGTGAGATAGGGGAGATTCTGAATTACAGTAACACTTCTGCAGCTTTTTGAAAGAAGAACTGCTTCCTGTAAAGCTGAATTTCCGCCGCCGATAACAGCAACATCCTTGCCGTTATAAAAGGCTCCGTCGCAAACTGCACAGTAGGAAACTCCTTCACCTGTGAATTTATCCTCGTTGGGAAGTCCGAGTCTTCTGTGAGCAGCTCCCGTTGCAATAATTACGGTTCTGCCCTCATAGTCAGCACCTTCACCCTTAACGGTGAAGTAACCGTCCTTCTTTTCAATTGCCGTTGCGATATCAAGCTCAATTTCAGCACCCTGAGCCATTGCCTGTTCAAGAAGCTTTTCAGCAAATTCGTTACCGCTCATCTGCAAAAAGCCGGGGTAATTTTCAACTCTGGGTGAGTGTGTTATCTGACCGCCGAAGGTTTCTCTTTCCAGAACGAGCACCTGTTTTTCGGCTCTGCCGGCATAGACTGCTGCTGTCAGTCCTGCCGGGCCTGCACCGATTATGATAATATCGTACATTTTAATTCCTCTTATTTTCCGCAGAAAGCCTTGATGTTTGAAAGGTTAACGATTTTTTCTGCCTGACCGCCGCTTATAACAACGAGGGTGGGAGCCTGGCGGACTTCGAACTTTTCAGCAAGCTCTTTGTTTTCGTCAGCGAGAACCTTTTCAAACTTTATGCCTGCTTTTTCAAGGAAGGTAGCTGCCATTTTGCAGTTGGGGCAGGTTGAGGTTGCGAAAAGGATAACCTTATCCTCTTCTGCGGTTTCAGTTTTTACCTCAGCCTTGGCTTCAGCGATTACGCCGCTGATTTCCTTGCCGAACTTTGCAGGATTATATTCAACTCTGTCACGGAATTCCTGACTCTTACCGTCGTTCCAGTTCTGAACAGGACGGTAGTAGCCTGTGATACGGCTGTAAACCTCAGTCTTTTCGCCGCAGGTGGGACAGGTGTAATATTCACCGGCGATGTAGCCGTGATCCTTACATACTGAATATGTGGGAGAAAGGGTGTAATAGGGAAGTCGGTAATTTTCAGCAATCTTACGGATAAGAGCAGCTGCACTCTTCCAATCGGGAAGCTTTTCACCGAGGAATGCGTGGAATACAGTACCTGAGGTGTAGAGAGTCTGAAGCTCATCCTGAACGTCGAGAGCTGTGAAGATATCATCTGTGTAACCAACGGGAAGATGTGAAGAGTTGGTGTAGTAGGGAGCCTCGTTCTTTGTTCTGTCGGAGGCTGTGATGATATCGGGATAGTGCTTGAGGTCGTGCTTAGCAAGACGGAAGGAGGTTGACTCTGCGGGAGTAGCTTCAAGGTTGTAAAGGTCACCGTACTGCTCCTGATAGTCGGAAAGACGTTCACGCATATGGTTAAGAACATCCTTTGCGAATTTCTGACATCTCTTGTCTGTGAGGTTGCACTTGAGCCACTTAGCGTTAAGACCTGCTTCGTTCATACCGACAAGACCGATTGTTGAGAAGTGGTTGTTGAAGGTGCCAAGGTATCTCTTTGTGTAGGGATAAAGACCTGCTTCGAGGAGGTTTGTGATAACTCTTCTCTTGATTGCAAGTGAACGTGCGGAAATATCCATAAGCTTATCAAGGCGCTCGTAGAAATCTGCTTCGTCCTTTGCAAGGTAAGCGATTCTGGGGATGTTGATTGTAACAACACCTACTGAGCCGGTGCTTTCACCGCTTCCGAAGAAGCCGCCTGACTTCTTACGAAGCTCACGAAGGTCAAGACGGAGTCTGCAACACATTGAACGTACGTCGCTGGGCTCCATATCGGAGTTGATGTAGTTTGAGAAGTAGGGAGTGCCGTACTTGGAGGTCATTTCGAAGAGAAGCTTGTTGTTCTCGGTTTCTGACCAGTCGAAGTCACGGGTGATTGAGTATGTGGGGATGGGATACTGGAAGCCTCTGCCGTTAGCATCGCCCTCGATCATTGTTTCGATGAAGGCACGGTTAACCATATCCATTTCCTTCTTACAGTCCTTATACTTGAAATCCATTTCCTTGCCGCCTACGATAGCGTTAAGCTCTGCAAGGTCATTGGGTACTGTCCAGTCAAGGGTGATGTTTGTGAAGGGAGCCTGAGTACCCCAACGAGAGGGTGTATTTACACCGTAAATGAAGGATTCGATGCACTTCTTTACCTGATCGTAGGAAAGATTATCTGCCTTTACGAAGGGAGCAAGATATGTGTCGAAGGATGAGAATGCCTGAGCGCCTGCCCACTCGTTCTGCATAATACCGAGGAAGTTAACCATCTGGTTGCAGAGGGTTGCAAGGTGCTTTGCGGGTGCAGATGTAATCTTACCTGTAACACCGCCGAGACCTTCCTGAATAAGCTGCTTGAGTGACCAGCCTGCGCAGTAGCCTGTGAGCATTGAAAGGTCGTGGATGTGAATATCTGCGTTTCTGTGGGCGTTTGCGATTTCGTCGTCGTAAACCTCGCTCAGCCAGTAGTTAGCTGTGATAGCACCTGAGTTGTTGAGGATAAGACCGCCGACTGAATATGTAACTGTGGAGTTTTCCTTAACTCGCCAGTCGTTTACGTTAACGTAGTTGTCAACGATTTCCTTATAGTCGAGAAGTGTTGTGTTGATGTCACGAAGCTTTTCGTGCTGACGGCGGTAAAGGATGTATGCCTTTGCAACATCGCTGTAGCCTGCCTGAACGAGAACGTTTTCAACGCTGTCCTGAATATCCTCAACTGCGATGTGGTGATCCTTGATTTTGGGCTCAAAATCTGCAGTAACCTTGAGTGCGAGGAAATCAATGATGCTGGGGTTATAATCTCTCTGCTGAGCGTCGAAAGCGAGGGTAATTGCCTGGGTGATTTTGTCGAGACTGAAATCTACAACCTTACCGGTTCTTTTTAAAACTGTGTACATGAAATGATCCTCCTTTTAATTTTTTAATACCTCTGAAAGGTGAGTGCAGGCACTATTCTAACACAAGATATTGAAAAAATCAATAGGAGGAACACAATTTATTGTAATTTTTTTCGATTTATACCACAAAATATTGTGGTTTTTTAGCTTTCGCGAATTGACGTGTTAAAGCTAAGAGACAACAGTCTATCATTTAATGCCTTAACCTCGTCAATATCCCAGGGTGTATCTCCGTCACGGATAAGACAGCCAGAATCCTTGAACTGCTGAAGATAGTATTTGCTCTCTTTACCGATAATTTCACATATAGCAAAAATATCCTTTTCCGAATGCAGCTCCTTTGTTATTGTGGTACGGAATTCATAATCGGGAGCTTTTTCCTTTATAACGGAAATGCTTTTCATTATATTATCCTTATCGGTTTTAACTCCCGTTGTTTCATCATATCTTTCAGGGGAGTTCTTTATATCCATAGCTACGTAATCGATAAGTCCATCTGTGAGAAGCTCATCTAAAAGCAGGGGATTGGTGCCGTTTGTGTCAAGCTTTACGCAGTAACCCAATTCACGTACCTTCAGTATAAACTCTCGGAGGTCCTTCTGTAAAGTAGGCTCACCGCCTGTTATGCAAACTGCATCGAGGATGCCCTTTCTTTTTTTCAGAAAGGCGAAAATCTCATCCTCGGGGATAGCATTCTGCATTTTTTCTGTTACAAGCAGGGCGTTGTGGCAGAATGGGCAGCGGAAATTACAGCCGTAGGTAAATATAATAGCGGCAGTTTTGCCGGGATAGTCGAGAAGAGTCAGCTTCTGTAAGCCGGATATAAGCATAATGTCAGCTCCTTTTGAACGGGACAGATTTCTTTTTATAAAATCATACCATTCGCAGCAGAATAATTCAATACTCAGCACAAAAAAACATATTATGTCATCTTTCACTTGATTTAAATGTTTTTATGTGGTAAAGTATTAACATATTGAAAAGGAGTGGTAAAATGGAACAAAAAATTCTTAAGCTGCTTGGTGTCAAGGGTACGTTCAAAAAAGACGTTATCCCTATGATCAGCTACAGCAGTGCAAACATCACAACCTCAGGTGCAGGCTATGTAGTAAGCCTTTACTACCTTAAGTTCCTAACCGACGTTGTAGGTCTTGATATCAAGCTTGCAGGTCTCGTTATGGGTATAGCAGTTTTCTGGGATGCAATCACAGACCCGCTTATGGGTATTATTGCAGACAGAACCCGTTCAAAGTACGGTAAGCACAGACGTTATATTCTCTGGGGTATGCCTCTTTTTGTGCTTTCCTTCGCAATGATGTGGAACTCCTACGGTCTTGACGGCAGTGAAAGACCTATGCAGGCATTTATTTATTACACTGCAGCCTTTATGCTTTACAAAACAGCATATACAATTATAGATATTCCTCACGTTGCAATGCTTCCCGAGCTTGCTCCCGACTACGACCTGAGAATTCAGTATAACTCAGTCGGCTACATATTCAATTCCTTTGGTATGTTCCCGTCCTTCTTCCTGACATCGGCAATTCTCGGCATTTTTGGCTACAGCACACCCAAGGCAGGCGCAAACCTTCCTATGCTTATTGCAGGTCTTATTCTTGCAACAGTTTACGGCATCAGCCTTTTCGTTACCTTCAAGAAGGTAAGAGAAAAGCCCTCACTTGACCTTAAGACAGAAAAGTTTGATATAGTATATTTCTTCAGAGAATACTGGTATGTTATCAAGAACAGAGCCTTCAGACAGTATTTCTTTATGAGCCTTGCTTATAATATAGCAACCTTTTTCTACACAACAACTCTTATCTATTATATAGAGTATATCGCAAAGCTTCCTTCAATGTATACTCTTTTCACCACCATCGCAGGTATCTTTGAGGCTTCCTCATTCCCGCTTAACTATGCCCTTACAATGAAGTTCGGCAAGAAAAAGTGCGGAACAATTGTAACACCGCTTATGATTGCAGGCTTTGCAGTATGTCTGTTTATGAATCCCACCCCGGAAAACGAGGGCGCGATCATCTGGAAGATTCTTCTTCTTGCTACTGCAGTTCTTTATCCCTTCGGTAAGTCAGGTCTCGGTTATGTTGCTATCAACATCCTTCCCGATATTTCTGACGTTGACGAGGCTATCACAGGCAGAAGACGTGAGGGCGTTATCGGCACCTTCAACACCTTCATCAAGAAGACTGTTTCAGGTGTTATGACAACAGTTGTAAGCTTTATTCTCGGTTCTTTCGGTCTTGTTATCGGTAAGGACCTTGATAAGATTCTTGAAACAAACCCGGATTTCCAGCAGTCAGACAATGCTATTCTCGGTGTCAGAATCTGCATAACCTTTGTACCTATTGCATTTACACTTATTTCTCTTTTCCTTCTTCATATGTTCAAGATGTCAAAGAGGGAGCATACAATCATCCGTGCCGCTATTGCAACAAAGCATAAGTACGGTGCAGTTGCACTCACAGAAGAAGAAATAAGAATTGTTGAGGATATTTCAGGTCAGAGATATGAAACAACATGGCTCGGTAACGGTAATGTTACCCCCGATGCACGTCCGCTGACACTTAATGAAAACGGCGAGTATCAGGTGCTTGTTGACATCGAGGAGGAAATGAAGAAAATCAGAACCTCCAAGGAAGGTAAGAACGCAGAAACCAATGAATATGAAGATTCTCCCGAGGCAGTAAAAGAGGCTCTCGGAGAAGATAAATAAAGGAGAATTATTATGACAAACATCGATACTACTCAGAAAGAGCCCAAGGCTCCGGAAAAGGGCTTTATGACCTCACTTAAAAAGTTCCTTTTCTATCTCATACAGTGGACATGGGGACTTCCCGTAAACCTTGTGGGCGGTATTGCATACCTTATCTGCACAAAAATCAAGGGCTACCGCTGGCAGCACTTCGGATATGCAAGAATCGTGTATATGCCCTGGAATCAGGGAGGTCTTTCGATGGGTCTTTTCATCTTTGTGAAGGATAACCATTCAAAGAAAAACTGGACCTATAACACAAGAATTCACGAATACGGTCACACATGGCAGTGTCTTCTTTTAGGCCCTCTCTATTACCCTGTTATTGCTCTTCCCTCAGTTATCTGGTGCAACTGCTTCAGAAACTACAGAATTAAGAACAACGTACCCTATTCAGCAGTTTACTGCGAAAGCTGGGCAAATGCCTGGGGCGAGAAATTCAGCAAAATGAAGCAGACTCCCGAGCATAAGAATCACAAATAATAACAATAAAAAGCACCCCTGAGGGTGCTTTTTTTATTGGTTCTCCCGGGTATCAGTCAAGCTCCCAGGGTGGTTTTGTATCTTTTTTAATCTTGCCGTCACAGCCTGATGTTCCGCATTTCTCTGTTTCTGCGTTTGCCTTTTCTTTTTCCTTCTTTCGCATAAAGAACATTATTATGAATATAACAAGAATAATAGCAGCTGCCACGTAGGGTATTATCTTAGAAACATTTATTGAGCTGCTGTTTTCTTCACTTCCGTCGTCTGTAGTGACGTACTCTTCGCCACCGTACATCTCTGTTACCAATGAATCCCCATTATCCGCAACAGTGAATACTGCATCAACCGAGTCAACAAGAATAACCATGGGGATTCCGGTTTTCTGAGTAAATTCCTCAAGAGAATTGCTTAAAATCTCCGCAGTAAGTTCGAAATCGGTGTGGTTAATAACAGCGGATTCGGTAAGCACTGTTCTGTCTGCTTCGGTGTAGAAGGAGCTTTCATAGCCGAGATTTTCAACAGCCAATGTCATATCGCTGACTACGTCTGCAAGGTCAGTGTCAAGAGAGTAAGCGTAGTAGCTGTCGATATTCGTGTAGAGTGCCTTGCCGTAATCGCTGTATTCACCGAACATATCACAGATTTCGCTTAGTATGTTATCTCCGACCCAGGCAATTGTGTAATAGCCGTCAGCCTCCTCATTGGTAAGGAAAACAAGAAGTATGTTGTCCTCATAGGCTGTAGATTTGCCGAAGATCTCCTTGTAATTTTCATCGGCATATTCCTGTAAAGCAGCTTCATCGTAATAAACGCCGTCAATATACTCTGTGTCGCTGTAGTCTTCATAATACACATCGGGGGAGGATGAAAAAAGCCATATACCGCCGAAGATTATAAACAAAACTATTACAATTACCAGCACGGCACAGCCCATCGGATCGCCGCTGTGAAAAACTACACGGGGACCGTGAAACCAAGGACCGAAAAAAGGTCTGTGATGGTGGTGAGGGGGTCTGTGATGAGGACCTCCTCCGAAATTACCGCCGAAGTTTCCTCCGAAATTACCGCCGAAGGAGCCACCGCCGAAGCCCTTGCCTCCTCCTGAAAAACCGCCTGAAAAGCCTTTGCCGCCTCCACCGAAGGAGCCGCCGCCAAAACCGCCGCCGGAGCGTCCGCCACCGGGTCCTGCCATAATATACACGTCCTTTCTTAAATCGAAAAAATCTGATAAAGAACAAAGACACCTTCATTAACTGAAGGTGTCTTTAAAATTTTAAATCCGATCAGGGAGCCTTGCCAAGAAATACATCATAGAAAATGTATTTGTAGAAATTGTAAATCTCTAACATGAATGACCAGATAATCTGCCATATCATTCTGTGCTCTTCGAAGGTAACTTCATATTCTGTACCCTGGCTTGAAGCACCGCATGTGCATGAGTAATAGAAAACTGCGGGATCTGTAGCTGTTGAATCCTTAGCCTTGAATTCCTTTGCAATTACCTTTTGATCAAAAACGCAAACATGTTCTTCACTTTCTGCACCTTCAGCGAAAGCAACGAAGCCAACAGTTGCCACTGTCATGATCATAAGAACTGAAAGCATAAGAGAAACAATCTTTTTAAATGTCTTATTCATAATAATTATCCTCCTTTAATTTTATATGTACACTGTCATTTTAAACCATTATGCCGATTTAGTCAATAATTTTTAAAAATATTTTGCTTACTTTGACTTAATCTTAACAGTTTTACAGTATTTTCCGTAGAAATCCTCACCGGCAATGGCTTTCATAGCTCTTGCCCTGTAATAATAGGTTGAAAAGGATTTAGGAACCTTGTCACTTATTCTGTATTCGAGAGCATCTTTACTGCGGTATATTTCCCGCCAGGGACCCTTTTCATTTTCGCTTCTTTCAACACAGTAGCAGTCTGCACCGGTAACTATGCGAAGAGTAAGGTCGATTTTTCTTCCGAGACGGGCCTGATATTCAAGTATCTGTCCCTTATCAAGGCATACGGCGTGAACTTCATTGCTGAAATTGCCCTGCTTTTCCGTTTCTTCACCCTTTATTACAGGCTGAACGGAATAATGATAGGATTGACCGTAAACTATTTTATCATCGGTGAAGGAGTTATCCTTTGTTCTTGCAATCGGCAGAATCTGTGAGTAAAAGTCGTTTCTGCGGTTTATGATGTATTCCTCAGCGTTTTTGCACTTATCCCATCTGAGACAGACCGACGGACCCTTTTCCGGCTCTGCCTGAAGATTTTCAGGTGCAGGAATATCGGAAATAACAACAGCTCTGACTGCGCTGAGCTTTGTTGATGCTTTTTTGCCCTCAAGCTTTTTGTGTGCCATAATTTTATAGCGGTAGGTTACGTTTTCGTTAACGTCCTCATCGGTGAACTCAGGCTTTTTGCACCAGGCGATATGCTCAAACTCACCGCCGTCTGAGGAGGCTCTTTTAACCCCGTATTTTTCCGCACCTTCAACCTTTGACCATTTGATAAGCAGTTTTTTTTCATCGGTTACGGTTATGCTTTTGATTTTAGGGCTGCTTTTAAGCTTGGTTATAACGTCAAGGCTCATATTTCATCGCCTAAGAGGGAAGCGCTTTCTTCATCGAGGAAAACGGTTACATCTGCATGAAGCTTGAGAATTGAAGCAGGACACTGTGCGGTAACCTCACCCTTGACAAGGCTTCGTACTGCCTGAGCCTTGTTTTTGCCTGTGGCAATGAGAATTATTCTTCTTGCTCTCATAATGTCGCCGATGCCCATTGTAAGGGCATATTCGGGCATTGTGTCGCCCACAGCCTCAAAGTACTTTCTGTTTGATTCAATGGTGCTTTCAGTAAGCTTAACTGCAAAGGGCCGGTCTGCGAATTTTTCACCGGGCTCATTGAAGCCGATGTGTCCGTTTGTGCCTATGCCGAGAATCTGAAGGTCGATACCGCCGCATTCTCTGATTTTTTTAGCATATCTTTCGCACTCAGCGGCAGTATCCTCAGCGGTACCGCTAAGGAAGTTTACTCTGTTGAAGTCAACGTCGGTTTTGCCGAAGAGATTTTCCTTCATGAAGTAGTAATAGCTGTTTACGTTTTCTCTTTCAAGGCCGACATATTCGTCGAGATTGAAGGTGGTTATGTATTTAAGGCTTACTTCACCCTTTTCATAGCTTTCGATTATTCTTTTATAGGTTTCAACGGGAGAAGCTCCTGTTGCAAAGCCGATTACACTGCCGTGTTTGTTGTTTATCTGTTTTACGATTATTTCTGCTGCTTCCTTTGAAATTTCAACAGCATTCTTAAGCACGATAACCTTCATATTTTTTTCTCTCCTTTTCTAAGATTAAGAGCATCGGTTAATAACTATAATAACATACCTGACATATTTTTGCAACAGAAAACAGCACAAAAATAGGTCGAAAACATTTGATTTAAGCAAAATACTGTGCTATTATATACTATATCCGATAAAAGAAGGAATGACAGGCATGAAATACAATTACCACACCCATACAACCCGCTGTATGCACGCAAAGGGTACAGATGAAGAATATGTGCTTGCTGCAATTGAAGCAGGCTTTGACGAAATAGGCTTTGCAGACCACTCACCCTGGCCCTTTGACGGATATGTTTCGCATATGAGAATGCACGAAAATGAGCTTGAGGATTACTGCAGCAGTATCAACGCTCTTAAAGAAAAGTATAAGGATAAAATCAGCATAAAGCTTGGCCTTGAATGTGAGTATTTCCCTAAATATTTTCCCTGGTTGAAGGAAATGATAAAAAAGCACGGCATTGATTATATCATTCTTGGGCATCATTTTTCAAAGGATGAGCCCGGATGCCTTTATAACGGCGATATGACCGAGCCTGAGCAGCTTTATAATTTCAGAGATGACCTTATTGAGGCTATGGATACGGGTATGTTCGCCTATATAGCTCATCCCGATATATTTATGAGAGGCTACCCTGTTTTTGATGAGCATTGCGGAATAATTGCAAGGCAGATAATTGAAAAGGCGATTGAAACAAACACCCCTCTTGAATATAATCTTCTCGGCTTCAGTCATTCAATTGCAGACGGTAAGCAGGGGTACCCATATCCTGATTTCTGGAAGCTTATTTCTGAGATGAAGCCGCCCGTTACAATGGGTATAGATGCTCATTCTCCGGCTGCATATCTTGATAAAGAGCTGTTTGAAAGAGGACTTACCAATCTTGACTTCCTTGGACTTAAGCTTACAGATAAAATAAAGATGTTTACCGATTGAATATGACGAACCCTCGTATTACGTGAGTATGACGGGGGATTTTTTATAATCTGTGAGCAAAACACAAAAGCTGTCTTTTGTTGTTTTTTTCTGTCGGATATTGTAAAATACAGTCGAAGATGCTAAAATAAAAATGTAATAATGAAAAGGAGGCTTTTTTATGAAAAACAAACGCAGGATATTTCTCTGCCTTCTTTGTTCAGCCGTTATGTTTCTTTGCGGCATTGCCGTCTGTGCACAGAACACATCAGATGTGCCGACGGTTTCATCGGTAAGCGTCAGCAGCAAGCAAAAGGGCGTATTTGTCAGATGGACAAAGGCAAAGGGTGCTGAATTCTATAAGATAATGCGTAAGACCGCCGAAGGGGAATATATAGCTGTAAACACGGTTACTGACGGCAACAGCTATCAGGACGACTCTGCTCTTTCAGGCATCAGCTATACATATAAGGTCATTCCCTGCACTGCAGAAGCCGAGGGTGTATGTAGCGCGGAAAAATCCGTCGTCTGTGTTCATGAACCCGAGATTATCAGCGTGGAAGGCGGCACAGAGGGCGTTAATGTCAGATGGAAAAAGTGCGGTGGCGCAGATAAATACACCGTTTATTTCAAGGCTGAGGGTGATTCCTCCTGGTCTGTGGCTTCACATCTCGGCGATACCGATAATTTTACCCATAAGTCAGCTCCTGACGGTAAAAGGCTTACTTATACAGTACGTGCCCGAGTCGGAAAAGCAGTAAGCACATACGATAAAGCAGGTGTCACCGCGGATTATCTTAAAGCACCTCATATAAAGTCTGCTTCATCGGTCATAAACGGGATAAAGATAAGCTGGACAAAAACCTCCTGTGCCGAAAGCTACCTTCTTTACAGACGCGGTGCAGGTGAAAAGTGGACCTACCTTACTTCTCTCGGTGCAGAGTACGGCTCATACACCGATACCACCGTGCTGCCCGGAAAAACCTATGCATATACGGTAAGAGCCGTAAGGGGAGAGCAGATGAGTGCCTATACATCAGGAAAGGCATACAGATACATCCCCATAAACGACGTTACCTCAATAAGCCCCATGTGTGACGGGCTTACAATCAGATGGAAGGCTTCACCCTATGCTAAGGGCTATAAGCTTTACAGAAAGGCAGAGGGCGACACATCCTGGACAAGAATAGCCGTTATTTCCTCTGCAAAGAAGCTTTATTATAAGGACAGCGTAAAAGAAAACGGAAAAACCTACACCTACACACTCATCACCGTATGCGGTTCCTATCAGAGTACATACAGTAAAATCGGCAAGAGCTATACCTTCGTTTCTGCACCTGAGGCTCTTTCGGCAGTAAGAAACGGTAACGGCTATAAGGTCAGCTGGAATAAGGTTGAGGGTGCAACACACTATTACATATACCGCCGTGCAGACAGCTCTGACAGCTGGGTAAAGCTCACAAGAACAGGAAATGTTTCTGAATATACCGATAAGAGTGCAGAAAAAACCAAGAGCTATCAGTACTGTGTCCGTGCAGGTAAGGACGGCAAATTCTTTAGTAATTACGGAAACGCTGTTGAAACAGTAAGGATTGACCCCAACAAAAAAATGGTGGCTCTGACCTACGATGACGGCCCGCACAACACATACACCAACCGTATACTGGATGTTCTTGAAAAATACGATGCCAGAGCAACCTTCTTTGTTGTAGGCGAGAGAATCGACAGTAACAGTAAGCCCCTTATAAGGGCAGCAAATCTCGGTTGTGAGATAGGCAACCACACCTATAATCATATGAATATCCCTTCCTATTCCGATTCACAGATAAGAAGTAATCTTCAGAAAACCGATGACCTTGTCAGAAAATATACAGGCAGTGAAACAACGGTTATGCGTCCGCCGGGAGGTGCAACAAGCAGCCGTGCACTCAAGGCGGTCAATAAGCCGGTTATTATGTGGTCGGTTGATACCCGTGACTGGGACCACAGAAACGCATCCAGAGTGGTATCACACATCAAAAACAACAGCTTTGACGGTGCGATTATTCTTATGCACGACCTTTATTCTTCAACGGCAAGTGCAACAGAAACAATCGTTCCCTGGTTGATAAATAACGGTTATCAGCTTGTTACCGTTTCGGAGCTTCTTTATTACAGAGGCATCGACGCCAGAGACGGTAATGTTTACAGAAGCGCAAGGCCCTGAAAAAAGCACCCGTGAGGGTGCTTTTTTTAATGCGCAGTTCGCAATCGCGCCCGGTGTGAGTGGAAATGGGTAAGCTCTGCCCGCCACGGTAATTATTATGGGGCGGCCATTGGCCGTCCGTTTGATGCAACCTAGGTGCAACTGCATTAGCCTCCACCTTTGGGGGAGGTGGCACGACGCAGCCGTGACGGAAGGGGTTACTCTGCTCTTTATTCCACACGCGCTACGGCTATAATGGGTAAGTTGTGCTTTCTCACCTTAATGTAGGTATGATTCTTTTACCGTGGTAACGCTCATGCCGCTGTGGCACATCCTTTGTCCGGA
>JAZPZK010000047.1:0-20343 GCA_045544675.1 Acutalibacteraceae bacterium
GAGGGAGCCATAATAGCCTTCCTCTCTGAGGAAGGTGTCACGAAGTGACAGAAGGAGTAATACGGTTTAAGAGCAAGCAAAACCGTTAACGTGAACACGGCTGACGGTTTTCTGTCTTCAGAAGAGGTGTAGAAATGAAAAAATTACTCCAAAAAAATAAAATAGTTAAAATTTTATTTTTTGTAATCATTATCTTATTTATGGCAATATCTATTTCGATAAATGTGCTTATTTTAACGGAACAGCCATGCTTTGGAGCAAAAGAATTGGAGCATTCTTTATCCAACGAAAATGGAGATGAGGTGTATTTTTCCTATAATGGTTATAACTATGCTAAACTGGATTATTTAAGTAAATATAGTGTTAATTCGGAAATTGATGAAAAACCAATAACTCGTTATATGTGTGGTTATTTGGACAGTACTTTTAATGAGTATAATGTGTATGGTTATCAGGGTGATGACAGAAGGCTGTTTCTTTGGTGCGACTACAATGATTTGTTGAGGCCGTATGGTGGAGTATACTACCGAAGTGATTTGGTTTTTCCTGAAATTACTGAAAACACTGTTGAGTCTGTAGCGTTTTATAAATTAAATGATAATGATGAAGAAATTCTTGTCAGAGTTGAGACGGACGAATATGAAATATCTAAATGGATAGTAGCTTACAGACAAGGAATCTTAAAAGATTTATACGGCTATTATGATGACGGTATTAAACTTGACAATGTATATTGTGTTTATGCAGTATTTGATAGTTTAAATCTTAAATATGAAATTGCTTACGTCAATCAGGAGACGGTACTATGATTGACAAAAAGTAAAAGTTAAGCCTCGGCTCCCCTGAAAGGGGAGCCTTTTTTGCCTTCCTCCCTGAGGAAGGTGGCAGCCGGCAGGCTGACAAAAGGAGTAAAATCACCCTTTCGGTTTTTTCGCATACTATGTTAACGATAGTTCATTGAACTATTGAAAAAGTAAAAGGGGAGATACAGTTGAATAATTACAATTCCTGTGCTTATCCTATGCAGCGTCAGGGCGGTATGACAGAGGGCTCCTGCTCGTGCGTATGTAATCATACGGCAATGCCGGCCTTTCCTGATAATACACCCGTTGCAATGGCATACGTGCCTTTTCAGTCAAGAGGGGAAGTATATAAGTGTGACAAGGCTCTTATGAGAGGTACACTTTTCCCTTGCCTTGATAAGCCCTTTACAATGGGGTGCTGCAGATGATAAACACCAATAACCTTAAACACAGACTTATGGCAGTACGCTTTGCTATGTGGGAACTTCATCTCTACACCGATACCCACGGCTGCGACTGCGAAACCGAAAGCCTTATGGATTCCTACAGACAGCAGTATAAGGAGCTTCTTAAGGAATACGAGTGCAAATACGGTCCGCTTACTGCAGAAAGAGATACCGACTGCAGCTGGACGGCAATACCCTTTCCCTGGGTCAACTGCGGAGGTGACTGCTGATGTTCCAATACGAAAAAATACTTCAGTATCCCATAAACATTAAAAAGTGCAACCCTCAGTATGCGAAAATCATAATTTCCCAATATGGCGGCCCCGACGGTGAATTAGGTGCATCGCTCAGATATCTCAGTCAGCGCTTTTCAATGCCCGACCCGAAGCTGCAGGGTCTTCTTACGGATATAGGTACCGAAGAGCTCGGGCATCTTGAGATGATAGGCACCCTCGTTTATCAGCTTACAAAAAATCTTTCTGTTGAGGAAATCAAAAAAGCAGGCTTTGATGCCTACTTTGTAGACCACACAACAGGCGTTTATCCCCAGAGTGCAGGCGGCACACCCTGGAGTGCTATGACAATGCAATCGAAGGGCGACGTTATCACAGACCTGCACGAGGATATGGCGGCTGAACAGAAGGCGAGAACAACCTATGATAACATTCTCCGCCTTGTTGACGACCCCGACGTATGCGACGTAATAAAATTCCTGCGTCAGAGAGAAATTGTGCATTATCAGCGCTTCGGTGAGGCTCTGAGGCTTACAACAGATAAGCTCAACGAAAAGAACTTCTATGCCTTCAACCCGGCATTTGATAAAAACTGCAAATGACATTGTCAGAGATTACCCTCATTACGGGGGTAATCTTTTTGCTGTTCAGTAAAGAAAAATCAATTTATTTTTTATTAATCATAAATCAGTTGATTTTTTCAGCACGACGTGATAGTATTAATATAAGTTAATAATTTATTCATAAGGAGAAATGCATTATGAAAAAGTATAGACGTATTCTTTCAGTTCTGCTTTGTGTACTTATGCTTACTGCTATGACAGCTCCGGCACTCAGTGCTTCTGCTGCTACAGTGTGTACCTGTGAAAACACACCCGTTGTTTACATCAAGGGCAGAACAAATATCTACAAAACACCTGACGACACTTCCGACGGCAATCTTGCAGAAACCAATTTTTCCGGCGGTACCGAGTCAATTATCGAAGCAAGCTCCAACATTATTCCCGCCTTTGCCGCAGCACTGATAACCGACGAGTGGGATGATTACTGCGATATTCTTTTTGAAGAAATCAGACCCATTTATGATCAGTATAAGCTCAACAATGACGGCGAAGTTGATAACGCAAGCGGCGTGGATCCTTACTGGACTCTTGAAAATATGCTTGCAAGGGTAGTGGCTGCAGGCAAAAACGGACATAAGAGATATGCAGATAACATAACTGCCACTCAGTTCCAGTATGACATGCGAATTGACCCTTGTAAAAACGCTGAGTACCTTAATACCTATATTGAGAAAATCAAGGAGGTTTCAGGCCACAGCAAGGTGTGCATTGTTTCACGCTGCGAGGGTACGGTTATAGCTAACGCATATTTTAATATGTATGGTTATGACAGTGTTGAGAAAAACATAGTTTTCAACTCAATTGCAAGCGGTGCAGAAATTGCCGATGATGTATATTCAAATAAGGTGATTTTTGATGCGGATGCTATGAACCGTTTTGTAAATACATTTATTGACACAAGTCCGGTTCTTGATTTTGTCAAGGCTACTGTTAACCTTGCAACCTTCAATGGTCTTCTTGATGACGGACTTGGCTTTGTTAATGACATTTACGGCAAAATCAGCGCAAACCTTATGCCCCGACTTATCCGTGAAATCTTTGGCTGCTGCCCCGGCTGGTGGGGTATGATAAGCCTTGATGCTTACGAAGACTGTAAGAATTTTGTTCTTGACGGCAACAAAGACGGCACTTATGACAAGCTTGTTGAAAAGATTGAAAATTACAACGTTTACAAGGCAAACGCACTCGGCATTCTTGAAGAGATGCAGCAGAACGGCGTTGAGGTTTATGTGATTGCAAAGTATGGCAGTCAGATGTATCCCTGCATTGAAAACTATGATATTCTCGGTGACGGTGTGGTTTCGGTTTACAGGCAGACCTTCTGTGGTGCCGAAACAGCAGAAATCACAGGCACTCTTTCTGAAGACTACGTTGCAGAAAGAACTGAGGCAGGCTTCGGAAAATACATTTCAGCCGACAGAAAAATTGACGCTTCAACTGCACCCTTCAAGGATCATACCTGGTACGTCAAGGAGCTTGAGCATCATATGTATCCGGAGGTTACGGATCAGTTTATGCTCCGCATTATCAGATATGACGGATATGCAACTGTTGACACATTTGAAGATGTGCCTCAGTACACTCTTTATAAGAGCACTTTGGATGAAAACGATAAGGATATAGGTGAGCTTATTCCTCTGACAGAAGAAAACAAGGACGTTACAGAGGATACTACCGATACAAGCTCAGTTCTTGCAGTTCTTATTAAGTTTTTAACATCTCTCTTAAACTTCATCACACATTTATTTAAAAAATAAAAGGTTTTTAACGGCATCTGCTCCGGCAGGTGCCGCAGCTTGTCGAAAAAGTATTTTCGACAAGCTGTCGGGCTGTTGAGAAAGGTGCAAGATGACATTTTCTTCGCCCCGAAGGCGTACAGTGGTACTCCGAGAGGGCGAAAAAAGGGCAAAACAATGGAAAAAATGGTCAGGATTCGATGTCCTGACCATTTTTCTTTGTATTTTGCTTTTATTTTTTTATTGCGGTTCTTTCAGTATATCTATGCATTGTTGTTCTTGTGCCTTTATCGACAGTCTGCGGCATCTGCTCCGGCAGGTGCCGTTTTTTTATTGACCTTTTGTGACTATCTGTGGTAAAATCAATCTGTAATTTTTTTCTTACGAAGGTGTAATTATGAACTGCGATCTTCATACTCATTCAATCTGCTCCGACGGCTCCGATACTCCCTCTCAGCTTGCAAAAAAGGCGGCAAGGCTTGGTCTTACCGCTGTTGCACTTACAGACCATAACACCACCGCAGGCCTCAGCGAATTTATGCTTGCCTGTGAAAAGCAGGGCATAAAGGGTGTGCCCGGTGTGGAGCTTTCAACCGAATATAAGGGCACGGAGTTTCATATTCTGGCGCTGTTTCTTAAAAAAGAGCATTATGCCGTAATAGAAGAGCTTGTTTCAACCTTCCAGAAGCTTAAAAGAGAAAGCAACATTCTTATTGTTGAAAGACTCCGTCGGGACGGATATGACGTTGATTATGACGAAATTCTCCGAAAGAAGCCCGACGGCAGAATCAACCGCTTCCATATTGCCGATGAGCTTATGAAAAAGGGCTATGTGAAGTCGGTCAGCGAGGCTATGGACACTCTGCTGTCACCGAAGAATAAATATTATACTCCGCCGGAAAGACTTTCATCTCTTGATGCAATATCACTTATAAAGAAAATGGGCTGTGTTGCAGTTCACGCCCACCCATTTTTCAGCGCAGACATCAGCCTGCTTGAGGAATTTTTCCCTCTTGCCGGTGAGGCAGGTCTGGATGCAATAGAAACCGAATATACCCTCTATGATGAGGAAACAACTCTGCTTGCAAGAAAAACCGCAGATAAATACGGATTCCTTCACAGCGGCGGCAGCGACTATCACGGAATAAACAAGCCTGAAACGAAGCTTGCCGAAGGCAAGGGAAATCTGTCAATTCCTGATGAATTTTATTATAATTTATTAAAAAGAATAAACAATTAATGTTTCTTTTTGGTAATGGTGCTGTAATTTTTTACATTGTTTTTACAAATAACATTATATTCATTAACAAAACAATAATAAAAAATGGTTATAATGATTAAAATTGACAATAATGCTTATTTTGTCTAAGAAAATTAAGAAAACAAGGAGTAAAACTATGTTACCGGCACCAAACAATCTCAATTGCTATGAATATCTTGAATACTGCACAAGCCGTTTTAATGACGTAAATATGATGCAGCACTTCGGAGTTAACTATCTCCGTTCAAAAATTTTCAGGGATATTGATAACCTTGCCGCATATTTTCAGAAGGAATTAGGTCTTAAAAAAGGCGATGTATATACAATTTTTATGCCCACCACAATGCAGAGCATAATCGCTTTCTATGCCCTTAATAAAATAGGCGTTATCACATCCTTCGTTCATCCTCTTATGGGCCCCGATTACCTTAAGGAGCAGATAGAGCTTGTTCATTCAAAGGGTGTTATGGTTCTCGATCTTCTTGTCAAGGACCATATCGACGTTATCAACGACAGCGGACTTCCCTGCCTTGTATGCAACAGCTCCGACTATTCCGACGGATATAAGCGCTTCGGCTGCAAGTTTGCAGAGTCACTTATCAAAAAGATTTACCCTCAGTATAAGAGAGCTACATATTATAAGGATGCCCTCATTATGCAGCATTATCCCGAATGTATAAATGGCAACGGTGACGACATTGCCGCTTATCTCAACGGTGGCGGCACTACCGGTAAGAGTAAGACCATCAAGCTTACAAACAAGGCAGTCAATGAGCTTACCTGGCGTGTTTCCGATATTGACGAAATCCACGATCCCGGTAACGAGTGCGAGGTTATTGTTCTTCCTCTTTTCCATTGCTTCGGTCTTTGCATTGCGGTGCATATGGCTATGTGTAACAGTGCTTGTATCATTCCTATGATGCAGTTTGATTCAAGAATCTTCACAAGCCTTATGAAGAAAAACAAGATAGTAGGCTTCGGCGGTATTCCTCTTATGTTCCAGAAGCTTATGAAGGATAAGAATTTTGACGGTCCCCACCTTAAGAATATCAGACTTATGTTCTGCGGCGGTGACGATATTTCCGACGGCTTTATTGATGAATATAACTCCTACTTTGAAAAGTGGGGTGCAACGGGCAGACTCCGTCAGGGCTACGGTCTTACAGAAATCGGCTCCGTATGTACCACCAATACAAACACAGATTTCAGACGCGGCTCAATCGGTAAGGCAATCCGCGGCGTAACAGTTCAGATCTGGGACGATGACCACAAGCAGGTGCCCAACGGAACAGTAGGTGAATTTGCAATTTCAGGTCCTACGATTATGGCAGGATATTATGCTGAGGGCGAGGCTGACGACTACGGTCTTTACACCGATGAAAACGGTACCAAATGGGTGCTTTCCGGTGACCTCGGTTATCAGGATGACGACGGCTTCTTCTACTTCTCAGGCAGAAAGAAGAGACTTATCATCATCGCAGGCTACAACGTATATCCCACAGATATCGAAAGAGTTGTAGGCGAATTTTCTGAGGTCAATGAGTGCTGTGCCGTTCAGGGCTGGGAAAATGAGCGCTCAATGGTAAGACTTTATGTTTCCCTTCACGATAAGAATACGGATAAGGAAGCACTCAATGAAAAAATTCGCACCACCCTTGAAAACGAATTCTCCAAGTTCTATGTACCCAGAGATATCGTGTATATGGATGAGCTTCCCCAGACACCGCTTATGAAAATTGACTTTATGAAGCTTACTGCTGCAGACCCTGAAAAGGCAAGAGCAGAGGGTAAAGTTGTTTAAAAGTAGCCGGTAGTCAGGGTTGCCTGAGGCAACGATAAGGTCTGTTTTTGTCTGCGAAAGTAAATTAAAGGGCTGGCCTTAGCTTTAAGGTCAGCCGTTATTCAAATTGTTACATTTTATCCTTCGTTGTACATTTACAAAAGATTTTTATTGTGATATAATTAATCTGTTAATTTCAATTCCAATATAAAGGAGAATGAAAAAGCAATGATAACTATTAACAGCTTATTCTGCAAGGGCTGCGGATACTGCATAAAGTTCTGCCCCAAGCATATTCTCGAAATGGGTAAGCAGAGATCCGAAAAGGGTCATTTCTATCCCGTACAGACTGATGAGAGTGCCTGCAACGGCTGTGCAATCTGCGCTCTTATGTGCCCTGAGGCCGCTATTGAAGTGGCTAAAAAGGATTGATGGGAGGTAAAATTAAAATGGAAAAAAGATTTATGAAGGGCTGTGAAGCTATCGCAGAGGCCGCAGTAAGAGGCGGTTGCCGATTCTTCGCAGGCTATCCCATAACACCGCAAAATGAGATTCCCGAGTATCTCTCATGGAGACTTCCCGAGGTGGGCGGTGCCTTTGTTCAGGGCGAGAGCGAGGTAGCGTCAATCAATATGGTTTACGGTGCTGCCGCAACAGGTACAAGATCGATGACAAGCTCCTCAGGCCCGGGCATCAGCCTTAAGGCAGAGGGTATATCATATCTTGCATCGGCTCAGCTTCCCGCAGTTATTGTCAATATTTCAAGAGGCGGCCCCGGTCTCGGCTCAATCCAGCCTGCTCAGTCTGACTATCTTCAGGCCACAAAGGCTCTCGGTCACGGCGGCTTCCGTACAATGGTTTTTGCTCCTGCAACACTTCAGGAGGCGGTTGACCTTACATATAACGCATGGGAATACGCCGAAAGAGACAGAAACCCCGTTCTCATTCTTATGGACGGCTGTCTCGGCGCTATTATGGAAGAGGTTGAGCTTCCCGAAATGAAGGAGCTTAACTATGAAAATACCGAGGACTGGGACCTTTCAAGAAGAAACGGCAGAGAGGATACCCATATGATTACTCCCATCCTTCCCGAAATGGCTCTTGAAATGCTCAACAAATTCAAGGGAATGAGCTACAAGATGTGGGAAATGATGGATGTCAAGGTTGAGGAATATCTTCTCGAGGATGCAGAATATGTTGTTGTAGCCTACGGTATTGCGGCAAGAGTTGCAAAGGAAGCAATCAACAATCTTCGTGAGGAGGGCTATAAGGTAGGTATGATCCGTCCTATCACACTTTATCCCTTCCCCAAGGCAAGCCTCAATAATCTTGATTACAGCAAGGTAAAGGGAATAATTGATGTTGAAATGACCATCCCCGCACAGATGAGGGATGATATCGAGCTTCAGGTCAAGGGACGCTGTCCCGTCCACGAATACGGACGCTCAGGCGGTATGCTTCTTGACGATGAAGGCGTATACAATGCAATTGCAGAAATCGTGAAGGGAGGAGAATAATATGCCCGAATATAAGAGACCAAAAGCACTTATGCCTATGTCAACGGGCTATTGTCCCGGTTGTCTTCACGCTCTTGCAACAAGACTTGTAGCCGATGTTATCGGTGAGCTCGAGCAGGAAAAGAATGCAGTTAATGTCATTTCCGTCGGCTGCTCCGCGCTTAATCTCTATTCTTGGGCAGGTGACGATATCGGTGCCGCCCACGGCAGAGCTCCTGCAGTTGCAACGGGTATAAAAAGATGTATGCCCGACAGACTTGTTTTCACCTATCAGGGCGACGGTGACCTTGCTGCTATCGGTCTTGCAGAGATTATGTCTGCAGCCAACAGAGGCGAAAACTTCACCGTAATCTTCGCAAACAATCAGACCTACGGTATGACCGGCGGACAGATGGCTCCCACCACACTTATAGGTCAGAAATCAACAACCACTCCCTTCGGCAGAGATGCGGCAACAACCGGCTATCCTCTGCAGATGTGTGAGCTTATTTCTGTGCTCAAGGCTCCTGCCTTTGTTGCAAGATATGCTCTTAACACACCCAAGGGCGTTATGGATGCCAAAAAGGGTATAAAGAAGGCTTTTCAGTATCAGCTTGAGGGTAAGGGCTTTACCTTCATCGAGCTTCTTACAAACTGTCCCACAAACTGGGGTATGAGCCCTCTCAAGACCCTTGAATATATGGATACAAACACAATTCCGTACTTCAAGCCCGGTATTTATAAAGATGTGGAGGTGCAGGAATAATGAAACAGTCCTTCGTATTTTCAGGCTCAGGCGGACAGGGTATTATGTCGGCAGGAATAATGCTCGCTCATGCCGCAATTGATATGGGCAAGCACGCTACCTTCCTTCCCGAGTACGGGCCCGAGCAGAGAGGCGGCAGTGCAAAATGTACCGTTATCATCAGTGACGGAGAGATAGTGTCCCCCCTTACAAAAAGCTGTGACAACCTTGTTGCTCTCAATGAGCAGGCATATAATAAATTTGCCGACACCGTAAAGCAGGGCGGCAGACTTATCGCAAACTCAAGCCTTGTTACCTCGGATGTTGCAAAAGAGGGCATAAATGCCGTTGCAGTACCCGTTGACGATATCGCTCTTGAGGTAGGCTCAATCAAGGTTGCAAACGTTGTTATCATCGGTGTGCTTATCGGTGCAACAAACGTTGTAAGCAAAGAGATTTTCGTGCAGAGCCTTGAAGAAAAGTTCAAGGAAAAGAAGCCGGAAATTCTCGAAATGAATATGAAGGCACTCGAAAAGGGTATTGCCTTCGGTCAGCAGATGAAATAATTTTTAAAGGAGATAAATATTATGTCAAAGTATTCATTCGACACAAAATTCAGCGTACTTATGAAGGATCCTCAGGTTATGGAAATCGTTAACGACCTTTGCCCTGAGATTATGAATCATCCTATGAAGAATCTTGCTCTTTCAATGGGCTTCACACCCAACATGGGTATGGTAGTTCTTTCAAAGATCTATTCAAAGGAAAAGATTGAGGAATTCAGACAGAGACTTGAAGCTATCGAATAAAAAAAGGCCCTCATCATAGGTTTTTTAAAATGCGCAATCGCGGAGAAAATGGGGGATAAGGGCAACCTCTGCCTGTCATATTCGCCTGAACTTTTTACCTCCTTACCCTTCGGGCTTGCGAGCAGGTAACAAAATCATTAACAAATATTGACAACCAATATAATAATGATAAAATTACAGAGCTCAGCGACGGAGACTTCGGTCTTGTATAATCATAGAAAATTACAGACAGCCGCCACCTGAGGGCGGCTGTTTTTGATAACAGGGCATATTTTAATCGTGAGGTCAGGTGAAATAATTGAAAAAGCATATCTGCAAAGCAGTAAAGCTTCTTTGCATTCTGCTTGTGATCAATACGGTGTTTATTTTTGTTGTGGGCGGTGTGATTTACAGCGTTGCATTGAAAAGGCAGGAGCCCTATGAGGCGGGTCAGCCGGTATCGGGCGACAGCAGGAGCTGGCTTGAAAAGGAAGGGGAGGATTTCTTTATCCTTTCCGACGGGCTTAACCTTCACGCATATTTTGTTCAGAACAGTGATGCAGAGCATAAATATGCAATTATCTGTCACGGCTACGGCGCACAAGGCTCCGGTATGTCATATTATGCAAAGCAGTTTTATAAAATGGGGTATTCGGTGCTTACACCTGACGCCCGTGCCCACGGCAGAAGCGAGGGCGAAATTATCGGTATGGGATATATTGAAAAAAAGGATATTGTTCTCTGGGCGGAAATGATAACCCAAAACGATCCTGACGCGCAGATAGTGCTTTTCGGAGTGTCGATGGGTGGAGCTACTGTACTTTTCACAAGCGGTGAATCCAGCCTGCCTTCTACGGTCAGAGCGGTGATTTCCGACTGTGCCTATACCGATGTCTACAATGAAATCGGAAGTGCAATAAGATACACTCTGCCATGGGTACCCTCTTTTCCCATAGTTGACTGTGCGAGTGTTATATGTCAGCTTTCGGGAGGTTATAATCTGAAGCAGGCAAGCTGTGTTGATGCGGTGAACAGAAGCATTACACCTACGCTTTTTATCCACGGCAGCGATGATACCTATGTACCCTTTTCTATGCTCGATACGCTTTACGAAAGCTGCTCAGCCGAAAAGGAAAAGCTTGTTGTTGAAGGTGCGGAGCACGCAAATTCCGCAAGCACAGACGGTGAGCTTTACTGGAAAACCGTAGAGACCTTCCTTTCGGAATATATAAAGTAAAAACAGTCCCGAAGCCTTGCTGTGAGGTAAAGCTTCGGGATTTTTCATTTTATATTTTTTGCATATTCGGCAGGTGTAATGCCGTACTCCGCCGTAAAGGCTCTGTAAAAGCCTGCGTAGTCGTTGAAGCCGCAGTTTGAAGCGGCGGTGGTTGGCTTGATTCCGCTTGACATCATCTGCTTTGCGTGAATGAGCCTTTTGAGGGTAATATATCTGTGGGGACTTGTACCTACCGCCTCATTGAAGGCGTGAGAAAGGTAATACTTGCTCACGAAGAACTCATCTGCGATTTTTTCAAGGGATAATTTTTCGCAATAGTGAATGTTTATATAGTCAAGTACCGAAGATATTAAGGGAGAGGCTTTCGTTTCCGTAGCCGAGGAAAACTCTCTTGTGAGAGTAAGGCGGTTGATATCCACAAGAAAACGGGTGAGTATGGCTCTGCAGGCAAGCTCACAGCCGTAGTTATTTTCCTGAGTTTCTCTGAGAAGGTCGTTAAGGGTGGATGAAACATACTTCTGCTGTGAGATGTTGAGCCTTAAAAGGTTAGAATGGTTGGGGTTGGTGTTATCAAAACACCGGCTGAGGCTCACATCATTTTTACAAAGCTCTGAAAGATAGCTTTTGTTTATCCACAGAACAATTCTTTCATAGTCATTCTGGTCGGGACCTATTCTCGGCTGATGAAGCTCCAGAGGGTTGATAAGAAGAATATCTCCGCTTTTAAGGTGATAGCTGTTTCCTTCAACGCTGTATTCAACATTGCCGCCGATGAAAAAATACACCTCGTAGAAGTCGTGCTGATGCACGGGTACACCCTCAAATTTTGCGTCGATATAATGGAAAATTTCAAACTTGTTGCTGGACATATTTTGTCTCGGGTCAAATATCTGCATTATCTTCTTCTCCTTTATCACCTTTTGCACCGTCCCGAATCGCCTTACGGGACGGGTAGAGTTTAACCTGTTTCGCATATCTCAGGCGCAATTTTGCATTGTCTTTTGCTCGCTGCAAGGGCGTAACTTTCTTGAAAACCCCTCAGTCCTTACGGACAGCTTTTCCTCCGGAAACCGGCAAAACCCTCCCGTCAGCCTGACGGCTGCCACCCTCCCTTTCAAGGAGGGCGAGGCTAAGGTTTGCACCTTCGGTGCTATTATAACCTCGTCACTTCGTAACACTCCCTCTAACAGAGGGAATTACCTTTCAGGGGCGCCGAGAATCAAAAGAACTTTTCTGTTTTTTTAGATTTCGGGAGACCACACAGGGTCTCCCCTACTTGGCGGAATATCTCTTTCCGCTTAATTAAGCCTTACCCGCGATTGCGCATTGCGCATTGCGAATTGCGCATTGAATCAGTATCCCATCGCTTCAAGCGGCTCAGCATAGGCTCCGTTCTTTATAATTTCAAAATGCAGATGACTTTCTTCTGCCGCCTCGCAGGGAACTGAGCCGAGAAAGCCTACGGTGTCACCCTTATATACACGGTCGTCCAGCTTCAGAGCGTCCTCCTGCTCAAGACCGCAGTAGCGTGCAATAAAATCACCGTGGTCTATTTCTATTATATAGCCGTAGCTTCTGTCTGAGATAACCTTTACTACCTTACCGTTGCCGACTGCTCTTATCTCAGTTCCGGCAGGTGCGGCAAAGTCTATGCCCTTATGAGTACGCCAGTCACCCATAGTTTCATCAAAAACGGGAACATCGGGAGAATAATCGCGAAGAATATCATCGGATGAAGGAAGAATATAGCTGTCGTTCACTATAGCAGGCTCGGTGGGCGCCTCAGTTACATCTGCGGCAGGCTCAGCATCGGTATTGTTTATGCGAAGGGAGGTTTCATATTCGGTGGGGGATGTTGAGGGAATTTCAAAGCGAGGGTCGGCTTCGTCGGTTTCGTTTTTTCTTGCCTGCTGAGTTTCTTCTGTGGGTGAGGTCAGCACCTCACGGAGCATATCTGTTGAACTGCGGTAAATAAGTGAAACAGCAAACACAGCAACACACAGACTGAAAACGACTGTCAGATAAAAGCCCTTTCCTGATGCGAGCTTCTGAAGCAGTTTTATTTTTTTCATAGGAGTTCCGCCTTTTCGTTTATTTTTCAGTTATAGCCTTGGCCGAAAAGCGGATTTTTATACCCGATTGAGCAATAAAACAAAGAGAAAAAATTTTTTTGAAAAAATAAGAACAAATGTTTGCATTTTTTGGTTTTATATGCTATAATGACTTCTGTAACGAACATTTGTTTAATTTTTAGTTGAATTTTTCAGGAAAGAGGTCAGAAAAATGAAAGAACTCAGCGAAAATCAATACAGAATACTTGAATACCTTAAAGAGCGTGCAGGCTACGGTGCTGTGCCTTCTGTAAGAGAAATCTGTCAGGCGGTGGGTCTCAGCTCAACCTCCTCGGTGCAGAACAATCTCAATGCCCTTGAGGAAAAGGGCTACATTGAGCGTGACCCTATGCTCAAAAGGTCAATCCGTATTGTAGGTCATGCGGAAAACATCAGGCACGTGCCCTTACTCGGTACTGTTACTGCAGGTCTTCCCATTCTTGCTGTTGAGCAGGTTGAATGCTATATTCCCTTCTCAGGGGACCACATTTCCGGTGATAAGGAGATGTTTGCCCTTCGTGTAAGAGGTGAAAGTATGCTGAATGCCGGCATTTTTGACGGAGATATTCTTTTTGCAGAGAGAACTCCGAGTGCAAGAAACGGTGATATTGTTGTTGCCCTTGTTGGTGATGAAGCAACGGTAAAAACCTTCTACAAGGAAAACGGTCACTTCCGTCTTCAGCCGGAAAACGATTGCTTTGAGCCGATTATTGTTGACGAGGTTATTATTCTCGGCAAGGTTATCGGCCTGATGAGATACTTTTAAAAAAACGCCCTAAGGGCGTTTTTTTAATGCAAAATGCAAGAATGCAAAATGCAGAATTGCGCCCGAAGTGAGCGTAAAAAGGCAACTTCTACCCGCCGAATAAACAAACAGAAAAGTTCTTTCCGCTTTATTAAGACTTACCCGCGATTGCGCATTGCGCATTGCGAATTGCGCATTAAAAAAGCACCCGAAGGGAGACACTTCGTAAAGAAGTTGTCTCCGTTTTTCTATATACAAAAAAAATCAGGCACGGATGCCTGATTTTTTCTTTTGTTTTTTTATCTGCCTCATTCAGCAAAGCCGCCGAAAAGATTCTCGAAAAACAGCCTTATTGCCAGAAAGACATCAGATATAATTGCGATAATAGCTAACATAATCGGGTCTCCTTTCTTAACCTTGTATAATCATTTTACAATACGGAAGGGGGCTATGTCAACTCATCCGCAGCTATTGATACTCACAGGGAAAATCTGATGCGAAAAAGACGCTGAGCGGATACTTGTTTTATTCAAGCTCAAAGGTGCCTGTGTAAAGCTGATAATACTTGCCTTTTTTCTCAATAAGCTCCTCGTGGTTGCCCTCTTCGATTATTTCACCGTTTTCAAGAACAACAATATCCTGAGAATTACGTACTGTTGAAAGACGGTGTGCAATAACGAATACGGTGCGGTTTTCCATAAGCTTATCCATACCGATTTCGATAAGTCTTTCCGTTCTTGTATCAACAGAGGAGGTAGCCTCATCGAGAATAAGAAGGGGAGTTTTTGCTATAGCGGCACGGGCTATGTTGATAAGCTGAGCCTGACCGACTGAAAGGTTAGCGGCATCTGCCCTGATTTCTGTTTCATAGCCGTCGGGAAGCTTTTCAATAAATGAATGAGCATTTGCAAGCTTTGCGGCAGCAATAACCTCTTCGTCTGTGGCATCCAGCTTTCCGTAGCGGATGTTATCTGCAATAGTGCCCTGGAAGAGCTTTGTATCCTGAAGAACCATTGCCATTGAGCGGCGAAGGTCACTCTTGCTTATATCCTTGATGGGAATACCGTCGTATGTGATTTCACCGCGGTCAATTTCATAGAAGCGGTTAATAAGGTTAGTGATGGTGGTTTTACCTGCACCGGTTGAGCCTACGAAAGCCACCTTCTGACCGCTTTTTGCTTCTACGCTGACGTTTTTGAGAACATCTGTGCCTTCAACATATGCGAAGGTGATGTCTTTGACCTCAATATTGCCTTTTACGGGTACATACTGAGCAGCTTTGCCATCTTCAGCAGGCAGCTTCCAGCAGAAGGAGCCCTCTTCTGAAGAGGTTTCTGTCTTTTCACCCATCATATCCTCAATGATACGCACAAGCCTGATTTTACCCTCATCGGTTTCTGTGGGTGTATCGAGAACCTCAAAGATTCTTTCTGCACCGGCAAGAGCTGAAATAAGGGAGCTGTAGCAGCTTGAAAGAGATGCAATGGGGGAAGCGTAGGACTTTGCGTATGACTGGAAGGTGATAAGCTTCGGCACATCCATAAGACCTCTTCCTATAAGGGATGCGCCGTAGAAAATAACGATAACATAGTTAAGTCTTGTGATAATGGACATAAGGGGGCTCATAAAGCCGCCGATGATATTTGCCTTTACACCGGTTTTACGGTAGTTTTCGTTAAGCTCCTTGAATTCTTCCTTGGTTTTTTCTTCCTGAGAGAAGAGCTGAACAACCTTGATGCCTCTTATGTATTCTTCAATGTAGCCGTTACATTTTGCAATAGCCTTCTGCTGCTTTTTGAAAAGGGGAGAGCATTTGCCTGTGATGAATATAACAACGGCAAACATTGCTATAATTGCAACGGTTATTGTAAGTGTAAGCCTGCCCGAAAGCAGAATCATAATGGTTATGTTGAGCACGGCCTGGATTGAGGATGAAATAAGAGTGGGGAAGTTACTGCTGACAAGGTCCTTGATACGGCCTACGTCGTTAGTGAAGTGGCTCATTATTTCACCGGTTTTGCGCTTGTCAAAATATTCAAGTGGAAGACCCTGAAGGTGATTGAAAAGGTCACGGCGCATATTGGCAAGTGTTCTCGTTGAAACATAGAGCATAATTCTTGAATATGCAAAGCTTGCACCTGCCGAAAGAAGATATGAGACTGCCATAATAACAAGCCATTTTACAATTTCAGCCGTAGCCTCAGCCCTATCAGCCTGACCGGTGATAACATCCTCAATAGCCTCATAAACGGGAAGCATAAACAAGGATGCAACACCGCCTATAGCTGCGGTTAAAATAACAAGGATGGCTGTGAGAATAAGATGGAATTTATACTTTGTTATGTATTTAAGAAGTCTTTTTGTGGCTTTTTTAATATCCTTGGGCTTAGCCTTTTTCTTCTTTTCTTCCTTCCTTTCCCTTTCTTTTCTTTCCTCTTCGGTTTCGTTTTCAGGGATTTTTTTGCCTTTTCTTACTTTACTTTTCTTTGAGCTTTTCTTGCTGTCGCCGAGGATATCGGCAACTGCATCCATAGCCTCTTTATCGGTAAGCTTTGATTCCTGCTCGTTGTTTTTCGGAGTATTACTCATTGTGCCAACACTCCTTCCTGCTGAGAGACGAAAATCTCACGGTAAATTTCGCTCTTCTGCCTTAATTCATCGTGGGTACCGATAGAGTCAATTTTACCGTTATCAATAACGATGATGCGGTCGGTATCCATAATGGAGGTTATACGCTGTGCGATAATGATTTTTGTTATACCCTCATATCTTTCGCTTCTGAGAGCAGCTTTGATTTTTGCATCCGTTGCAGTATCTACTGCGCTGGTTGAGTCGTCAAAAATAAGGATACGGGGCTTTCTGAGAAGGGCTCTTGCTATGCAAAGACGCTGTCTCTGACCGCCTGAAACGGTGTTGCCGCCCTGACCGAGCTCAGTATCGTAGCCATTTTCAAAGCCCATAATGAAGTCGTGAGCCTGAGCATCCTTTGCCGCCTGCTCGATTTCCTCTTCTGTAGCTTTGAGGTCACCCCAGCGGATGTTATCCCTTACGGTGCCGCTGAAAAGAGTGTTCTGCTGAAGAACAACGGAAATCTCACTTCTCAGGTTCTTGAAGGAGTAGTCACGAACATCCCTTGAGTCAATAAGCACCTGACCCGAATCTGCATCGTAAAGGCGGGGGATGAGCTGAACAAGTGTGCTTTTTGCCGAGCCTGTTGAGCCGATAATACCTATGGTTTCACCGGCATTGATTTTAAGGCTTACATCGTCGAGAATGTTTTTGTCTGAATCCTTGTTATAACGGAAGCAGACGTTTCTGTATTCAATATCGCCCTTTTCAATTTTAAGGGAGTGATCTGCATTCTTATCGTTTACGGTAGGCTCTTCATAGAAAACCTCACCGATTCTTGCAATAGAGGCTCTTGCCATAACGATGCTCATGAAAATGAGAAGCACGCTCATAAGAGATGTGAGCACCTGAGTGATATAGGTTATAAATGCGGTAAGATCACCGACAGTAAGACCGGTGGTGCCGTCAATTATAAGATTACTGCCTATCCAGAGGGCGGCAACCATACATCCGTAAATAACAAGTGAAATTGCAGGTGTTATGTAAAGAATAAGCTTCTGTGATTTTTCGTTGAGCTTCATAACGGCAACGTTTACCTTTTCGAACTTATCCTTTTCGTGCTCTTCACGGACGAATGCCTTAACAACTCTGATACCGTTGATGTTTCCGCGCAGAACGCCGTTGAATTCGTCGGTCTTTTTAAGCATTTCCTTGATAATGGGCACTGCGAGAATTGCCATAATCGCAAGGGTAATAACGATAGCGGGAAGAGCTACCCAGAAAACCGAGGTAAGGGTGGTGCTTATTCTCAGTGCATAAATAAGAGCCGAAACAAGCATAAAGGGACCCTTGACAAAGGTGACGATGATGTTTTTATAAACACCCTGCACAGAGGAAACGTCGTTGGTCATTCTTGTTATGAGTGAGGAGATCTTGAGCCTGTCAATATTCTCGAAGGAAAGACTCTGGGTTTTGTTGAAGAGAGCTCTTCTCAGGTTTGCACCGAAGCCCATGCTTGAAATTGCAGAGCATCTTGAGGCTACGTAGCCGATTACAAGGGTAATTCCGCAAAGAGTGAGCACCTCAGCAAGCTTTTCTGCAAGCATAGGCTGAATCTGACCCTCGTATGCAGGGTCAAGGGAAAGGTTGAGAATATCGATAACCCCACCCATAGCCGTAGGAATCTGTAGCTCGATGATAACATCAAGAAGAATCATAACCGGGCAAAGGAAGGTGAGGAATCTGTAGCCCTTGGTATAGCCCCAGAAGCGGCGTGTGGCGGCCCTGGTATGTTCTTTGTTGATTTTACTGTCCTTTTTCTTCAAAGGATATTACCTCCTTTTGTGCAGAATAAGCTGCAACGAAATCCGCCCTTTCGGGCGGCTTGATGAAAATTATATAAGTGCTTTTGTAAGAGCAAAATAAATTACAAGTGAGATTGTATCCACAAGAGTGGTGATAAGCGGACCTGCCATAAGAGCGGGGTCTAATTTCAGAAGCTTTGCCACAATGGGAAGGGTACAGCCGATGGTTTTTGAAACCACAACAACTGCCGCAACGGAAATGGAAACAACAAGAATAACGCTGTCCGAGGTTTCGCTGCCCATAAGGTTGAGAAGGAGCATTCTGCCGTAGTTTGCAACGGCAAGGATGATGCCTACCATAAGGGAAACACGGATTTCCTTCCAAAGAACCCTGAAATAGTCCTTGATACGGACCTCACCCAGGGCAAGACCACGAATGATAAGGGTTGAAACCTGGTTACCCGAGTTACCGCCGGTGCCCATAAGCATCGGTATGCAGGCTGTAAGACCTGCAATTGTTGCAAGCTGATTTTCAAAGCCCTCAATTATCTGACCCGTAAAGGTTGAGGCAATCATAAGAATAAGAAGCCAGCCGATACGGTTTTTTGCAAGCTTGAATACACCTGTTTTAAGATATTCATCCTCTGACGGAGTAAGAAGGGCCATCTTTTCCATATCTTCCGTGGCCTCTTCGTCGATGATGTCAACGATGTCGTCGATGGTGATGATACCGACAAGGCGGTTTTCATTATCAACAACGGGTACGGAAAGAAGGTCGTACTTCTTTGCAATGGCGGCAACCTCTTCCTGGTCGTCCATGGTTTTAACAAAGATAAGCTGTTCATCGTCGCTCATAATCTCCGTAAGGGGAGTGTCCTCCTCATTGAGAAGAAGGCGGCGAAGGGGAATAGTACCCACAAGGTGACGCTTATCGTCAATTACATAGCAGGTGTAGATTGTTTCCTTATCAACACCGGAGCGGCGGATGCTTTTTATAGCCTCGGCAACGGTAAGGCGGTCATGAAGCTCCACCATTTCGATGGTCATAACACTGCCTGCACAGTTTTCCGGATATTTAAGGAAACGGTTGATGATGTCACGTGTTTCTTTGTCCGTATTGGCAAGAACACGGCGTACGATGTTGGCAGGCACCTCTTCAAGGAAGTCAACGGCGTCGTCAACATAAAGGTCGTCCATAAGACGCTCGATTTCGCTGTCTGTTATGGACTGAACAATGACAGCCTGACTGTCTGTCTCAAGGTATGCGAAAACGTCTGCGGAAATATCCTTGGGAAGAATACGGAAAATTTTGACGGCAAGCTTGTCATCGTCAAGATCCATAATGAATTCCGCAATATCGGGGTAAGCCATATCTGAAAGCTCATCCCTGAGCTCCTTGAGCTTGTTTTTTGCAAGAAGTCTGTAAAGACCTCCGAACTCATTTTCGTTCATTTTTTCACCGACTTTCTCAGTGCAGAGCCGTCAGTGAATTGGCAGGGTCTGCACTGCAAATAAGATTGTTACGCCCGTTAGGTTTACTATCGCCGTCCACTGTGCGACCCACCTCCTGAAAAAGAATTCGGATATTAACCCGTATTTTACATTTTACATTATTTTGTGATGCAAAGTCAACAGTATACAGAAATTTTGTTGACAGCCGCTTGTTGTAAGTAGCCGGTAGTCAGGGCGGCTGCGTTGTTCAGATATTATCAATGCCTTTAGGACATTCCCCGGCTACTGTTACCGGGGCGTGCAGAACTTATCTTTTGTCTCCCGAGTCGGGCGCAGTTTTGCATTTTGCATTTAAAAAAACCGCGGAGCTGTAAAAAAACGAAAGTTTTTACAGCTCCTTTTTAAGGGGCTCGGAAAAAATGCGCAGAATGAACAAACCGAGCCAAAATAAAGCGAAAAGCTTTATTTTGGGTTACCCGACGGCGTACAAAGGTACTCCGAGGGCGAGGTTTGT
>JAZPZK010000048.1:0-9889 GCA_045544675.1 Acutalibacteraceae bacterium
GTGTACGTAACCGTGACAAGACTACCTTTGATATTCACGACAGAGTTAACTATTCCGTTGAGAAATCAACGCTGAAGATAAACAAAGACAGCAAGACCGTAACTCTCAGACTCACCGTTGACACCGAATACGGCTCGGTGATGGACTATTTTGAGATTTTCCTCGGACGGATGATAATGTGCCGCAAGGCGGCAGAAAAGCTGGGGCTTACCTTCAGACTTGTTATCAATGAGCAAACGGTTGTTTAAAAAGGACGTCAGAATGACGTCCTTTTTAAAATGCAAAATGCAAAGTGCAAAATGCAAAATTGCGGGGAAGGCTTAATAAAGTGGAAAGATGCAGTCCGCCGAGTAGGTGAGACCCCGTGTGGTCTCCCGATATCTGGGGCTTACCTTCAGACTTGTTATCAATGAGCAGACAGTTGTGTAAAAAGGACGTCAGAATGACGTCCTTTTTTAGTAGTCAGTAGTCAGTAGCCGGTAGTCACGCGCCAATGGGAGCGAAAACACAACAGCTCTACCCGCGGGAATAGGAAATATATTGTAGGGACACGGCTTGCCGTGTCCCCTTTTTTAATCAAGCTTTGCATTAAGCTTTCTGCTTGTACCCTTGGTTGCAAAATATACAATAACCCATATTGCGATATATACGGCGACGAAAATGGCGGTGAATATGCCGATTACCTTAATGTCAAAGGGTATCCAGCTGTTTAAAATGTAGCAGGTGCAGTAGGTGACGTAGAGAAGTGAGAAATGGCACAGCAGACCCTTCATTACGGGCCAATGCTCTATCTGATTGAGTACTGTTGCGCCTGCCTGAATGAAGGCAATGGCGTAAGTAGAAATAATTGCAAGAAGAATCTGCACACCGCTCAGGGTGAAATCCTCTGCTGTTTCGGAAATGACTGCGTATATTATGCCGACAATTATAGGTCCGAAACCTCCGAACATGAGACCTCGATGTAAAAATTCTTTAAAATATCTGTTCATTTTAAATACCTAACCTTTCTTTTACGTTTTTTAAATTACGCCTTGAGATATAATCGGTGTAGCCGTTTTTGAATACTGCCGTAACAGAGCCGTAAACCGAAGGGACAAAGCGTTCAAGCATAGATATATTAGCTATACAGGACTGATTTATCTTAATAAAATTGCTGCCGAGTTGTTCTTCAAGAATATACAGCCGCATTTTTATTCTGTATTTTTTGTTTTCGGTAAGGGCATATATTTTGTTATCCTCACAAATAAAGCAATGTATGTCTTTTACATCGAGCTTTACCGCGGTTTTATTCTCGAAGCCGATAATTTCAGGGCTGTTACAGGCTGACAGCTGCTCTATTTGTTCAATAAGTGCCGTTTTTTTATGTGCATAAACTATCACCTCTTCTTCGTGCAGGCTATCAATTATAAGAGTGAATTTCATTTGTCTGCTTCCTTTCCGTAAAGAGTGTCGACCCTTCTTTACGGCTTTATATTATCATCGGTGAAATATCTTTTCAAGGGCTTTGAAGTCTTCGGTCGTTTTGTTGTTTCAATCGGCAATTAAATTTTCACACAAAAATATTTTCTCCCTATTTACTTTTCTCTGCCGCTGTGATAGAATACAAGGGATAGAGAAAAAGGTCATCGGCAGGATGCAGATATTGTGGTTGAAGTCCTGCTTTGCAGGGCTTTTTTTCTGAAGATAAAGAAAACGGAGGAAAATCAAAATGAAAATGGTTTACAATGTCAAGGACAAGCCCAAGTTCCCGCAGCTTGTTGTCTTTGCAATTCAGCAGCTTCTCGCAATTATGGCTGCAACAATTGCAGTTCCCACAATTATCAACAGTGAAATGGGTACTGATATGAGTATGTCTGCCGCTCTTTTCGGCGCAGGTGTGGGTACACTCACATATCAGCTCTGCACAAAGTTCAGAAGTCCTGTATTCTTAGGCTCATCCTTTGCTTTTATCGGCTCAATGTGTGCCGCCTTTGCAGGTGCGACAGCATCAGTACAGTTAGGCTATTTAGGTCTTCTTATCGGTGCGGCTTTTGCAGGTCTTGTTTATGTTGTTATCGCAATCGTTGTCAAGCTTGTAGGCGTCGGCTGGATAAATAAGCTTATGCCCACCGTTGTTATCGGTCCCACGGTTGCACTTATCGGTCTTTCACTTGCAGGTGCTGCAGTCAAGGACGTATTCTCATACGGCCCTCAGGACAGTAACGGCTCATTCATTATGACAACAAATATCTGGGTTTCGTTTGTGTGTGCTCTTGTTACCCTTTTCGTTGTTGTTCTCTGCTCAACCTACGGCAAAAAGATGGCAAAGCTCATTCCCTTTATTATAGGTATTCTTGCAGGCTATGCAGTTGCACTTGTGTTCACCTTAATCGGTAAGGCAACAGGCAATGCCGCTCTTATGGTAATTGATTTTGCTCCCTTTAAGGCTCTTGTCGAAGACGGTATCGGTATCAAGACCTTCTTGGCTCTTCCCGATTTCACCTTCTTCAACGCTGCTGAAGGCATAAAGAATTTTGAAATGTCATATCTTGCAACAGTTGCAGTTGCATATATTCCCGTTGCATTCGTTGTTTTTGCTGAGCATATCGCAGACCACAAGAACCTTTCATCCATTATCGAAAGCGACCTTCTTGAGGATCCCGGTCTTCACAGAACTCTTTTAGGTGACGGTATCGGCTCATTCTTCGGCGCAATCTTCGGCGGCTGTCCCAATACCACCTACGGTGAGTCGGTAGGCTGTGTTGCTATCACAAAGAATGCTTCTGTTGCAACAATCACAACAACAGCAATTCTTTCCATTCTTGTTGCATTCATCTCACCCTTCGTTGCCTTCCTTGATTCAATTCCCGGCTGCGTAATGGGCGGCGTATGTATCACTCTTTACGGCTTTATCGCTGTATCAGGTCTTAAGATGATTCAGAAGGTTGACCTTGAGGATAATGCAAACCTCTTCACAACCTCCGTAATTCTCATCACGGGTATCGGCGGTATGGCTCTTGCAATCGGTAAGGTTACTCTTACAACAACAGCCTGCGCACTTATCCTCGGTATTATCACAAACCTTGTTCTTTCAAAGAAAAAGGCTGCACAGCAGTAAAATTTTTTAACGTACCTTCACCCTGTCTTACGGCAGGGTGATTTTTCTTTTAAGCGACGCATATTTCTTTAAAAAGGTATTGACAACAGTTCTTTATTGTGCTAATATGTTAGCACGCTAAAGCGATGAAACAAATCGCAAACCAAAAGTGAAAGGTAGATATTATTATGAAAAAGTTACTCGCAGTTCTTCTTGCAGCTCTTATGCTCTTCTCATTTGCAGCTTGCGGCGGAGACAAAACAAACACAGATGCAGACACAAAAACAGACGCAGATACAGTAGCTTCTGACCTTCAGTATGTAAAGGATAAGGGCGAGCTTGTTATCGGCTACACAGAATTCCCTCCCCTCAACTACTTTGACGATAAGGGCAATTTCATCGGCTTTGAAACAGAGTTTGCAAAGGCAGTATGTAAAGAGCTCGGCGTTGAGCCTAAGTTCCAGCTTATCAAGTGGGCAGCAAAGGAAACAGAGCTTAACAGCAAAAACATCGACTGCATCTGGAACGGTATGACAATCGATGATGACAGACTTGCAGCATTCTCAATCACAACTCCCTATATGGCTAACAAGCAGGTTCTTGTTGTAAGAGCAGAAAATGCTGATAAGTACACAACTGCAGAAGCACTTGCAGGTGCAGCAGTAGTTGCAGAGCAGGGCTCAGCAGGTGAAGGCGTTATTTCAGAGCAGGCTCTCTTCGCAGATGCAAAGTATACACCGGTTGTTGACCAGGCTTCAGCACTCAGAGAAGTATGGGCAAAGACAGCAGATGCATGTGTTGTTGACTATGTTACATCAATCGGTATGATCGGCGAAGGCACAGACTATGCAGACCTTGTAGTAGTTGAATCTCTTGCATTCAACGACGAGCAGTACGGTATCGCTTTCCGTAAGGGCAGTGACATCACAGCTGAGGTTAATGCAGCTATCACAAAGCTTGCCGCTGACGGTACACTTGCAGACATCGCAGCTAACTATAAGCTTACAGAGCAGATTATCGCAAAATAAGTGCAAGGATCATAAATCATTGAAATGCCGTCTTTCCCGGGCGGCATTTTGGTGTGTATAAAAGTAATATAAGTTGAGGAAAATATATGGATTTCAGTGTTGTAAATAAAATGCTGTTTGAAGGCGGATTCGGTCAGGACGGCGGTTTTATCAGTAATGTGGAGCTTTTTGCTATCACTCTTGTGTTTGCTTTGCCTCTCGGACTTGTTATTGCCTTCGGCTCCATGTCAAAATTTGCTCCTGTCAAATATCTCACCAAGGGCTTTGTATGGATTATAAGAGGTACTCCTCTTATGCTTCAGCTTTTTATTGTGTTTTATGTGCCGGGCCTTGTGTTTAACCATCCCTTTACCGGTGACGGTGCAAGAATGAGGGCGGCAGCAATTGCTTTTGTAATCAACTATGCCTGTTATTTTTCGGAAATTTACCGTGGCGGCATCGAAAGTATACCCAAGGGACAGTATGAGGCAGGTCAGGTTTTAGGTCTGACCAAGACACAGACCTTTTTCAAGGTTATACTTCTGCAGGTTGTCAAAAACGTAATTGCGCCGATGAGCAACGAGTTTATGACTCTTATCAAGGATACCTCCCTTGCAAGAGTTATTGCTGTTGTTGATATTATAATGGTTGCGGAAAGCTTCTCGGCAAAGGGTATTATATGGCCGCTGTTCTATACCGGTGTATACTTCCTTGTTTTCTGCGGACTTCTTACAATCATCTTCGGCAAAATCGAAAAGAAGCTCAGCTACTTTAAATCATAAGGAGGAAGGAATATGGCAATTCTTGAAGTTAAAGACCTCAGAAAAAGCTTTGGTAAAACTGAAGTTCTCAAGGGTATATCTCTTTCTCTTGAGGAAGGACAGGTTATGTCGGTTATCGGCTCCTCGGGCAGCGGTAAGACAACTCTTCTTCGCTGTATAAACTTTCTTGAAACAGCCGACAGCGGATATATCAGCGTTGACGGAGATGTAATTTTTGACGGCGACGACAAAAAGAAGCATAAAGCAAAGGAAACAAGAGAAAAGCAGCTTAAAATCGGACTTGTTTTCCAGCAGTTCAACCTTTTCCCTCAGTATAATGTGCTTGACAATGTAACACTTGCAGTTAAGCTCAAGGCAAAGGAAAGACCGGATTACAAGCAGAACAAGAAGCAGATTCTCAAGGAAATTGACGAGAAGGCGCTGAAATTACTTGCAGACATGGGCCTTAGCGAAAAGGTGAACAATTACCCCTGCGAGCTTTCAGGCGGTCAGCAGCAGAGAGTATCAATTGCAAGGGCAATGGCACTTGAGCCGAAGATACTTTTCTTTGACGAGCCTACATCGGCACTTGACCCTGAGCTTACGGGCGAAATTCTCCGTGTTATCCGTGAGCTTGCGGCAAAAAAGATGACAATGGTAATCGTTACTCACGAAATGACCTTCGCAAAGGAAGTTTCCGATTACATTGTGTTTATGGATGACGGTGTTATTGCCGAGGAAGGCAAGGCAGAAGAGGTTATCAATAATCCCAAGACGGAGAGACTGCAGGCGTTCTTAAGTAAAATCAGCGATTAAATAAGAAAAGTTCTTTTAATTTTCGGCTCCCCTGAAAGGTTATTCCCCTGTTAGGGGAAATGTCTGCGAAGCAGACAAAAGGGTGCCGGTTTCCGGAGGAAAAGCGGCAAAATCGCAGATTTTGACTGAGGGGTTCTCAAGAAAGTAACGCCCGCACGGCGAGTGAATATAAGAAGATAAAGAAAGCAGCCACTTGAAAGTGTCTGCTTTTTCTTATATAATGAGCTTAAAGGATGTGATACATATGAAGCTTCTGATTTCTGCAGTTTCAAAATTTACCCTTGGACTATTATTTGTTATAGCCTTGTTGTTTCTTCCTGCAGGTAGCTTTGAATATATGAACGGCTGGCTTTTCATCGGTCTTTTGTTTATCCCGATGCTGATTTTAGGTGTTGTGTTGTTTATAAAGGCACCTCAGCTTTTAGAAAAAAGGCTCAATACCAAAGAAAAGGAAAAAACACAGAAGGGTGTTGTTTCCGCTTCGGCTCTGCTTTTTCTTGTGGGCTTCATTGTAGCAGGCCTTGATTTTCGCTTCGGATGGTCATCTGTGCCGCTGCCTGTTATAATTGCCGCATCGGTAATACTGCTTGTTTCCTATGCTCTTTACGGTGAGGTTATGAGAGAAAACGTCTATCTTTCAAGAACGGTTGAGGTGCAGGAAAAACAGAAGGTAATTGACACGGGTCTTTACGGTATCATCCGTCATCCGATGTATGCAGTAACTGTCTGGCTTTTTCTTTCAATTCCCGTTGTTCTCGGCTCACTGTGGTCACTGTTATGCTTTGTGCCCTATGTTTTTGTGATTGCTGTCAGAATAAAGAATGAAGAAAAAATACTCGATGAAGGTCTTGAGGGCTACAAGGAATATAAACAGAAGGTGAAGTACAGACTTATACCATTTGTGTGGTAAAGCTTAATAAAAAATTACAACCGTTGATTTCAATAGTCAACGGTTGTTTTGTTTCTTGATGTAGCCGTTTTTACTTGCAGGGACTGCAAAAATGAAGCTGTTGAATGAATTGCTTCGCATGAATTGATTTCATCATGAATTGCTTCGCATGAATCGGCTTCGCCATTAAATGCCCACAGGGCATTTCCTGACTACTGACTACTGGCTACTGACTACTTTAATCTGGCTCTCATGGCTTTAACCTCTGCTAAAACGCAAGAGGGCGACGGTCCGCCCTTGACTGTACGCTTGCTCACACATTCGTCAAGGTCAATCGCCTTGTATACATCCTCATCAAAAAGGTCGCATACAGCCTTGTATTCCTCAATGGGAAGTATCTCAAGGGTAAGACCCTTGTCGATGCAGGTTGCTACAAGCATACCCGTTGCCTTATATGCATCACGGAAGGGAAGTCCCTTGTAAACAAGATAGTCGGCGGCGTCTGTTGCGTTTATAAAGCCACGTGCAGCGGCGTTTCTCATATTCTCACGAAGTACCGTTGCAGTGTCGAGCATAGGCGCAAAGGTGTCAAGGCACATAATAACAGTGTCGAGTGCATCAAAAACAGCCTCCTTGTCCTCCTGCATATCCTTGTTGTAGGCAAGGGGTATACCCTTCATAACGGTGAGAAGGGTCTGCAGGTCGCCGAATACACGTCCTGCCTTGCCGCGTACAAGCTCAGCAATGTCGGGATTCTTTTTCTGAGGCATAATGGATGAGCCTGTTGAAAAAGCATCGTCAAGCTCAATAAACTTGAATTCCCATGAGCACCAGGCGATAATCTCCTCGGCAAAGCGTGAAAGATGTACCATTACGATAGAAAGCACGGAAAGAAGTTCGAGGGCGTAGTCTCTGTCGGAAACGCCGTCGAGGGAGTTGTCCGTAACGCCGCTCATGCCTAAAAGCTCGGCAACGTACTCTCTGTCGAGGGGATAGGTGGTGCCTGCAAGAGCGCCTGAGCCGAGAGGGGAAACAGCCATTCTCTTTTTGCAATCGTACAGTCTGTCAAGGTCACGAAGAAGCATATTGCCGTAGGCCAGAAGATGATGTCCGAAGGTTACGGGCTGAGCACGCTGAAGGTGGGTATAGCCGGGCATAACCGCATCGTAGTTTTCCTCTGCCTTGTTCACGATAACCTCAATAAGAGCCTTGATTGACTTTTCAAGGGTGTCGCACTGATCGAGAAGATAAAGACGAAGGTCGAGAGCAACCTGATCGTTACGGCTTCTTGCGGTGTGAAGTCTCTTTCCGCTGTCGCCGATGCGCTTTGTAAGCTCACCCTCAACAAAGGTGTGTATATCCTCGGCGGTCATATCGATTTCGAGAGCGCCGCTTTCGAGATCTGCGGCAATCTCTTTAAGTGAAGCAACAATTTTGTCGCTTTCGCTTTTGTCAATAATACCCTGCTTGCCGAGCATTGTTGCGTGAGCAACGGAGCCTCTTATATCCTGCTGTGCCATACGGCAGTCAAAAGGGATTGATGAATTGAAATCGTTGGTTTTCTTATCAAGTGATTTTTTGAATCGTCCTGTCCATAAAGGCATAGCATTTTCCTCCGGAAAATGAATTCGGAATTGTGAATTCGGAATTCGGAATTTTTATAATGGTTTTATTATCCTAAAAAATCTCCCTTTTGTCAATAGCCTCCCTGACTACTGACTACTTAAAAAAAGGTGCCGTCGGCACCTTTTTTATTCTTACTTAATGTCCCAATCCTTTGAGAGCATAGCCTTAACCTTGAGGGGAAGACCGAAGAGGTTGATGAAGCCTGCTGAATCAGCCTGATTGTAGCAGTCGTCCTCGTCGAAGGTTGCCATATCTTCACTGTAAAGTGAGTAGGGAGATGTCATACCTGCACCCATGATGTTGCCCTTATAAAGCTTGAGCTTAACCTCACCTGTAACTGTTTCCTGAGTCTTATCAACAAATGCTGCAAGAGCCTCACGGCATGGAGTGAACCACTGACCGTAGTAAACGAGCTCAGCATACTTTACTGCAAGCTGTGACTTGAGGTGCTGAGTGTCTCTGTCGAGGCAGAGCTGCTCGAGCATTTCGTGAGCCTTGTAAAGGATTGTTCCGCCCGGTGTTTCGTAGACGCCACGGCTCTTCATACCAACGAGACGGTTTTCAACCATATCAGCAATACCGATACCGTTTGCGCCGCCGATTTCGTTAAGAGCCTTAACCATTGCAGGGCCGTCAAGAACTTCACCGTTGAGAGTGGTGGGTACGCCCTTTACGAAGCCGATTGTGATGTATGTGGGAGCATCGGGAGCCTTCTCGGGAGTTACGCCCATTTCAAGGATCTCATCGTACTTGGGTTCGTTTGCGGGATCCTCAAGGTCGAGACCCTCGTGTGAAAGGTGCCAGATGTTCTTATCCTTTGAGTAGTTTGTCTCTCTTGTAATTTTAAGAGGGATGTTCTTCTTGATAGCGTATTCGATTTCGTCCTCACGGCTCTTGAATTCCCATGTTCTCCAGGGAGCGATGATTTCCATTTCGGGAGCGAATGCCTTGATAGCAAGCTCGAAACGTACCTGGTCATTACCCTTACCGGTACAGCCGTGGCAGATAGCGTCTGCGCCCTCAGCCTTTGCGATTTCAACGATTCTCTTAGCGATAAGAGGACGTGCGAAGGATGTGCCGAGAAGATACATACCTTCATATACTGCGCCTGCCTTAAGGGTAGGGTAGATGTAGTCTTCAACAAATTCCTTGTTGAGATCCTCGATGTAAAGCTTTGATGCGCCTGTCTTGATAGCCTTTTCTTCGAGACCGTCAAGCTCTGTACCCTGACCTACGTCACCTGAAACTGCGATAACCTCACAGCCCTCGTAGTTTTCCTTGAGCCAAGGGATGATGATTGATGTATCAAGACCGCCTGAGTAAGCGAGCACAATTTTCTTAATCTGTTTCATGGTTGTTTTCTCCGTTTCATTTAGAATATGCACCCAATTATACACCCTTTTGAATAAAAGTCAATAGAAAAACAGGATTTTTTGAAAAAATATGCAAAATTGTTGAATATACACATAGCAAAAATGAATATTGAGGTTGAATTGTGCATAAAACCTATAAAATTATGCATAAAAGCAGCATTTTAAAGCGATAAAGTGTATTTTTATGAAAAGACTAATTCAATGCGCAATTCGCAATGCGCAATGCGCAATCGCGGGGAACTCGTGTTGAAACGGGAAAACTCTGCCCGCCTTTTTTATGCGCTTTTGCTCATACCGCTTTTCTTGCCTGCCCTGAAAGGGAAGGTGGCAGCCGTAAGGCT
>JAZPZK010000049.1:0-8535 GCA_045544675.1 Acutalibacteraceae bacterium
CCCTTCCGTCACGACTGCGTCGTGCCACCTCCCCCAAAGGTGGAGGCTAATGCAGTTGCACCTGCGGTGCTATTGAGGCCCCTTCCGTCAGCCTGACGGCTGCCACCTTCCCCCGAGGGGACGGCTAAAGCAGTTGCACCTGCGGTGCTATTGAAAACCCCTCAGTCAGGACTTCGTCCTGACAGCTCCCCTTTCAAGGGAGCCGAGTAACCAAAGAACTTTTCTGCTTTCCGACTCGGCGGACTGCACCTTGCCGTTTCAGAAAACTTCACCCGCGATTGCGCATTGCGCATTGCGAATTGCGAATTGAAATGCCCGAAGGGCATTTCTTACTCCTTCCACAGCCTCTTGCCAAATAAAATCAGCTATGATATAATGAAACGAAAATAAATTTACTTTTACGGAGAGTAAAAAATGGAGAAAAGAATTTTTATCAGCCATTCGAGTAAGGACCACGAAACGGCGGAAATAATCTGTAATGCTCTTGAAAGTAACGGTATGAAATGCTGGATTGCTCCAAGAGATATACCCTACGGCAAGGAGTGGGCAGGAGAAATTTCAAAGGCGATTACAAACTCGCTTGCGTTCCTTTTCCTTTCGAGCGACAGCTCAAATGCATCCGGTCAGGTCAGCCGTGAAATTCAGCTTGCTCTTGCAAGTGAAGTGCCTATTATTCCCATAAGGCTCGACGGTGCCGAATACAGCGACACAAACAAGTATTATCTTGCCACCATCCACTGTATGTTTCAGTATGATGCTTCAAAGGTGGCGAAGCTTGTTTCGGATATTGAAAAGGCAGTTCCGAAAAATGACACAGACGGTAAAGATGATAAAGACGGTGAGGATGATAAAAAGCCCCGCTACGCTCTTAAGCTTATCCTTTGCGGATTGTGGCTTTTGCTCTGTGCCGCAGGTGCAACCGGTGCGTTTTTCTTCACAGGACTTACCGATATTATAAAATACGTCATAATTGCTGTTGCGGTAATCGCAGGTCTTTTACCTTTGCTTATAGTGCGCCGCAAAGCGATAAAGAGCTTTATGATAAACCGACAGACGGTGAATATCATTTTAGCTCTGTCTTTCGCAGGTGCAATCGGTATCGGCATCGGGGGAATGGCACTTGATAATTATCTCTGGTATTCCGACACAACCGATAAATACCGTATAACTCTTACTGCTCCCGAGGATATGACAGCAGGAGAATTCAGCGCAGCAGCACAGATTGTTGAAAAGCGTATGGATATAATTGCCGGCGACGAGAAATATTCTATAGAGGTCAATGGCGATGAAATAGAGCTTATTGTTCCCTTTGAGCTTTTCGGTGAGCTTACGGCAACTGATATGCTCAAATGCTATGTATCAAGAGCCTGCAAGCTTTATCTTACAACCACTCTCTGGAACGATGAGGCTCCCGAAATTCCTCAGGTTGAGGTAACTGCCGATGACATTGAATCGGTGAAGCTTTTGACGGGTAAAATTCCCGGTGAGCCTGAGGTCAGCGAAAAGGACGTTCTTGATACGGAAAACTATGAATACATAGAGGTTACTCTTAAAGAGGATTTTGTAAAAGCCAACAAGGAAGCTATTGATTCGTACGGTGATATAATTGTATTTGCTCAGGATAAGGTTGAAATTTCCGATGCCTATTACTATTTCACCACCTTCACAAGCGACAGGGATAACGTTTATTACATTCTCAACAACGACAGACATCCCTATCTCAACGAGGTGCTTATGCACAATATGACAACCGAGCATTCTGCTTACTGCCTTAATGTAAATGTTGCCGTGAATGCGCTGTGGGAGGATGTAAACACCATTGACAGTCCCGGTAAGAATCAGTGCAACCGCAAGGAGCTTGAAGGAGATATAGTTTCCATCAGCTACAGGGGCTCTGCTTACAGCGATATATCAGAGGGTAAGTGGCTCGATACTGTTGCAAGCATGAAGGCACGTCTTGATGCTCTCGGACAGCCCTATGCTTTCGGCTTCGGAGTAAATGACCCCTATCTTATTGTCGTCTCTACCGATGCAGGTAAGCTGAATTCAGGTCTTCTTACCACTCTTTGTGCCTCAAGGCTCCGTCTTACAGGCGGTTACAGCTCAATAAGCATGCCTGCAACCTATGGTACGGAAAAATATCTTAATGTCAGAAATGAAAACGGTACACCTGTTCTTGAGGTTACTGCACCCGACGACAGCACAAAGGCTCTCTTTTCACATATTTCAGCTGCGGCTGAAAAATCCGTAAAGGAAAGAGTTTACGTTATTGAAAGCGACAATAATCTGCCTCTTCTGAGTGCGGGTGCCGACAAGAAGGGCAAGTTCGTTTTTGACAGTAATGCAAACGGAGAAAAGCTTGATGCATCAGAAAGCTGGCTTTGTGAGCTTACCCTTGCGGTTTACGAAAATACCCTTGATGTTTTCCTCACACTTGAGCAGTACAGCTTTGAGGATGATGACCGTATTTTTGAGGCAACCTACCTTCCTGAGACTGTTAAGGCTGAAATAGAGCATACAGCAAAGGTAAGGTTCATCGAGGATGAGGGCGCAAATCTCAGAATAGGTCTTGATCTGAAGGTTGATGAAAATCTTCCTGCAAATATGATAAACACAGCTAAGGAAATCTATGAGGCTGTTGACTTTGAAAACACCTTATATGAAACAATATCCATTTATATGATTTCCGAACAGGGTGAGGAAAGAGCCAGAATCTTCTTTGCAAAGTATTACACAAGCCTTTACGGCTATGAGGAAGAGTTCAAGGACGGCTACGCCTATACCTACGGTATTTTTAAGGGCGGCAGAATTGAAAGGGACAAAGAGGTGTTCCTGCAGCTTGTGAATGAGGACGAATTCTTCAGCTCACTTAATCATAGTGCCGACGGCAACCTCTTCTTCGAATAAGACTGTGAATAAAAGCACAGGAACTGCAATGCAGAGCTTCAGAAATGAAGAAAACAGTGCAAAAAAAGCCATCAGAGCACAGCTCCGATGGCCTTTTTTCGGTTGCCGCACTCTTTTTATGACTTTTTTCGCCTCTTATATATCTGCACAGTAAAGGATAAGCGACAAATCCTTGGACAATGTAAACAAAACCTATCGTTTAATTTTCATCAACTTGTAACAGAATAACAAAAACTATTGAATTTTTAACACATTAGTGCTATTATGGATTATGTGTAAAACTATCTTTATCTGAAAGAGGTGGGATAATGTCAAAAAAGAAACCGGCAGGTGACGATGTTGCTTTATATCTGTTTCATCAGGGCAACAATATGAAGGCCTATGAATATATGGGTGCTCACCGTGTGCCTGAGGAAAAAGATCTTTTTTCATTCAGGGTATGGGCTCCCCACGCCGCGGCGGTCAGCGTTATAGGTGACTTTAACGGCTGGGACGAGTCAAGGGGCGTTATGACAAAGATAAATGACGCCGGAATGTGGGAATGCTACCTCGACGGTGTAAAGCAGTACGATTGCTATAAATTCCTCGTTACGGCACCCTCGGGCAAAAAAACAGCCAAGTGCGACCCCTATGCCTTCCACTCACAGACAAGGCCTGAGACCGCCTCAAAGATTTATGAGCTGGGCTCATACAAGTGGAAGGACAGCAAATGGCAAAAAGAAAAGGCGAATATAAACGTTTACGAGTCTCCGATGAATATCTATGAGGTGCACGCAGGCTCGTGGAAAATTCACGAGGACGGCAACCCTTATTCTTACAGAGATCTTGCCGAAAGTCTTGTACCCTACGTCAAGGATATGGGCTACACTCACATTGAGCTTATGCCCCTGAGCGAATATCCCTTCGACGGCTCGTGGGGATATCAGGTAATCGGCTACTTTGCCGCAACCTCCCGCTACGGTACTCCCGATGACCTTATGTACTTTGTTGATAAGTGTCATCAGAACGGTATTTCCGTTATTCTCGACTGGGTGCCTGCCCACTTCCCGAGAGATGAGCACGGACTTGCTGACTTTGACGGTGAAGCCTGCTACGAATACAAGGACCCGAAAAAGGGCGAGCATAAGGATTGGGGCACAAAGATATTCGACTTCGGCAGAAACGAGGTTATTTCCTTCCTTACCTCATCGGCCGCCTTCTGGATGGATAAATATCACATTGACGGACTTCGTGTTGACGCAGTTGCTTCGATGCTTTATCTTGACTACGGCAGAAAGGACGGCGAATGGATTGCCAATAAGTACGGCGGCAACGAAAATCTTGAGGCTGTTGAATTTTTAAGAAAGCTTAATTCGGGCATCTTCCGTGAATTCAACAATCCTCTGATGATTGCCGAGGAAAGCACAGCGTGGCCGCTTGTTACAAAGCCTACGGATATAGGCGGCTTAGGCTTCAACTTCAAATGGAATATGGGCTGGATGAATGACGCCCTGAGATATTTCTCAATGGACGGTCTTTCAAGAAAGTATAACCATAATCTTCTCACCTTCTCCTTCTTCTATGCATTTTCCGAGAATTTCATTCTCCCCATCTCACACGATGAGGTTGTTCACGGCAAATGCTCACTTATAGGCAAAATGCCGGGAGAATATGAGGATAAATTCAGCGGTATACGTTCATTCCTCGGATACCTTATGGCTCACCCGGGTAAGAAGCTTACCTTTATGGGTCAGGAATTCGGTCAGTTTATCGAATGGAAATACGACAGCGAGCTTGACTGGCTGCTTCTCGGCTACGAAAAGCACCGTCAGCTCAAGGAATACGTAAAGAAGCTCAATCACATCTATCTTAAAAATCCCGCCTTCTGGGAAATTGATTACAGCTGGGAGGGCTTCAAGTGGCTCGTGAGTGACGATAATCAGAACAGTGTTATCGCATTCGCAAGAAAAGACAAAAAAGGCAACGAGCTTGTGGCAGTATGTAATCTCACGCCGGTTATGAGGGAGAAATACTCCTTCGGTGTGGAAAGGGAGGGTGTATACGAGGTTATCCTTTCCTCTGATGCCGAGGAATTCGGCGGCGAGGGCAAGGGCAGTAAGAGAGCAACCTCAAAGAAGGTGCCTATGCACGGCTTCGATAACAGCATCACTCTTGATTTGCCCGGCTTCAGCTTCACGCTTCTTAAGTACAAGCCTAAGAAAAGTAGTAAGTAGCAAGGGATACCCTCTCAGTCACTCCGTGACAGCTCTCCCAAAGGGATGCCCTCTCAGTCACTCCGTGACAGCTCTCCCAAAGGGATACCCTCTCAGTCACTCCGTGACAGCTCTCCCAAAGGGAGAGCCAGGATATATCCTTTTTGCTAAGTTGCTTTTCTCTTGCCTCTCCCTCAGGGAGAGGTGGCAGATGCAAGGCATCTGACGGAGAGGGTGCCTCTCCAAAAGGGAGAGGTGGCAGATGCAAGGCATCTGACGGAGAGGGTTACCTAATCCCCTGAAAAACTCACTTAACTGATAATTAACCAATATAAAAAAACGACAGGAGGAAATTCAAATGGTCAAAAAAACAGAATGTCTCGCAATGCTTCTCGCAGGCGGACAGGGCAGCAGACTCGGCATACTCACAAAGAATATCGCAAAGCCTGCCGTACCCTACGGCGGTAAATACCGTATAATCGATTTCCCGCTTTCAAACTGCATCAACTCAGGTATCGAAACTGTGGGTATACTTACCCAGTATCAGCCCCTCGAGCTCAACGATTACATCGGCAACGGTCAGCCCTGGGATCTTGACCGTTCCTACGGCGGTGTTCACGTGCTTTCACCCTATCAGCAGATTAAGGGCACAGAATGGTATAAGGGTACAGCAAACGCAATTTATCAGAATATCAACTTCATCGACAGATACAATCCGGAATACGTAGCTGTTCTTTCAGGTGACCATATCTATAAGATGGATTACAACAAGATGCTCCGTTATCACAAGGAAAAGGATGCCACCTGCACAATCGCTATGCTTGAGGTACCCTGGGAGGAGGCTTCCCGCTTCGGTCTTATGTTTGTAGACGATGACGGCTCAATCACGGCTTTCGAGGAAAAGCCTAAGAATCCCAAGAGCAACAAGGCTTCAATGGGTGTTTACATCTTCACCTGGAGCAAGCTTCGCCAGTACCTTATCGACGATGAGGCAGACCCCGAATCGCACAACGACTTCGGTCACAACGTTATTCCTGCAATGCATCAGGCAGGCGAGAGAATGTTTGCATATAAGTTTGACGGCTACTGGAAGGACGTCGGAACAATCGAAAGTCTCTGGGAAGCAAACCTTGATCTTCTCAATCCCAAGGTTGACCTTGACCTTTCCGATGACAGCTGGAGAATCTATTCAAGAAATCCCGTTGCACCTCCCCACTTCATAGAAAAAACCGCCAAGGTTGAAAATTCAATGATCGGCGAGGGCTGTTACATAGCAGGTAATGTTGATTACTCTATTCTCTTCTCAAACGTAAATGTTGAAGAAGGTGCAACAGTTAAATACTCAATCATAATGCCCGGCACAACAGTAAAGAAGGGTGCGGTTGTAGAGTATGCAATCGTAGCCGAAAACGCAGTTATTGAAGAGGGTGCTCACATCGGTGAAAGCCCCGAGGCAATCGAAAATCTTGATAACTGGGGCGTAACCGTTATCGGTGAAAAGGTAACAATCGGCAAGGGTGCCGCAGTCAAGGCAAAGGAAATGATCGACACAGACGTAGAGGGGGTTAAATAATGTACGCATCAAATGTTTTAGGTATTGTATATTCAAATGTATACGATGAATATTTAAGTGAGCTCACAAGTGTACGCACTATGGGCTCTGTACCCTTTGCAGGCAGATACAGACTTATCGACTTTGTGCTTTCCAATATGGTTAACAGCGGTATCGGCAAGGTAGGTGTAAGCACAAAGGCAAACTTCCAGTCACTTATGGACCATCTCGGCTCAGGCAAGCCCTGGGACCTTTCAAGAAAAAGAGACGGTCTTACCTTCCTTCCTCCCTTCAACACAACATATGCTGACGGTTACATAGGAAGACTTGCAGCACTCAAGGGTATCAACGAATACATCTCAAAATCAGGTAAGGATTATGTGCTTCTGGCTGACTGTAACGTTGTCTGCAATCTCGATTACACAGAAATTATCGACGGTCACATCGCATCCGGTGCAGATATTACAATCGCCTATAAGAGAGGCGTTGCTCCCAAGATTCACAACACAATGAGCTTTGAGCTTGACGGTGATAAAATTACTGCAGTTTCAGTAGGCGAAAAGAACGACACCGCCTGCAACTATTCTCTTAACATCATCGTTATGTCAAGAGCGCTTCTTCTTCAGCTTATCCGTGAGGCAGCAGCTCTGGGGTACAAGAGTTTTGAAAGAGATATCGTTGCTTCTAAGGTAAACGCCCTCAACATCAGAGGCCACAAAATTGATTCCTATGCAAAGACAATCGATTCGCTTCAGAGCTACTACGATATCAGCATGCAGCTTCTTTCGGGCGAATACAGAGATCTTTTCGCAGCAGGAAAGCCTGTTTATACCAAGGAAAGAGACGATATGCCTGCAATTTACGGCATATGCTCAAAGGCATCGGGCTCACTCGTTTCCGACGGCTGCATAATCAAGGGTACTGTTGAAAACTCAATCCTCTCAAGAGGCGTTTACGTTGCAGAGGGTGCAGTTGTCAAAAACTCAATTCTTATGCAGGACTGCTACATCAGTGCCAATGCAAAGGTAAACTGTGCTATCCTTGATAAGAATGTTGTAATCAAGCCCGCCCGTGAAATCAGCGGCGCAGAAACCTATCCGATTTACGTCGGAAAGAATATTACGGTTTAATGTTTTATCAGAAATTGGCAAGCGGTAAGGGTCAATCTTGTGTGTTTTCGTGGTTATACCCCTCAGTCAGCTCTGCTGACAGCTCCCCTTTCAAGGGAGCCGAGAATGCGTAACTGTTTATTGACAAATTAACTTGCCTGCCCTGAAAGGGAAGGGGGACCGCGACAGCGGTGGAAGGGTTATTCCTGTTACTCCCCGATTCCTTAACATCCGTCTTGAAAGGAAAAAAATAAAATGAAAGTATTATACGTAACCAGTGAAGCCTTGCCCTTTATGGCAAGCGGCGGTCTGGGTGATGTTGCAGGCTCACTCCCCCAGGCATTAAGAAAAAGACTCATCGGCTGCAGAGTGGTTATGCCGATGTATGACACAATCAAGCAGGAACTTAAGGATAAGATGACCTTCATCACAAATATTTCTGTTCCCGTTGCATGGAGAAGACAGTATTGCGGTATCTTCCAGGCAAAGCACGAGGGTGTCATCTACTACTTTATCGACAATCAGTACTATTTCAAGAGAGATACCATTTACGGCCACTACGACGATGCGGAAAGATTCACCTTCTTTGCCCGTGCCGTGCTTGAGATTCTTCCCGTTATCGATTTCAAGCCCGACATTATTCACTGTAATGACTGGCAGAGCGCACTTACACCCGTGTTCTACTCAGCCTTTTACAGCAAGGACCCCTGGTACCACGGCATAAAGACCGTATTCACTATTCACAACATTCAGTATCAGGGCACCTACGGTATGG